>CAUJCM010000006.1 GCA_963169655.1 Patescibacteria group bacterium | reverse complement strand
CTCTACCAACTGAGCTACTGACCCAAAAAAAAATAAAAATTTCAATGAAACCGCGCCTAGTTTAATAATGAAATTGTCACAAATCAAGATGAAGTTTTATTTTTCTGTAAAACGCTGATTACTGCGAACAAAGTTCCGGGTAGTGAAAACCATAAATCATGCCAATCTAAAAGCCCACGAACAAATCTTGATTGCTCATAAATTGAGATAAAAGTTGGAGCAACATAACCGCCCTGCCCACTAATTAAACTACCTCCATTTGCAAAAACTATTATTGTACTTAGTATCAATCCTCCGCTTAGAATAGCAATTATACCTAATGTTATTAACCCCATAAAGGCCCCTTGAGTGGACCAAGGTTCAACTTCATAATCACCGAAAATAGTGAGGACTACAATAATTGCTATAAATAAGATTATTTTAATAATGCCAGTCATTTGATCTGGAGATGCACCATCAAAACCTAAAAAATTAATTAATTTCATAAAGAAATCTGAACCTCCAAGTACTTTTTGGACTATATTTCCAATACCGTCAGCAGAGATTGTTGCAATATAAGTTGCAATGATGACTTTTAAAGTGTCTTCTCGCCCCATTATGTAGCTGTAAGCTACTACGATTGAAAAGAAAACTATGATGAAGAGATCCCAAGAGAGTTGTAAACTCATTATATTTTTTAATATTTATTTTTCTTGGGCATTATAAGGAATTAAACAAAAAGTGTAAATATAAAGTATAAGAGTTAGTTTTTCATTTAAAATGATCCACCCCGTCAAATTCTTCGAATTTGCCACCCCTCAAGAGGGGAAGGTTGTACTCGAAAGTTCTTGATTGCAACCCCTTGTCCACCCCGTCAGCCTTTGGCTGACATCCCTCAAGAGGGGGATTTGATTATTCATTATTAAAATTTGGTAGTCCTAAGGGGAATCGAACCCCTATTTCCACCGTGAGAGGGTGGCGTCCTAACCGTTAGACGATAGGACCAAATATTTTCATAGAATCTAGCTGACTTTACTTAATCAAACTGGCGTTTTAAATACTGAAAATATATGGTGCGACCAAGAGGATTCGAACCTCTGACCTTCTCGACGTCAACGAGACGCTCTACCAACTGAGCTATGGTCGCATTTTAATTAACAGAATATTTTTGCAAATATTGACTTTGCGATTTTGCACGAGAAAGGTATTTATTTCAAGAAAATATTTAATTTTGAATTTTAATCTTTTTTAAGTAAAAATCACTTGTGAATTGATTAGCAATCATTTAAAGTCAGTGCTAGATTTTTTAATTATTTAGTTTTAGTCAGAAATTAATGGCAAAAGATTTTTATGAAATTTTAGGTGTCAAAAAAGATGCTAGTGAGGCTGAAATTAAAAAAGCATACCGCAAATTAGCGATGGAATGGCATCCCGATAAGCATAAAGGAGATAAAAAGGCTGAAGAAAAATTTAAAGAAATAAATAAAGCATATGAAACTTTAATAGATTCTCAAAAGAGAGCTGGATATGACCAATTTGGCGAAGCTGGTGCTAATTTTGGAAGTGGTGGTGGGTTTGGAAGTGGATTTAGTGGAAGTGGATTTGATTTTAATAATTTTCAAGGAAGTTTTGATGGCGGTGGTTTTGCTGATATTTTTGAAGCATTTTTTAATGGATTTGGTGGAAGAAGTAATACCCCAAGAAAAGGTAGAAATTTAGAATTTGAACTAAGAATTGGATTTGAGGAAGCAGCTTTTGGAACGGAAAAAGAATTAATGATTACAAGACCTGATAATAATGGACAAAAGAAGTCTGAAAATATTAAAGTAAAAATTCCTGCTGGAGTTGATAATGGGTCAATAGTAAGGCTTTCAGGAAAAGGTGAACCGGGAATTAACGGAGGTCCAACTGGTGATTTATATGTTCATATTAGAATAAATCCGCATAAAGATTGGGTAAGAAATAATTTTGACGTTCATAGTAATCAAGAAATTAGTACTTTGATGGCAATTTTAGGAGGAGAAATTAAAGTAAATACTTTACATGGTGAAGTGACTTTAAAAATTCCTGCTGGTACTCAACCAGGAAAAGTTTTTAAATTAAAAGGTTATGGAGTTAAAAAGCTACATAGTGAGGAAAAAGGAGATCATTTTGTTAAAATAATTGTAGTAATACCAAATAAACTCTCAAAAAAAGAAAAGAGTTTGTATCAAGAACTTGTAGATGAAACAGGCCTGGAATTAAAGAAAAATAAAGGTTTTTGGAAATAAGAGTTTTAATTTGCTGATAATTAAGTTTGAAAGTTGCAATTTAGTTGTAATATTGGGCTAATTTTAGTAATTTCTTTTTGTGTAAATTAAATACTAAAATTAAATTAATATGGCTAATAAAGGAAAAGGAATTTCAGATAAGAAATTTTCTGGTTATTCAAAGAAGTTACTTCGCTTGAGTGGATTTGTAATTGGGCTGATTTTAATAATTGTGATTGGAGGTGTTGTTTATTATCCACTTATACCAACCCCTACTGTACAGGGATATTTGTTTAAAGGTGCTTCAAGAGATATGTCAGTAAATGCTCCTTTTCAGATTACTTTCAATCAAATGATGAACCATTCTAGCGTAGAAAAGGTTTTTCAAATTTCTCCAAGTATTGAAGGTGGAATGAGTTGGAGAGGAAATACATTAATTTTTACTCCAAAAGATAAATTAAATATTGGTGATGAATATACTATTACAATTGGCAAAAGTGCATTAAGTTTTCTTCAAAAACCTTTAAATTCAGAATATAGTGAAATTTATCGTATTATTGAAGCTCCAAAAGTAGCTTTAATTACTCCTAATGATCAAGCTACAAATGTATTGGCTGATAGTAAAATCAATATTTTATTTGACAGACCGGTTGGGACAATGAGCACTATCGCAGATAATGAAGTGAAAATACCTGATATCAAAATTGAACCTAAAGTCAGTGGAAAATGGAGATGGCTTGGAACTTCTGGACTTCAATTTACTCCAGATAAATTAAAATTATCTACAAGCTATAAAGTGACTGTTCCAAAAGGTATGAAGGTCTTGGATGGTGGTTATATTGAAGATGATTATGTCAGTCATTTTGAAACTGTTAAACCTTATGCTGTGAGCTTAACTGCTACTGATAGTTTAAATTCTGTAAATTTTTCTAATCAAAGCCGACTTAAATTAACCTTTAATATCCCCGTTGATATTAAAAGCGCAAAAGAGATGATTAGTCTTGTTTATGAAGAAGAGGGGAAGGAAGAAAAACAAAATTTCCAAGTAAGGTATTTTTCTATTAATGATTGGTTAAATGAAGAAAAAACTTACAATAAATTACTAGAAATGGATACAGGCGAAGAGATTGAAATTGATGATGAATTTGGACAGACTTTACCTGATGAAAAAGATTTAATTAAGAGTTTAATTATTGAAACATCAAATCCTTTAAAAAAAGAGAATCAATATACTTTAACTGTTAATGCTGGACTTCGTGGTCAAGAAGGTAGTTTAGCCACAGAAGAAGCTAAAAAATATAGTTTTACTGTAGCTTCTCAATTTAATTTGGCTGAAAGTAATACTGATCCTTTACCTACAGATAATAAATTAGCAAATGTTTACTTTAAATTTAATAATCCAATAAATTTAAGCTCTTTTAATAAAAAGGTAGTAATTTCTCCTCAATTAAAAGATGAAAATGGTAAAGTTATTGAACCAATTTTGAATAATAATGATGATAAATATACTTTAAATGTAAGTTATAATTTCCAACCTCAAACAGATTATACTGTTGTAGTTTTAGCAGGCGGTGAAGATATTTATGGTGAAATTTTAGAGGATAAAATTGAAAAAAACTTTAAAACTAAGGACTATAAACCTGGCTTCAGTTTGGAAAAAGAAGTGGATGTTAGTGTTGTTGATGCTTATCAAGGAAGTAAGTTTTATGTTGAAACAGTTAATGTGAATCAAATTGATTTAGCATTAAAACAAATTTCTTATGATGAATTTAGAAATGCTTATAGTGATGCTTTTGTTGATTTTAAAGGAAAACAAATAAATTTAGATCAAAATACTTGGTATGGAACTTTAAATCTTAATTTAGACCAAAATCAAAAAGACTATACTTTAATGAATTTAGATGAATTAAGAGGAGAAAAATTAAGCCCAGGATTTTATTATCTTGAGGTTTCAGCTCCAAATGTAACAAGTACTTTATGTACTTATGCGTGGCAAACAGATAATCCTGGATGTACTGACATTCAAAAAGTTGAAAAGACTATGTTTATCGTGACTGAAAGTGCTTTAGCTGTGAAACAAAGTTCAGGACAATTACTTGTTTGGGCTACTGATTTAAAAACGGGTGAGCCAATAAATAATATGAATATTAGTGCAAGCAAAGATAATAAGACATATTCAGGAGTGACTGATGTAAATGGAGTAGCTAAAATATCAATCCCCAAAAATAAAGATTCTTATTATGAAGACTTTATGATTTTAGGGCAAAAATCAAATAATCAAACTTTTGTCCATACTACTTGGAGTGAAGGAGTTGCCCCTTGGAATTTTAATTTAGATTATCAAACTATTGCACCAGATTATTATGTTTATCTTTACTCAGACCGACCAATTTATCGTCCAGGACAAGAAATAAATTTTAAAGGGATAGTCAGACAAGAAAAAGATTATAAATTAAATTTACCAAGTATTAATAAGGTAAATGTTACCATAATGGATGCCGAAGGAAAAAATATTTATGAAAAAGAATTAAAATTAAGTGGGAATGGAACTTTTGAAGATTCATTTACTCTTGGCCAAAATATCACAACTGGAGAATATTCTATTGTTGCTGAAATTGATGATAAAAATTCTGTAAGTTGGCAAAATCATTTTTATTATGATTTCAAAGTTTATGAATATAGAAAACCTGAATACAAACTAGATATTACATCAAATCAAGATGAGTATATTAATGGACAAACAGCAAAAATCACTGTAAATGCCGGATACTTCTTTGGAGCTCCAATGCCAAATACTGAATTAAAATGGACTTTAAAAGGAAGTGACTATTATTTTATTTTACCAGAAAAGATTGCTAATAAAATTACTGGTGATTGGTTTAGTTTTTCTGAGGAAGGTTATTTCTGTTATTGGGGATGTGCAATGGAATCTGAATTAGTAAGCCAAGGAAAAGTTAAAACTGATGAAAATGGACAAGCAACTATTGATATTCCATTTAACTTAAACATAAAGAAGAATAGTCAAATTTATACTTTAGAAGTCACAGCTTTTGATCAAAATAATCAAAGTGTTTCAAATAGAATAAATATCCCAGTTCATAAAGGTGATTTTTATATTGGAATTAGAAGTAGTGATTATGTTGGAAATATTGGAGAAAACTCTGAATTTGAAATATTAACAGTAAATACTAAAGGAGAAATTGTTGGAAATAAGAATATAAAAGTAAGTGTTTTTGAGAGAAATTGGAATACAGTAAAAAGAAAGAGTGTAGATGGATATTTTTACTATGAAAATACTTATGATGATAAATTAATAGAAACTAAAAACATTAAGTCAGATGGAGATGGTCGAGGTAAGGTTAGCTTTAACTTTAAAAAAGGTGGAGATTATGTGGTTACTGCTTCAGCAAAAGATAATTCTGGTAATGAAATTAGAAGTACAACCAGATTTTATGTAAGTAGTGGTGACTTTATCAATTGGGGAAATGAAAATAATGATCAAATTGAATTAATTCCAGATAAAATGGAATATCAAATTGGGGATACTGCAAAAATACTAATTAAATCACCATATAAAGATGCGTATGCTTTAATTACCTATGAAAAAAATGATGTTTTAGATCAAAGAATAGAAAAAATAACTTCTAATTCACAAACAATTGAAGTACCAATTACCGATAAATTCCTCCCTAATACCTTTATTTCAGTTGTACTTTCTAAAGGAAATTTAAATGCAGAAGGAGAAGGAAATATTGCTGGATTTAAAGTTGGATATGCTGTTTTACAAGTAAATACTGCAAGTAAAAAATTAAATATTCAAATAAAGAGTGATAAACAAAGATATAATCCTGGAGATACTGTTAAAATAAATCTAAAAACTACTGATTATACAGGGAAAGCAGTTCCTTCTGAGTTGTCGGTTTCTGTAGTTGATGAAAGTGTTTTATCGCTTACTGAAAGCGTTACTGCTGATTTATTAAATGTATTTTATCGAAAGAGATTATTGGCTGTAAGTTTTGCTGATACTTTAACTAAAGCTTTAGCTCGTATTAATGTGCAAATCGACTCTGGAATGAAAGGTGGAAGTGGTGGAAATTCCTCAAAGAGAACTGATTTTAAAGATACTGCTTTTTATCGATCTGAAGTATTTACAGATGGAAATGGAGAGGGATTTGTAGAATTTGAGCTTCCTGATAATTTAACTTCATGGCAAGTTTTGGCAATTGGTATTTCAAATGATCAAAAAAATAATTTAGGGTTGGTTGGAAGTGATAAATATAGTTTTGTCGTAAATAAAGATTTATTAATTCGTCCTGTTCTACCAAGATTTATGGTTAATGGTGATGAAATGGAAATCTCAGCTATTGTTCATAATTATTTACCTGAAAAACAAAAATTAACTGTAAATTTGAATGTAGAAGGGATTGATTTAATTGATTTTGCAGAAAAGACTATTAGTTTGGGTTCTAATCAAAATCAAAAATTAAGTTGGAAGATTAAAGTAAATGGAAAGGAAAAAGCAAAAATAGTCTTTAAAGTAGCATCTAGTGATGGAAAATACAGCGATGAAATTGAACAAATTTTACCAATTTCTGAATCTAGTTTCCCTGAAATTGTAGCTATTAATAAGATGATTACTGAAGACAAGAAAGAAATAGAAAAAATTTGGATTCCTGAAAATCTAAATCTAAATAAAGGGGGAATTAAACTTTCTTTAACAGGTTCATTAATTGGTAATTTAGAGGATAGTATCAACTACTTAATCAATTATTCTTACTATTGTACTGAACAAATTATTAGCCGAATATATCCAATTGCTACTGTTAAAAAATTAGTAGGGCAAGAGGTTTTAAATGTAAATAATACTGATAAATTAATTGAAACAAATTTGCAACAATTATATAAAAATCAACAAGCTAATGGTGGATTTGGCCTTTGGATCAACTCAAGAAGTAATGCATATTTAACTGCTTATGTTGTTGAAGGATTAAATAAACTTACTGAATTAGGTTATGTTGTAGATAGTAAAGTTCAAAATAGTGCAATTAAATATTTACAAGACATAGTAAATAAAGGAGTTAATGATGAAAATGATGTAAATTTGAGTATAAATACTAAAGCTTATATTTTATTTGTATTAAGTGAAATTGGACAAGGTGATTTGGCTTTAAATAATAATTTATATGAAGCTAGAAAAGACTTGAGTGTAGCTTCTAAAGCATATTTAGCTATGTCTTTTGACAAGATTAATGAAAAACAAAAGAATTCTGGAACTAAAGAAAAAATTAATAATTTATTAAAAGATATTGAAAATTCACTAATAATTACTGATAGAAGTGCTTATATAAAAGAAAAAAATCTTGATTATAGAATTTTTGATTCAAATTTAAAATCAACAGCACTTGCTTTGAGAGCATTTAATAGATTGGATAGTGATAATGTGATTATTCCAAAATTATTAAATCACTTATTAATTGAAAGACAGACTGGGTTTAGTCAAAGTACACAAGAAAATGCAATAATGCTTATTTCAACACTTGAATATATGAAAGATCATAAGGAATTAAATCCTGCCTTTAATGCACAAGTAATATTGAATGGAGAAGGATTATTTGATGAGAATTTTAAGAGTGAAAATCTTGGACAAACAATTGAAAAATTAATACCATTAAATAAATTACTTTCAAATAATATGGAGAATGAATTGGCTATTCAAAAAACTGGTCAAGGTTCATTGTATGCCAATATTTTAATGGAATATTATTTACCATTAGATCAACAAAAAGCTCAAAATAAAGGAATGGATGTTATTCAAGAGTATTTTGATATAAACGATACCCAAATGACTAAGCCTTTAAACTCATTAAAGGTTGGTCAAAATATACATAGTAAAATTACATTAATAGTTCCTGAAGATAGATATTTTGTGATGATTGAAGACTATTTGCCAGCTGGTCTTGAGGGTGTTGACTTTAATTTAAAAACAACTGAACAAGGACTTTTAGATGAAGATGCTTGTGAATTTGATGATTGTTATAATTGGTATTTCAACCATAATGAGATTAAGGATGATAAAGTGATGTTCTTTGCAGACTTCCTTCCAAAAGGTGTATATGAACTTGATTATTATCTTCGTGCTACTTCAGTTGGTAAGTTTGCAGATTTACCTACTTTAGTACAAGAAATTTATTTCCCAGAGGTGTTTGGAAGAAGTATTGGAAGAACCTTTGAGGTCTTGAATTAAGAAAATTAAAAAAGAGAGGGTGAACTATTGTAGTTTGTCCTCTTTTTTAGATATGTGAAAGTTTAAGTATTTTTAACTTTAAATTTAGTTTTTTGGGTTACCCTGCCCCTTGGGTGGGTGGGGGTTAGGGATGGGAAAAATTACAAAATTTTTTTTGAGATTGTCAATTAAATGATGAATATCTTGACTGATTTTTTTGTTTGCGAAAGTTCCACCCCGTCAGTCTGCGACTGCCACCTCTTATCCTTCGGATTTGCCACCCCTCAAGAGGGGAAGTGTTTGTTTTCTACCCACTACTTACCAATGAAAATTTACAGACAACCTTTAAGGGGGAAGTTTTAATTTGTACTTTTATAAAATTAATCCTAATTAGAAGAATTTAGTTCATCTAAAACGATTTGAGCTGAATAGTCCCAATTAAACTTTTTAGAATGATGATAGCCTTTTTCAATTAAGGTGTTCCTTAACTGTGTATTTTCAATCAAACTAATAATTGCATCTGCAATTTTAACAGAATTTTGAGGTTCAATTAAAAGTCCGGCATCTTCTATTACTTCTGGTAAAGATGACGTATTAGATGCGATTACAGGACATCCTGATGCCATTGCCTCAATAGGTGGGATACCAAACCCTTCATACAAAGATGGAAAGACAAAAACTTCTGCTAAAGAATAAACTAGATGTAAATCTTGATCAGCCATATATCCAGTAAAGATCACATCTTCTTCAATTTGAAACTCTTTAACTTTCTGAAATAATTCTTGGTATTTCCAGCCATTTTTACCAACAATGACTAATTTATATTCAGGATATTTTCTCTTAACTATCACAAAACTTTTAATTAATGTTTTAAAGTTTTTGCGAGGTTCCAAAGTTCCAACTCCCAAAATAAACTTCTCTGGTAATTTATACTTTTCAATAACTTTGGCTTGGTTTTGAGGTGTTGGTTCTTTCAAATATAAATCATGAGGAGCACAAGGTATTACAGTCATTAATGATTTTGGATACTTAAAATGATTAATTAAATCATTCATAGTATTCTCTGAAACTACAAAAACTTTAAAGGCTTTTTTTAAGGCTCTTTTAAGAGTAAATCTTTCAGTTAATACTGCCTTTTTTGAATGAGTTTTAGGGTATAAGAAAGCGACAATATCATGAACTACAGGGATAACTTTTAACCATTTTGGTGCTATTGAAGGAATAATATAACTAGTTGGAGCAATAAAGAAATCTGGCTTTTCTATTTTTATTTCTTTTAAAGTAGCCAAATGCCATTTTAACCCTTCTTTTTCAATAAATTTAAATTGAACATTATCATATTCAGGAAAAGGAGAAGTCTTTGAATTTGAATATAAAATATATTGATTCTCTCTATCTTGTGAAATTATGGCATTAACTAGCCCATAAGTGAAGAATCCTTTACCCGTTTTCTCTCCACCAGCATCACGGACATCAATGGCTATTTTCATATTGTTCTTGTTCAAAAAAGATTAATCTTGTAAATTTTAGGTAGCCAGATTGTAATATATAAAAATAATTTTGTCACGAATGAAAAATATTAAGAAAAAATATTGGTCTAAGTTATCGAATAGTCAAAAATTAAATGTATTTGGATCTTTACTAATGATTTTTAGTCTGTTTTTAAATTGGTATAGCGATATGGATATGTTTAGAAGTGGAGATACTTATAACGCTTTAAATGGACCAGTTTATTTGCTTGGTTATTCTATTATGGCTATTGCAATTATAAATTTATTTATTAATCTAGGCGTTTTAACAAGCAAAAGGCTAAGAAGTAAAATAAATATTGCTACTTTAGGAAAACTGGAAATTGCGGGAGGATTTATGGCTATGTATTTATTAGTTTTAGCAAATTCTGTCTTTTTTAGTCATCAATTTGGTCTTAATATTTTAGATAAGAAATCAGAATTTGGTGTATTAATCACTTTGGCTTCTTCTATTTTAATTTGTGTTGGAGGATATTTAGCTTACAGGCAATTCAATAAATCTGAGGAGGAAAATATGGTTGAAAGTAGTAATTCTATGCTACAAAATGAAGAAGTTTTGATTAATCAAGAAAGACAACATACTGCTATTGAAAATAATGTAATCGAAAAGCCTGTTCAAACTTCATCTGAAATTATTACTCCTACTTATGAAGTAAATAATAATTACTCACAACCAACTTATTATTCTGAGAGAGATTCTAGAGGAAAAACTGAGTATGAGAGAGGAAAATTATATGAGAATTTAAGAAAAACTATGATGCGAGATACTTTAACTCCTCAACAAAGACGTAAAGAAAGAGAAAAAGAAGTAAGAGAAAATGCTTTTTCTGCTAATTTTGGGCAAACAAAGGATAAAACTGTACAGTCAGCTAATACACAAGAAAATAGTACAAAAGCTGGTGCCAAAAAAACTCAAATGTATCGAATGGATTTATAAAATAATTTATGAAAAACAATAATAAAAGATTTACTAAAAATAAAAGGATAAATAAGCCTCTAAGAAATGATAGGGTGGCAAATAGTCAAGCAGTTGATAATGCAAAAATGCCTGAATCAGTTGTTTTTTATTGCAAAACTCATCAAAGAATTATTAATTACAAACCGGATACTTTTAATTTTAAATATACTGGATGTTCAAATGAAATAGATAATTTATCAGAAGAACAAAAGCTTGAGATATGTGAATTGGCGTATGGCTCTGAAAGAAGTATTAAGAGATATTATAAAATTAAAGATGAAAGATTTGACCAAGAAAGACGAGAAAGGGAAGAAAAAGCAGCTCGTGCCGATAAATTATAATTTTTTGAGTGGAGCAACTGACAAAGCTAATTTTTTTGTACCATAACGAATTGATTCAAATTTAACTGTTGCTACTCCTCCTTTAATATCAGTAATTTTTCCATTACCAAAGGTAGTATGTGATACTTTATCTCCAACTTGAAATCCCATTTCATCACTAAAGACGACATGCTCTTCAGGAATAATTCTTTGCCCGTCTTCTTCAATTGGAATTGGTCTAGGAGTATTTGTAGAACTTGAAAATTGTCTGAAAAACTGTGAAGATTCCCAAATTGTCTTTTCTGGAGCTTCTTCCTGTATACAAATTTCTTCTGAAATATCATTTAAAAATTGTGAAGGAGGATTAGATTGAGATTCGCCGTATAAAAGTCTATTTTGAGCATTTAATAAATAAAGTTTATCTTTGGCTCTTGTAATAGCTACATACATAAGTCTTCTTTCCTCTTCCATTTCATTTTTTTCAAGAAGTGACCTTGAATGAGGAAAAATTCCATCTTCAAGACCTACTAAAAACACAATTGGAAACTCAAGCCCCTTGGCAGAATGAACAGTCATTAAAATAACAGAATCTTCTCTTTCATCTAATTTATCAATGTCAGCAATTAATGAAATTTCCTCTAAAAATATGCTAAGTGATTCGCCCGGTTCTAGACGATCATATTTTCCTGCTACCGAAATAAGTTCATAAATATTTTGAAGTCTTGACTCCCCTTCTAAGGTACCATCATCAATAAATTTTTTATAACCTGATAAATCTAGAATATGTTTAATTACGCCAGAAGCTGAAAATTCTTTATTTACTTTTTGCAAACTTATAATCAAATTTTTAAAGTCTTCTAAAGCCTGACTCTTACTTCCTCTAATTGCTTCTATTTTATCAATATCAACTAAAGCCTGCCAAAATGTAATATCATTATTAAGTGCATAGTCTTGAATGACTTCAATTGTTTTTTGACCTATTTTTCTGCTTGGAGTGTTAATAATTCTAAGTAGGCTTAATGAATCATTAGGGCTTTGAATAACTCGAAGATATGCAATCAAATCTTTAATTTCTTTTCTTTCATAAAATTTGATACCTCCAACAATTTTATAGGGGATGGTATGTCTTAAAAATACCTCTTCAATAACACGAGATTGAGCATTAGTCCTGTATAAAACAACAAATTTTTTATAGCTTTTATCAGAAGAATTTTTTAAAGTTTCTAAAATTGTATGGGCTATATATTCCCCTTCTTCTCTTTCATTAACTAAAGTTTTCATAGTTATCTTTTCTCCACCCTCTCTTTCAGTCCATAGTTTTTTGTCTTTTCTTTGAGTATTTTTTGAAATTACTTGATGAGCAGCATCGAGAATAATTTGAGTAGATCGATAGTTTTGTTCTAAAAATACTACTTTGGATTCTGGATAATCTTTTTCAAAAGTTAAAATATTTTGAATATTGGCCCCACGAAAAGAATAAATCGATTGGTCAGAATCACCAATGACACAAAGATTATGATATTTTGAAGCTAATAAGTTAGTTAAAACATATTGAGCGTGATTAGTATCTTGATATTCATCTACTGAAATGTATTTAAATAATTCTTGATAAGAATCTAAGATATGTGGGTATTTTTGAAATAGTTCAACAGTTTTCATAATAATATCATCAAAATCCAAAGCATTATTTTTTTGTAATTCTTTTTGATAATGGATATAACATTTAGCTACTTTTTCAGTAAAATAATTACTGGCAAATTTGGAGTACTCCTGTGGTCCAATTAATTCATTTTTAGCCCCAGAAATAAAATTAAGAATTGCTTTAGGATTGAACTTTTTAGGATCTATTAAAAGGTCTTCTACAACTCTTTTTATTAAAAGTTGTTGGTCTGCAATATCATAAATCACAAAATTTCTATCATAACCAAGCTGATGAATTTGTTTTCTTAATATTTTGACACAAATTGCATGAAAAGTGCCAATATTGGGAGCTCTACTTTCATCAATATCACCAAGTAAATGTAAAATTCTACTTTTCATTTCATTGGCAGCTTTATTGGTAAATGTAACGGCTAAAATATTCCAAGGAGAAATATTTTTTTCCTTGATCATATAAGCAATTCGAGTAGTTAAAGCACTAGTTTTACCTGAACCAGCACCAGCCAAAACGAGTAAAGGCCCTTCAGTTTGTAAAACTACCTCTTTCTGCATTTCATTGAGTTTTTCGAGCATAATTAAATCTGAAAAAATAAGCCATCTCTATAAAATATAGCGATGGCATTATAAAAGATTTAATACTCTTTTTACCAGACAACTTTTACTTCTGTTCCAACTTCAGCAAAATTATACAAGAAATCTGAATCTTTTGGGAGAAGCCTGACACAGCCATGACTTCTTCTTGTACCAATGTGATCAAGTGCCTCTCTCCAAAATACACCTTTATCGTTAGCTAAACTTGGTAAAGCATGAATACCATATCCCCCTGCTTTAAACTGCATAAATTGAGGCATAATATAATGAGGATATGATTGAGCAACTCTAACATCTTGTTTAAATTGGATTTTCATTGTTCCAAGTGGGGTTGGAGTTTTAACTGTTCCTGTTGAAACTGGAAAAGTGCTAATTAGAGCATCGCCCCAATAAACTTCCATTGTTTGTTTGGAAATGCTAATTAAAATCCTTTTTTCTCCACCTTCAAAACTTGGATTTAATAAATTCATTGAACTTTGGATTCTATTTGAATACTTTAAAATTTCTTCAGAATTTTCTGGTAATTCTCCAACTTGTAAATCAAAATGAAATGATGCTTTATCTCTTATCCAGCTTTTTCCTTCAATAACTGGAGAGAAAAATTCACGATATAAACCATTTTTATTTGGAGCTTGAGCAGTAAATTTGAAGGTAGCTACTTCTCCAGGTTCAACTCTTAAAGTATCCATAACGATTCTATTTCCGCTATACCATCTGGAATCTGTAATATAAGTTCTTGGAAATAACTCTGATAATCTGTCTTGCAATTTGTCAGTGCCGAGGAATGTCATTGACTGTCCTTGACAGTTTGTTCTTGAAGAAAGCCATGGAATATTACCAGTATTTTTAATTTGTGCAGTTATCTCAAAAATTTGATTTGGCTGAACAAGACTCGGGACATCAACTGACAAAAATTCACCTGAGTAGTCAATTTTGTCAGGATATGTCATGTCACAAGAAAAATTTAATGGTTCAATGACATTAGAAATTTGTTTATTGGCAACGCGGTTTTTAATATTTGCATTTTGACTATCTGCGGCGTCAGCTGGTAAAAATGACAATGCCAATGTCATAATTGCTGAAAAAATAATTGCAGACACTAAAATATATTTTTGATTATTTTTTTTATTTTTACTCGTCATTTGAATGTTAATTTTTATTAATGAATCTTAATATTATAACATAAAATTTTATTTTGACAAATGATAAAGTGTATTATAGAATTTTGTCTACTTTGATAAATGGCTCGAAATAAAAATGGCTAAAAATACTGACAAAACTATTAGATATTTATATGAAGATTTGCCTGGCAGACATGGTAGTAGATTGTCTTTTTTTAGTGATATGAAAAGAAGAGATCTAGTAGATAAGACCGGATTAATTGGAGGCGTTTATGTTAATATAAGTGAGGCTATTACAAATTCTGGAAATGAATGTAAGTTAAAAGATGAGTGTCATAGCATTATTATGTCGTTACAAAGTAGAATTTGTTTAGCAATTGATGCAGATTTTGAGGTGTATAATTTAGATGATTTAGAAAAAGATGACCCTCAAATAGTACAATTAATTAAAGAGACTAATTTACAAGTCTATATTTGTTTTGATCACCAATCTACTTTGATCGAGGTATTAAATGAGAAACAAAAAGGGAAAAGTAGATTAATACAATTTCCCAAACAAGATATTATTAATGGTCAAGGTAAAGAAATACGAAGAATTTTTCAAAATAAATTAAGGAAACAAACTAGGAAAACATCATTAATAGGAAAGTTATCGTCAAAGTCAAAACCAGTCACACCAGGTAATGATAATGGAGATTAAAGTTTCTTTAACTCTTTCTTGAAAGTTTCAATATCTTTAAAATCTCGATAAACACTAGCAAAACGAATATAAGCTACTTCATCAATTTTCTTTAAGGCATTTAAAGTATCTTCTCCTAAAATTTTACTGTGTACTTCTCTTCCTAAATTTGACCATTTTTCTTCAAGTTGATCCAACATATTGGTAATTTGTTCTAAAGTAACTGGTCTTTTTTCACAAGCTTTCCAAATTCCACTTTCTAGTTTTTGCCTGTCATAAGGCTCACGAGTTTGATCTTTTTTGATAATCATAAAATTTGTATGTTCAACTCTCTCAAAAGTTGTAAAACGGAAATTACATTTTGAACATTCTCTTCTTCTCCTTGTCTCTCTTTTTTCATTTGTATCTCGTGAGTCCAGAACCCTCGTATCTTCATGTTTGCATTTAGGACAAATCATAGTTTCTGCTTAAAAATCATTAAAATTATAATAGTTTTTTAAAAAATGTAAAAGTGTTAAAATATCTCTGCAAATAAAATATAAAAAAGTGAAAAACAAAGATATTTCTCTTAAAGATGCAATTATAAAATTTCTTGAATATGGTGAAATAGTAAAGAATCAATCTAATAAAACTTTAGAAAATTATCAGCATTATATGCAAAGATTTTTAGCTTTTGCTGGTGCTGAGATGAAAGTAAAAGATATTGATTTGGAATTAATTGATAAGTTTAGACTTTATTTAAATCGTTTAAAAGATGATAAAGGGGAATTATTGCTTACAATGAAAACTCAAACTTATCATCTGATTGCTCTTCGAGCTTTTTTAAAATATTTAGTAAAATTAGACTATACTTCTCTTGCTCCTGAAAAAATAGAATTAGCAAAAATACCTGCTAGGACAGTAGATTTTTTAGAAAGAGATGAATTAGAAAGTTTATTTAATGCAATAAATACTCAAACTATTACTGGACTCAGAGATTTTGCAATACTCAGATGCTTATATTCAACTGGACTTAGAATTAGTGAATTAATTTCACTGGATCGCGACTCAATAAATTTGGATAGTCGAGAATTTAGAGTTAAGGGGAAAGGTAGTAAATATAGGATTGTATTTTTATCTGAAGATGCAGTGCAAGCAGTTGATCGATATTGGAGAGCTCGAAAAGATGAATTTAAACCTGCTTTTATTAACCATGGAAGAAGTAAAAGCCAAAATAAAGGTGTAATACTACAAAGTATCGATGAAAAAAAGCGTTTAAGTGCGACGATGGTTCAATATTTAATTAGAAATTATGCAGTAAAGGCTGGAATTGTTAAAAAAGTAACTCCTCATAAATTAAGACATAGTTTTGCAACTGAACTTTTAAAAAATGGGGCAGATATTAGATCAGTCCAAGAAATGTTAGGCCATAGTTCAATTACTACAACACAAATTTATACACATTTGACAAATCAAAGACTAAAAGAAATTCATCAAAAATATCATAAATAAGTAAATATTTTGAGAGATTGAATATTGTATTATCAATTATTTGAGATTAAGATTAAAACAATTTTGGTGGAACTAAACTCTAAAACACTTGGTAAATGATCATATTTGATAAGGTAGTTAAAAAATATAAACAAAAAAAAGTTCTAGATGATATATCTTTAACTATTGGAGATGGTGAATTTGTGTCAATTATAGGCCCTTCTGGTGCAGGAAAATCAACCTTGGTGTATTCGTTAATTGGGGCTGAAAAAATTCAAAAAGGTGTAATTACTGTTGATGGGTATAGGATTACAGAAATGAATCAAAAAGAATTACAATATTATCGAAGACGAATTGGAGTAGTATTTCAAGATTATAGACTTCTTCCACAAAAAACAGTTTATGAAAATGTGGCTTTTGCTTTAGAAGTATGTGGTGTGAATAGTGCAGAAATTCGACCTCTTGTGATGCAAGCTTTAAAAATGGTAGATATTGAAAAATTAGAAAGGCAATTTCCTAGCCAATTATCTGGAGGTGAAAAGCAAAGAGTAGCTATTGCAAGAGCTATTGTTCATAA
This sequence comes from Patescibacteria group bacterium, assembly GCA_963169655.1. Taxonomy (GTDB): domain Bacteria; phylum Patescibacteriota; class Gracilibacteria; order UBA1369; family UBA1369; genus KLAP129. Next base: position 32,833 of record CAUJCM010000006.1, on the reverse strand, counting down.
TCCTGGATTAATTATTGCTGATGAGCCAACAGGAAATTTAGACCCAAAAACAGCTCTTGAAATTGTGAAACTTTTAAAAAAGATCAATGAAAATGGGATAGCTATTATTTTGACTACTCATAATAAAGATATTGTAAACTTTTTAAAGAAAAGAGTAGTTAAATTGGAAGATGGCAAAATAAAAGCTGATACTTTGGAAGGTGAATATAGTTAGGATTTTTTAAGGATTATCGTTTTTTTGTCCACCCTGTCAGCCTGTGGCTGACACCTATTGTCCACCCCGTCAAATTCTTCGAATTTGACACCCCTCAAGAGGGGAAGGGGGAAGTTTTAAGCTATTGAGCTGAAGTAATCTTTTATAATTATAAAATAAATAAGAATATTAAACTTTATTTATCAATTTTTAATTTTCAATTTAACTATAGCGATAATAATAGAGTTGCTATGAAGGAATATATACATTTATTTAAATTAGTTAGAGGAAATAGCTATGAAAAGCTAAGTAAAATCAATAAATTCTTTGATAATTGGCAATATGCTTGGGAAAAATCAAAATACCTAGAATTTAAAAAAGCAGGCTTAGATGAAGATTTTATTAAAGCAATATTAGAAGCAAGGAAATGGGACAAATCAAAATTATTAGATGATTTGTGGAGTAAAGATATATTCCTCATAGATCAAAAATCGGAAGAATATAATCAGAATTTTAAGAATATTAGTAAGCCACCTTTTTTAATTTATAGAAAAGGTGAAAATTTAAAGAATTTTACAAATAATATTGCAATCGTTGGAATGAGGAAAGCCAGTATTCAAGGGGAAAAACTAACTTATGATATTTCAAAAAAATTATCTGATTATGAATTTACTATTATCAGTGGATTAGCGTTTGGTATTGATGCTGCAGCTCATCAAGGGGCTATTAAAGGAAAAGGAAAGACTGTTGGTATTTTAGCATCTGGAATTGATAGGATTACGCCAACTGCCCATAACTCCTTAGCAGAAAATATCTTGATTAATGGTGGTAGTATTATCTCGGAATATCCACCTGGCTCATTAGTGGGAAAACATCATTTTATTGAGAGAAACAGGCTTATTGCAGCTATGTCACATACTACAATTATTGTTGAAGCTGATCAAAAGTCAGGATCATTAATTACCGCAAGCTTTGCCTTAGAACAAGGAAAAGAAGTTTTAGCTTTTCCAGCCGATCCTGGAAGGATTCAAGGTAGAGGTTGTAATAAACTGATTAAAAAAGGCGAAGCTCAATTAATTGATTGTTTTGCTGATATTGAACAAAGTATAAGAGATAGAAACCTTTGGGGAAAAGAAAGAAAGCCTGTAAATTTGACTATTTTAGATGATTTTGAACAAAATATTGTCAGAGAAATAGCTAATCATAAATATTCTACCAATGATTTATTAAATATATTTGAAAATAAAGAAAAAGTTTATGAAGTTTTAAGTAAATTAGAAATAGAAGGAATTATAATAAGAAATTCTTCTTTATTATGGCAAAAAACAATAGATTAATTAACTGCAGTTACCCTGCTAACTTCTTCAAGGTTAGTAATCCCCTGAATAACTTTCAAAATACCATCTTCACGCATTGTGATCATTCCATCTCTTCTCGCAGCTTCAATCATCTTGCTTGTACTGGCTTTATTTAATATTAAATCACGAATTTCAAAATCTATTTCCAACATTTCAATTAGAGCCACCCTACCTTTATATCCTGTATTACTACATATTTCACAACCTTTTGCTTTTGGTAAAGTTGTTGGTATTACGATATTTTCATTTGGCCTGATTTGTTTAATTCTATCAACTACTCTTGTAATCTCTTCTAATTCTGCTTTAGCAATTGGGAACTCTTCTTTACAATTATCACAAATTTTACGAGCTAATCTTTGAGCAATAATTGTATGAAGAGAAGGAGCAATCATAAATTGTGCTAAACCAATATTAATTAAACGTGGAATAGTTTCTATTGCTGAATTTGTATGTAAAGTGGAAAGGAGTACATGGCCTGTTAAAGCTGCTTGAGCAGAGGTTTCTGCTGTTTCAAGATCTCTTATTTCACCAATCATTACAACATCAGGATCTTGACGTAAAATTGATCTTAAACCACTGGCAAAATTATAGCCTCCCCTTTCATTAATTGGACTTTGAGAAATACCTTCTAAATGATACTCAATTGGATCTTCAAGAGTAATAATTTTTGAAGTAGGTTTATTAAATTTAGAAAGCAAAGTATATAAAGATGTTGTTTTACCTGAACCTGTAGGACCAGTCATTAAAATCATTCCATGAGTTAATTTTGATAATTTCTCTATTTTATCAAGATACATACCACTATATCCAAGCTCCTCAAATGTCACTAAATGCTTACTAGAGTCAAGTAATCTCATTACAAAGCTTTCTCCAAATTCAGTAGGTAAAACAGAAGCCCTGACATCAATTTTCCTGTTATTCACCATAAAAGAAAAACGACCATCTTGAGGAATATCATTCACATTTAACTTCATTTTTGCTTGATATTTCAATTGATTCCCAATATTCACCCAAGTATCTTTATTAATTCTAAATACTTCATGGAGAAGCCCATCAATACGGAAACGAACTCGCACAAAATGTTCTTCTGTTTCAATATGAATATCGGAAGATCCTGATTTTAACGCACCTACATTAATCAAATAAACAGCCTCCTCTGAATTAACATTTGAAAGTTTATTTCCAAGGTTAGATAGCTCTTCTAATTCTTTTTCAAAAGCCTTAATTTTGGCTTCATTAACATGTGTATCAATTTCTTTCTTTACAATATATTGGTCAGTCTCATATAGCTTTAATGCTTGTAAAATACCATCATCAGAAGATAAATTAACATTAATCAAATAACCTTGTTGTTTTAGTTGATTAATCACTTCTCTTGTTCCAGGATGAGTTGGATGTGCAACAGTGACTCTTAATTTTTTTCCAAGTCTATAGAAAGGTAAAATTAAATTAGTCTTTGCTACTTCAGGTGTTAAAATTTTCAATAAATCTGGATTAATTGGTGTTACAGCAATATCAATATAATTCATCCCCATTGAATTAGCTTTTTCCTGAATAGCTTTTTCTTTTGCTAATTTATTAATCTTTGCCAACTGTTCGGTTAATTTATTTTGCTCTGCTTGGCTTGATTCATCAGCTACCGGTTTTTCTGCATCATCTTGGCTAGGTTGCTCAGTATTATTTATCTCGCTACGAGGCACTTCGATTTGGATGACAGAAGTATTATTTGTAGATTGGCTATTTTCTGTTGATGTGCTGTTACTTGAATTATTAAAATTGCTTTCAGTTTTTGGCTGAAGATTTGAATTATCTTGATTTATTGTTTGTTGATCGTCGTTCATAATTAAAACTAAATCATTTAATTATAGCATAAATACACAACAAGAGCCAGTTTCTAAGCTGACTCTTATCAAAATTATGTTCTTTTTACTAAATGACCTGTAATTTCAGATATTTAAATATTTTTATACGACTTTCTTTAGCTTGCTTTAGCTATTTCTTCAGCAATTAACTGGGCTTCATCTTTTTCAATTCCTTCAATATCAGCTATATCTGCAACGGAAAGCCCTTTTAATTGTTCAACCATAGTAATATTAGCATTTTCTAATTTTGTAATTAAATCTGCACCTAAATTAACCAATTCACTAATTGACTCAACTTTGGAAGCTGCTTTAGCAGCTACTTCTTCTGCATTCATTTCCCCAATATCCAAAATATCTAATTCATAACCTGTAAGTTTAGAGGCAAGTCTGACATTTTGACCATTTTTACCAATTGCTAAAGGTCTTTGATCTGGATTTACATATACCTTAGCTCGTTTTTCTTTATCATTAATTTCAAGAATTGCCACTTTTGCTGGAGCTAAAGCTGTTCTAATATACTGTTCAACATCATTTGACCATTGAATTACATCAATTCTTTCTCCATTTAATTCATCCATAACATTTTGTACACGAACTCCTTTTTGACCTACGCAAGATCCAATAGGATCAATTTTTGGATCATTTGAAGAAACAGCAATTTTGGAACGAACTCCAGCTTCTCTTGCGATAGCTTTAATTTCTACTAAACCACTTTTAACTTCCGGAATTTCAAGTTCAAGTAGTTTTAAAACTAAATTAGGATTGTTTCTAGAAATTAATAATTGTGGACCACGACTAGTTTTTGCTACTTTGTCTAAATATAATTTAACTCTTTGTCCTGCATAATATCTTTCTCTTGGAATTTGCTGATCGCGAGGTAAAATTGTAGTTAATTTATTATCAAGGTTAACATGTACATTACCAAATTCAACTCTTTGAACTAAAGCGTTAATTAATTCATTTTCACGATCCTTAAAATTGTTATACATAATGTCGCGTTCAGCTTCCTGAATCTTTTGTATAATCACTTGCTTTGCTGATTGAGCAGCAATTCTTCCATATTCAAGAGGGGTAACATCAATTCTAATTTGTCCACCAACTTCAGCAGATTTATTGTATCTTTGAGCGTCTTTAAGTGAAATTTGTTTTTCAGAATCTTCAACTTTTTTGACTATTTCCTTAACGAGATAAATAGTAAACATTTCAGTTTGTTCATCAAATTCCACATCTAAATCCTGCTCTCTATTTCCATAATCTTTTCTGTAAGCAGCTTTTACTGCGGCCTTAATGGTTTCTAAAATTTGATCTTTAGGAATATTTTTTTCGTCACAAAGTTGATTAATTGCTGCTAAAAATTGTGATTGCATAAGTTTAAGCGTTAAAAAAAACCGGATTAATCTTAAATTAATCCTTTACAATATAAAACTACATTAATATTGATACTTTGTAAAGTTGAATAATTATTTAAAGAGATAGTTCTTGTAATTTCTGATTAAAAACTTTTAATGCAATAGAAATTGGAAAACCATTGTTTGATAAATATCTTATTATTTTCAATTTAGTTTTTTCAGAAGATAATTTATTATTAGAAATATTTTTGATTTTTTTATTTAACAATTTTTCAGCTAATTCATATTCATTCAATGCAAATTTATTGAGGTTAGCTTGAATTACTTCTTGATCAATACCTTTTTGATATAATTTTTGCTTAATTTTTAATGTGCCAACAGGTTTACTTCGAATTTGGCTATCAATAAAAAAATAAGCATAATCATTATCATTTATTAAATTAGCTGTTTTTAAAGAGACTAAAATTTCCTCTAACTCACTTTCAGAACATAGGTTTGAATATTTTGTATTATAATTATCAATTTTTTTAATAATTTCTCTAATTGAATATCGTCTTCTTGTGAGAAGAGAATATGTATAATTTAAAATTTTTAATTGGTTTTTATTCATAAAAAATTGCCTCTTAAATTTTAAGTTTAAGAGGCAAGCTAATGTTTTAAATTTATTTTTTAGAAGCAGCTTTTGCTAATTTTACCGTCTCTAAATGTTGTTCTGCTTCACTAATTTCTTCATGACTGGCTTCTTCAGGTAGATTTTCAGTCTTAGCTAGTTTAACTACCTCTTTTTCAATAGCTTGTAAGATATCTTTATTAGCTTTATCGCTTAAGAAGGTTTTTGTATTTTCTCTTCCTTGGCCTATTTTAGTTTCTCCAAAGCTATAAAATGCTCCAGCTTTTCTTACTATCTCAAACTTTACTGCAAGATCCAATAAATCTCCTATACGGCTAATGCCTTTGTTGTACATAACATCAAATTCAGCGATTTTAAATGGAGGTGCAACTTTATTTTTTACAACTTTTACTTTTACTCTTGTACCAGTATAAGCTTTGTCCTCACCAGTTCCCTCTTCTAACTTACCAACTGAACGGATTTCCATTCTCACTGAACTGTAAAATTTTAAGGCATTTCCTCCAGTTGTAGTTTCTGGATTACCAAACATAACACCAATTTTCATTCTTAATTGATTAATGAAAACTACAGTAGTTTTAGATTTACTAATAGCAGCAGTGAGTTTTCTTAAAGCTTGGCTCATTAGTCTAGCTTGAAGTCCCATATGAGAATCTCCCATATCTCCTTCAATTTCAGCTTTTGGAGTAAGAGCTGCTACGGAATCTACTACAATCAAGTCTATCGCATTAGACCTCACTAATGTCTCAGCAATTTCTAGAGCTTGCTCACCACTGTCAGGTTGGGAAACTAATAAGGCATCTAAATCTACACCAATTCTTTTAGCATATTCAGGATCTAGAGCGTGCTCTGCATCAATAAATGCTGCCATACCACCAGTTTTTTGTATTTCTGAAATCATATGTAAAGTCAAAGTAGTTTTACCTGAACTTTCTGGACCATAAATTTCAATAATTCTTCCTTTTGGTACACCACCTCCTAGAGCTAAATCTAAAGAGATTGAACCTGTGGAAAATGTTTCAATAGTCATTTGATGTTTATCTCCCATTTTCATAATAGAACCCTTTCCAAATGCTCTCTCAATTTGTGATAGAGCCAGTTCTACCGCCTTTTGTTTTTCTGATAAATTAGCCATAAAATTAACTTGGTTAAATAATTTTTGATTACGCTTTGATGATAGGTGAGTAAATACTCACCGTCAAGATTTTAACCTGTACAAGTTGGTAAGTTGTATTGATATATATAAACCAATTTTTTAAACTTTAGATGAAAAAAAGCTTAAAAATAAATAAAATAAAGTTAATTTTTAAATATAAAATTTGTGATTAAATCAATTTAAGGTAAAATCCAGCTTATCAAGTTTTAGAATTGAAGAAATATGAAAATTTTAACTATAGGTGATGTTTTTGGGAAACCAGGTAGAAAGACTTTAGAAAAGGTTTTACCTCAGTTAATTACTGAGAAATCTATCGATTTTGTAATTGCCAATGCAGAAAATGCACATCATGGAAAAGGTGTGACAGACAGTAAGATTAAAGAAATGAAAAGCTATGGAGTAGATTTTTTCACTAGTGGTAACCATATTTGGAAAGTTCCAGAAATTTATGCTTATTTAGATCAAGAAAATTATCCACTTATTAGACCTGCTAATTATCCAAAAAATGTTCCAGGAAGAGGTTATCAGGTAATGGAATCAAAAAAAGGAGATAAAATAGCAATTATTAATATAATGGGTAGGGTTTTTATGCCTGGAAGTTTAGATGATCCCTTTTTAACTGTTGAAAATATTATTAAAGAATTGAGTAATCAAAACTTAGTCTTAGGTGAAAATTTAAAGGCAATAATTGTAGATATGCATGCAGAAGCTAGTTCAGAAAAATTAAGTTTAGCATATTTTCTAGATGGAAAGATTAGTCTTTTTTATGGAACTCATACGCATGTACCTACTGCAGATGAACAAATATTACCTAAAGGAACTGGATATATCACTGATTTAGGAATGACTGGAGTAATTAATTCTATAATTGGGGCTAGAAAAGAAGAAATTATTCAAGGATTCATAACTCAAATGCCAGTAAAACATGAAGTCGCAGAAGGAGAAACAGTTTTTAATGGATTAATTACAGAAATTGGAGATAATGGATTAGCTAAAAATATTGAAAGAATACAGATAAAACCAATTAGTGTATAATCGAAATAATCGCCCAAAATTATTTAGAAAATAAAAATTTTATGAAGAAAAGTACAAGATTAGCAAGTTATATAGCAATATTTGGAATAGTTTTTGCCTCAGGTTTAATGGTTGGAAACTCTATGCCAACTCATAGTTTAGATTTATCAAATAAAAATATTACAAGTAGTGTTATTGGAGATATTTTAAGTCAAAATAGTCTTGATAAAAAAGACTTAGACTTGAGGACAATGTATTTAGTAAAAGGCTTATTAGAAGAAAAATATATTAATATTGACAAGATAAAAAATGACAAAATGTCTTATGGTGTGGTCAAAGGTTTAGTCGATTCATTAGATGATCCTTATACTCAATTTATGGACCCAGATGATACTGTTGAATTTACCCAAGCATTAAATTCAGAATTGGAAGGAATTGGAGCTGAATTAACTGTTAGAAATGGTTTATTGTTGGTTGTTTCAACTGTAAAAGGTTCACCTGCTGAAAAGGCAAATTTACAACCTGATGACTATATCTTGCAGATTGATGGTAAGGATGTGGAAGAGATGACTTTATATGAAGCTATTAAAAATATTCGAGGTCCAAAAGATACTTCTGTAACTTTAAGTGTATTAAGAAAGGATAAAGACGATCCTTTTGACGTGACAATTAAAAGAGCAAAAATTATTGTAGATAGCGTAACTAGTGAAGAAGTTGAAAAAGGTATTTGGCATATATCAATTAATGAATTTAGTGATGATACTAAATATGAATTTAATAAAATTTTAGATGAAATTAAATTAAAAAATCCAAAAGGTATTATTTTAGATTTAAGAAATAATGGAGGTGGATATTTAGAAGGTTCTGTAGATATTTTATCTGGATTTTTGAGAGGTCAACAAGATGCAGTTTATGTAAAATATAGAGATTCAAAAGAAGATGAATTATTAAAAACTACTGGAAAACCACAATTTCCTGATTTACCTTTAGTAGTTTTAATTAATAAAGGAACAGCTTCTGCATCAGAAATTGTGACCTTAGCTTTAAAAGATTATGGAAGAGCTATGGTTATGGGGACAACTAGTTATGGTAAAGGAACTGTTCAAGAAGTAGATCCATTGCCAGATGGTTCAAGTTTGAGATTTACAATTGCTAAGTGGTATTCCCCAAAAGATACTAATATTGATGAAATCGGAATTGAGCCTGATTTGGTTGTTGAACCTAAAGAAGAAGATTTTGATAATAAATTTGATAGACAGCTTGATGAAGCCAAAAAGTATTTGATGAACTTAGCTAAATAAAAGAAATTTTATTAATGATTTTAAGGTTAGGGTTAGACAAATATAAGACTGTTGTATTTTTATTGGGTTTGTAGTTAAGTGCTGAAAGTTAGCCAAAAAATTTAAGGGGTTATTTATTATGTTAGTTAAAAGTTAATCGATAGCCCGCACCTCTAATTGACTCAATTCTTATAAGTTTAGAAAGTGATTTTATTTTCTTTCTTAAACTACTTAAATGTACTTCTAAAGTGTTTGATCCAGCAAAACTTGAATATTCCCAGATTAAATCTAGTAAAATAAATTTATCAATAACTGAATGCAGATTATTAACTAGAAATCTTAATAATTGATATTCTTTGCGTCTTAGACTTGAAGTTTTACCTTTTTTATTTTGTATAGTTAAAAAGTTAGAATTAAGTGTTAAATCGCCAAAAGTTAATTGTTGAGAGTCAATATATTTATGAGTAGAAGGATTAGTAGAAAATTGTTGAGATTCTTGTGTATTTTTTGTTTGTAATTTTGAATTATTGGGAAAAATTAATTTAGCCATTTTTGTAAAAATTAAGGATTTGTCTCGATAATAATGATTAAAATTAAAATAAAGATAAGAAAAAATTAAATTTTTCTTGAAGTTAAATTAAAACTTGGTTAATATGCCTGCACTTTGACCAATCGAAATACGGAGAGATGGCTGAGTGGTCGAAAGCGGCGGTCTTGAAAACCGTTAGGGGCGCAAGCTCCTCGGGGGTTCGAATCCCTCTCTCTCCGCCAGTTAAAGAAAAAGATTAAAAGGTTGATTATGGGAAGTTTTAATACTATGTCTGAAAATATGAAAGAATATGAAGAAAATAGAAAGTTCTTTTTAGATGCTTGTAAAAAAGCTTCTGTAGTTGAAATTGATACTGATTTTGAAATTGATGGTGTTAATAATTTAACAAAATTAATTGATGAAACTAAATTATTAATTTTGGGTGAAGTTCATGGTGTTAAAGAAAATGCAGATATTATTTATACATTATATAAAAAGTTTGGTTTTCAAAACTTGGCTTTAGAATGGAGTGAATCATTACAAGAATTTACTGATAATTATCTAAGAACAAATGAAATTGATTTTGATTTAATTAAAGATAGTCCAGATGGTAGGATTACTCCTGGGCATTTTGCATTATTAAAACAATTAAAAAAGGAGGGTATTTTAGATTCAGTTTTATGTATTGATCAAGCTAAATTCTCTGCTGTAAAAGATCGAGATCAAAAAATGGCAGAAAATGTTCTTACTAATAAGAACGAAGGTAAAACTATGGTGGTTGTAGGAAATTTACACTCTTTAACTGAAAATTTTGAATATGAAAGTGATGGGGAGCAAAAGATCATGATTCCAATGGCTAAATTGATTAAACAAGTGATCTCAAATATTCCAATTGTCAGAATCAAATATTTAAAAGGTCACTTTTTTAATTGTGGAGAGGTTAAAGAATTTATTAATGAAAATGATGATGATTTGGAGATTTTGAAAGCACAATTTTATCAAGAAATAGATGGATTATTTACATTTAAATTACCTGAAGCTCATATTGCTTTGACTCCAAGTAAAAAAAATATTTTATGAATGAAGGAATAGAAAAATTTATAGAAGAATTAAAAAAGCGACCAGATGTATTAGGAATAATTTTATTTGGTTCTTGAGCTCGAGGTAATATCGTCCAGATAGTGATGTTGATTTAGTTGTTATTCTTACTGAAGGATATCGTAGAACTATCGAATATAGAAATGACCAGGTATTTGAAACTATTTATATAACTGAAAAAGATGCATTTGATTATTGGGAAAGTCATAAAGATGGTGCAGCAGGACTTTGGGAAGTAGTAAAAATTCTATACGACAAAAATGGCACTACTGAAAACTTAAAAACCAAAATAAAACAGTGCTAGACCTTGGTAAAAAAGCTATTGATGAATACCAACTTGGACAACTTCGATTTGATGCAGAAGATTATCTAAAATATGTTGAGAGAATAATAACTGATGATCCTGTAACAGCGAATTTTATTCTTACAAATAAAATTTCTGCTTTAACAGAAGTATTTTTTAATATTAGACAGATATGGATTCCTGCACCTAAAGAAAGACTTTCTAAAATACAAGAAATTAGTCCTGAGTTCTATAATTTACTCAAGAAATTTTATAAAGAAGAAATTACCTTAAATGACAAACTGGAAATAGCTCAACAAATGGTATCTGTTGTTTTTAAAAAGTAATTTTGATTAGACTCTATAAATAATAAATTTATGTTTTTTGTATTAATAATTTTATTAAATTACAATAAAATAGATTTATCATTAAGTAATTTTCATGACTCATCATCACTCTAAAGCTAATAATCATCAAAATCATGGTATGGGGCATGGAGATGCGAGGAATTATTTGAAAAGGTTTTGGATAGTTACCATTTTACTAATTCCACTTGTTTTAGTTCAGCCGCAAGTTGCTGAGTTTTTAAATATTTCTTTTGAATTAAATAAATGGATTCAATTTGGAATAGCAACTATTATTTTTGTTTTTGCTTTAATCTTTTTTCAACATGCTGGACATGAAATTAAAGCTAAAAAGTATGGAATGATGACTTTAGTTTCTATTGCAGTAGGTAGTGGTTACTTATTTTCAGTTTTTTCAACCTTTTTACCAAGCTTAAAAGTTGAATTTTATTTAGAAATTTCAACATTAATTTGGGTATTGTTACTTGGACATTATTTAGAAGCAAAATCAGGTAGTTTAGCTGGAAATGCTCTTCAAGAAATAGCAAAACTTTTACCTAAAAAAGCTCATAAAATTGAAAAAGGGAAAGAGATTGAAATAGAAATTATGGATTTGAAGGTAGATGATGTAGTTATAGTAAAACCTGGCGAAAAGATTCCTGCTGATGGGATTATCATTAAAGGATTTTCAAATATAGATGAATCACTAATTTCTGGAGAATCAAAACCAATTTATAAAGAAAAAGGTGGGCAGGTGATTGCAGGATCGATAAATTTAGACGGAGTTATTAATATTAAAATTTTGAGAACTGGAGAAAATTCAACAATTGGTCAAATTCAAAAATTAATTATCGAAGCTGGCCAAACTAAACCTAATTCTCAAAAAATAGCTGATAAAGCTGCAGGAATACTTACTTTTATCACGGTCTTTATAGCTATCTTAGCTTTATTTATTTGGAAGTTTTGGATTGGAGAAAGTTTTGTTTTTAGTTTAACTTTAGCAATTACTGTACTTGTAATTTCTTGTCCACATGCTTTGGGGCTAGCTATTCCAACTGTGACGACTATAACTACTTCTATTGCAGTAAAAAATGGTTTATTCATTAAAGATTTATCTAAAATTGAAGAAATTCAAAAAGTAGATTTAGTAATTTTTGATAAAACGGGAACTTTGACTGAAGGAAAATTTAAAGTTAATAAAATTGTAACTTTTGAAAAATTTAAAGAGAAAGAGTTATTAAATATTGCAGCTTCATTAGAAAAAGGATCTTCTCATATAATTGGACATGCCATTTTAGATTATGCGAAATCTAAAAAGGTGAAAATTTCTGAAATTAGTAATTTCAGAAATATTGCGGGACAAGGAGTAAAAGCCAAGATTAACGGTATAGAGTATTTTGTGGGAAATGAAAAAATTATCAAAAAATTTGGATTTGAAATTCCTAAAAATATTTCTGGAACTATTGTTTTTGTGGCAAATAAAGCGACTTTATTGGGTTATATAATTTTAGCTGATTCTATCAAAGAAAACTCTTTTAAAACTGTAAAAGAGCTTCATAAAATGGGAATTAACGTGGCAATGCTTACTGGGGATAATCAAAATGTGGCTAGGGAAGTGTCGAAAAAATTAAATATTGATCAATATTTTGCTGATATTTTACCTGAAGATAAATATAAATATATTAGAGAGATTCAAAATCAAGGAAACATTGTTTTAATGGTTGGAGATGGAGTAAATGATGCTCCAGCTTTAATACAAGCGAATATCGGAGTTGCAATTGGAGCAGGTACTGATATTGCAGTCGAATCAGGAGATATAGTTTTGATGAATAATGATCCTTTAGATGTCGTAAAATTAATCAAACTTTCTAAAAAAGTTTATCAGAAAATGATTGAAAATCTTATTTGGGCACTTGGATACAATATTATTGCTATTCCATCTGCTGCTGGAATTTTTGCTAGCTTCGGATTTTTCTTAAGTCCTGAAGTTGGAGCTTTGATCATGAGTTTATCGACAGTAATTGTTGTGATAAACGCTTTATTTTTGAAGAGAGTAAAAATTTAAAATAAATAGAGATATAAATATTTTATAAGTCGTGACTTTCTTGACTTATAACATCAAAAACCATAGAATGAGGTCTTTAAATGAGTTAATCAAAAATTTTATGGAAAAACCTAAATTAGAAAGAGTAGCTCAGGAAAAATCTAAAGCAAGTGAACAGTTGAAATCTTATGAAAGGGAAAAACTGACCACTACTTATTATGAAGTTAAGGCATTATGTGATTTAATTCGTAGTTATATTACTATTCTTGATTTTTGTGACCAAAAAAACCTTGCCATTAAAGGTAGAATGGATTTTTCAAAAATTAGAAATCCTGGTGCTGCAGCTGATGAATCTAATAGTGATATTTTAAAATTAACTAGACTGTTTAACAAAGCTAATAAAGAAGTTAAAGAAGTCCTAACTGGGGAAGAATTAGTTGAATTAGATAAATTATTAGAAAAATAGAAATTCAATTTTACTTTTCAACAGTACATTGATTTTTAAGACTGTTAATAATTATCCAAATTCAAAAAGCAAAATTCACTTATCTAAAAAAATGGCTTAAATAAGCCATTTAATTTTGTGTCAAAATTTGGCGTCAGCATATCAAGTAATTATACACCCAAAATCACCTCTTAAGCAAATATTTAATATAGTCTACTACCAAATCTTAAAGTTTCTGGATTAGAATTAATTTGGCGATTTAAATCTGAGTTATTAATATCAGTTGATGGCATTTGCTCTTGTTTTTGCCCTATAAAGTGGGCTAGTGATTTAAGATGGTCATCTAATGAATAATAAAGCCCCCCTGATTTTGGATCTTTTTCAATAGCACTTGGCACAAATCTCCTGATATTTTCAATAGTTGCTTTCCTAATTTCAGTCACTAAATATAAAATAGGTGCTAAATATTTTTGATGTTCAATATTTTTTATATTTTCACTATTTAAAGCTCTTTGCTCAATGGTAACCTCATCAAAACGATGAATATATTCAAGTAAAGGATTAAATTGTAATGTAATACTGTTTTTGATTAACTCAATATTTTTTTGAGAGCTTTCAGGCATAATAAATCTCATACTATGAGAGATTCTGTCAGTTTGGATGTACTTCTCTGCTGGTTGTACTAATTTGGTGTAAATATCTCTTGGATCCTTAATTTTTTCCATAAATTTCATAAGGTTTAAATATAATTTGGAAGGCAATATAGTTCTTTTATAAAAAATTTCAAGCAAAGAAATGATTTTATTTTGCTTTTTAGTGGTCTACATATTAAAATTCCTGCGCAACTGGAAAATTAAAAATAATTTTATTGTTGCTAGCACTTAGAAAAATCTAAATGGAGAGGTACCCAAGAGGCTGAAGGGGCGGGATTGCTAATCCTGTAGTAGGGGGTAACCCCTAGCGAGAGTTCGAATCTCTCCCTCTCCGCCATTTAGGAAGGTTAAAACAGAAAAGTTGATTTGTTTTAGTTCTTAAATTTTATGTTGATTATCTATAAATCTATTTCTATGAAGGTCTAGAAGTAGATTTAATTTTGTTATAATTTCCTTATAAAAATGTCCTAGTTATTATTAGAAACTACTTTATATCCTTCCATAAGTTTATCATTTTCCATAATAAATGGAGGAATTGTATTTTGTCCCCAAGAAATATTATATTTTTTCATTAAATAGTCATTTAAATCACTTCTATCTTTAAATCGAATAACCTGATAAGGCTCTTGGAATGCCACTTTTTCTATAAAAAGTAAATTACCTTTATTATCAGGAATTAATACTCCAACATGTCCTATGAATAAATAACCATCTTCTTCGTGAAAAAATACTGAAATTAGTGATGTTCCTTCATTTTTAAAAGAAATATTTTTACTTTTCCAATAATCTTTAACTTTTCCCACTTGCACTTCCAGATCTTGATTATTATCTGTTTTGATAGGATGGTATAAAGTTCTAAAGCCATCTATCTCATTTTGATTAAATATACTAATAGGGCTATTTTCTATAGAGTTTTCATCAAATATTAAAATATCTGAACTTTCTTTTTCATAATCTCCAATATCTATTAAATCTTTCATTAAATTATAAGATGTAATTCTACAATTATAACCAATAAATTCTGGATTTTTTTCATCCCAAAGATCTTGCATTTCATATGGATCATAATCTGGCTCTAATTTGATCTTTTCTTTAAAACCTTCTTTTACTAATCCATACTCATTAATAGAGCTATTAAAATAATTTACTTGTTGAAAGAATGACTCGATGTCTTTAGCTGGGATGCCAGCATTTTCTAAATCTTTTTTTAACTCTTTTTGACTACTTGTATCTAATAAATTTGAATATACACCTACTTGTAGTGGTTCTTTGTTATTGTCGTAAGTACAAGAAGATAAAGATATAACTGAGATGATTATTAATAAAATATGAAAAAACTTCTTATTCATTGTTATAGTAATTAAAATATCATAAAGTTTTTGCTTTTAAATTCTGACGATCTAACAATAATGTAATGATGATACACAGTTATTGGGGTACTACAAGTTATATGATTTGTTATTGATTTAATATATTTTAAAAAAGGATAAGCTTTGTTAAAAGGCATATCCTTTTAATATTTATGAGTTGTTTTTAAATACTAATCTTGATTTGCAGAAAGGTCTTTAGCACCTGCTGACCAAATATTGTATTTAACTTCAAAGTTTTCTGGTGCAAATACTACAACTGGTAATTTACTATTATATCTAATTTTCATTGATTTAGAGACAAATTGAGTAGTTTTTGAATCATCAGGACATCCCATTAAAGTACTTGCAGTATCTCCATTTGAATTAAAGACATAATAATCAAATCCATAACCTTCTACTGTTCTTGTTTCAAAATCACCCATTAACATATGTATATTACAATCTACTTCTTTGTTTAAACCAGCTATTAATTCTACTTCTACTTTATCTTCATTGCTTAAAGCATCTAAATCAATCACATATCTTTTATACCCTTCTAAAGTCTTTGGGAAAGCTTCTTTATCTTGTGCATACATTTCATTTTGATTTTTTACCACCTTATTTTCTGTTTGGGTAGTAATATTTTGTGAATTGTTATCTATCACTTTATTTCCTTTAAGATAGCAAAGATACCCCATTAAGATTATTGCTAGGATTAAAATTCCAATTACTATATTTTGTTTTTTCATATTTTTGAACTTATTAATTAATATTTAAATGTTTAAGACTCGATTAGTAAAATATACTAAATTGAAAGTTATTACATTAATTCTATTTGACAGATACGGATTTTTTTTTCTAATTACACACAATTGTAATAAATGTGTAATTTGCATTTTTAGCATTGTCATATTAAACTTGCTTGGCACTTTTGATACTTGATATTTCTTTAAATTTAATTGTTTTTAGGGCGGTATGGCCAAGTGGTAAGGCAGCGGTTTGCAAAACCGTTATTCCCCGGTTCGAATCCGGGTGCCGCCTCCATAAGCAATTGAAATTTAAAGTAAAAGTATTACATAAAAAATTTATTTCTTAAAAAAAAAACATGGAAAATTCAAATCAAAATGGACAATCAAAATTTAAAGTTTTAGAAAAAGGAAAAACTGACTTTAATGAAATTTTTGGAAATTTGGGCTATACAATGAATAAAGCTTTAGACTTATTAAAAAAAGACCCAGTTAATTTAATTTTAGCAGGGGCAATTCCTCTTATTACTGGAGCGATATTAGCTTTAATTCTTTTCCCATTGGCTGGCAGTTTATTTGGTCTTGGTTTATTAGCTTTATTGATAACAATAATAACTGCAGTTGCTTCAATTATATCAACCATAGCTTCAATCAAAGCAGTTACAGTTATTGGCAAAGGTGAGAAAATTAATTTACAAAGTTTAATGACTTTTAGTTTTAAACATTTAATCTCTTATGTTCTTTTAGCTATTAATGTTTTACTTACAATTTTTAAAGGCCTCACAAAATGGGCAAACTCTTGGTTAGCAATGTTTTATTTTATGGAAAATAATGGAGAAGGTAATAAAGCTATTACTTCAAGCCAAGAAGATTCCAATGGTAAAACATCAACTATTGTTTGGGGGGTTATTTTAGTGATGTTAGTAACATCTATTGTCCAATCAATTGTTAATACTATTTGGATAAACATTTTTGGATCTATTAGCTCTATAATATCAGGATTTGGAGTTCCACTTATCAATAGTATTATACTTCCAATTACTTTCTTAAATCTTTATATTTTAAGAGAAGAAATTAAGAAAAATAAATAAGAATAGCAATAATTTTAAAAAGCTCACCATATTCTGGTGAGCTTTTTTTGTGACTAAAGATCTTAGCCTACATTCTTTCAAAAACTTGTATACCAATTAAATTTAAACCGTTTTTAATAATTTCAGCTGTTGCCTCTACTAATTTAATGCGGGAATTTAATAATTCTTCATTTTGAGTTTTTAAAATTGGAGTAGAACCATAAAAAGAATTAAAAGTTTGAGCTAATTGATAAAGGTAAGTAGTTAAAATATTAGGTTTATATTGTAAAGCTGAACTAGTTAATTTCTCTGGATATAAAGCTAATTGTCTAAGTAATTCTTTCTCGATGTCTAAGTCAAAACTTTTGCTATTTTCATCTGTAATTTGTTCTTTTTCTTCTTGATAAGAAAATAAGTCGATTTGGCTGTTAGATGTGTTATTTTCTGTGTTTTTTTGATTAAACTTTCTAAGTATGCTTTGAGACCTTGCATAAGTATATTGCAAGTAAGGTGCACTATTTCCTTCAAAAGAAAGTACTTTATCCCAATCAAAAATAAAGTCTGATTCTGGAGCTTGAGCCAAAATTGAATATTTAATTGCACCTAAAGCAATACCATTTATTAATTGTTTTAGTTCATTATCAGTAAATTTTTCTTCACTTTTACTTAATTTTTGATTAATTATTTGAGCAGAACGATTTTGAGCTTCTTTAATTAAATCAATACCTAAAATTACATTTCCTTTTCTGGTACTCATCTTTTCGTCTGCAAAACTCATTCTCCCATATGGAATATGTTTAAATTCAGTAATTGGGTAGTTAGAATCAGCTTGATGAAGCTTATTTGCTATAGCAAATAATTGTTTAAAATGAAGTGTTTGAGCATTATCAACAATATAAATCAGTTTTTTGAGGTTTTCTTCAGTTTTTAAGCGGTCTTCAATACTAGCAAGATCACGAGTTAAATAAAGTGAAGTCCCATCACCTTTTTGAACTAAAGCTGGAGGTAATTTTTGATCTTCTAAATCAACAATATAAGCATTATTTTCTCCAGGAATAAATACTCCTAAATCTTTACCTTTTTGAAGTAATAACTGACAGGCTTGATTATATTTAGCCTCTCCATACCTACGATCGAATTTAACCCCTAAAGTCTGATAAATCACATCTAAATCCTTGAGAGAAATCTCAACAATCCATTTCCATAATTCTAAGTTTTCACTATCACCATCTTCTAATTTTTTAAATTCTTCTCTAGCTAAATCTTCAAGCTGAGGATTTGCTTCTGCCTCCTCATGAAATCTTACATATAATTTTAAAAGCTCATTCATTGGATCTTTTAAAATCTCTTCTCGATTTCCCCAGTTTTTATAAGCATAAATAGCTTTTCCAAATTGAGTACCCCAATCTCCAGGATGATCTGCTGATAAAACATCAAAACCTATTTTTTTATGTAAATTAACTAAAGTCTGACCGATGATTGTTGTTAAAAAATGATGAGCTCCAAAAGGTTTAGCAATATTTAATGACCCAAACTCAATCATTATTTTTTGATTATTGCCAATATTTTGCTGGCCATAATCACCTTTTAATTCAAGGATTTGATTTAAATTTTGGACAAAATAATTAGTGTTTAAATAAAAGTTAATAAAACCAGGTGGAATAACTTCGATTTTCTCAATAAATGTGACTAATCTATCATCTTTTGAGAGTTCATTTTTGATTTGATTGGCAATTTCAACAGGATTTTGGCTTAAATTTTTGGCTAATTTCATCGCTAAATTAGTTGAGAAATCGCCATGACTAGAGTCTTTTGGAGCTTCTATATTAATAAAATTATTTTGAAGTTCTTCTGTGGAAATTAAACTTAAAACACTTGGAAAAATATTATTTAAAATATTATTTAAACTTTGTTTTAAAGATTCAAGTGGCATTTTTGCTTGTGGATGAATAGTTGTGGTAGTTTCTTTATCTTCTTGATTAATTTGTGTTGGAACAGAAGTAGTTAAATTGTTATCAGTTATAGTTTGAATATTAGATTCAATATTATTTATGCTATTTTCATTGAGAGCTGAGTCTTCAGAGAAATTAGCAATGATATGATCGCTTCGTCCTTCTAAATATTCTTGTTCCATATCAGACTGATATTTTAAATCAATTTCTGGAGTATTATTGTCTAAGTGATAAACTTCACTTATTTGAGTATTTAAATACTTATATAAAATTAAATTAATTTCACTAATATAGAAATCAATTTGTTCTTCGTTAATATTGGATAAGTTTGGAAACCAAATTGCTATACTTTTAGTGCTTGATAAAAAATTTAAATCTGGAGATTTTTTGCCTTTTTTAGGTAAATAAAAATCAATAACAATATCTTTAAACTCCTGATCTAGATCAGTTCCAAAAATAGGCAATGTAAATTTAAGAGATAGTAAAGAAATTAAATTTAATAAATTATTATTAGCATCAAGATCTTTACCATTCATTATTTTTTTAATTCTCGAGTCAAATAAATAACTTTCCAAAAATGTAGATCCATCTTCAAGTCTAATATCAGAAATCTGACTAATTAAATCTTTTTTATTTACTTTTTTATAATCATTTTTGGTGACAACAGCAGTACCACGAAGTAATTGAGATAAGTTAGAGATTTTTCTTTGATTCTCGATATTGTGAATAACAATTACGGTATACTGAATATTTGGGTAATACTTAAATATATTAGGGCTGATTTTGATTTTCATAGTCTAAAGGCACTTAATAGTACAAAGCTTGATATTCTTCAATTGCAAAGTATATTGGATATTTTATTTTTTAAAAGATTGGAAATATAGTTTTTACAATAAAGTGACTAATCGTCAATCTGTATTTTAAATATGTTATTGGCCACGAGCTTTGAATAAAAGCAAAAATATGATATACTTTAAAGATTTATAAAAAATAAATAACACAAATTCATTATGTTATCAAAAATGAAAACAAAAAAAATAACTTTAATTAGTATTCTTACTATTGGCCTATTAGTTTCAAATAGTATTACATCTGCTCAATCGGGTTTTTTGACTCCTGGTGGCACTGAAAATTCAAATAGTGGATTTCTTTCATCACTCGGTTTAAATTTACCAGAAAGTAATATGTTAGCAGCTGCTAGTGATACTACTTACCCATCAGATGTAGAAAATGTAAAAGCAACTGCTGGTGATAAAAAGGTTACTTTAACATGGGATGCTGCAACAGATAATGTAGGTGTGGTTGGATATAAAATATTTTATGGAAATCAATCAGTAAGTACTGATACAGCAAGTTATACAATGGGACCAGTTGATATTGGCAATGTAACTACTTTTGATATTACAAACCTTGAAAATGATAAAACTTATTATTTTGCTATTACCGCAGTAGATGCTGCTGGTAATGAAAGTGAATTTTATAGTAATGAAACAAGTGCTACCCCAAAATCATCAGGTTCAACAAATGCAGTTGATTTAAATGATAATGTTGCACCAAAAGTTGTAAGTGTGGATGCTGAGAATACAAATAAAGTAAAAGTAGTATTTTCTGAAGCTGTAAAATTACCTGCAAGCAATGCAGAAAGTACATTTTCAATTAAAGAAGACTTTTTAGGAATAGCATTAGCTATTAGTAAAGTTGAATTAGATTCAAGTGATTCCGGTGGTAAAACAGTTATTCTTACTACTGCAAACCAAAAAGCTGGAACTAAATATATGTTAACTGCAGGAATTCAAATTCAAGATTTAGCTGGAAATCCAATTATTAGTGGGACTAGCGATACTGCAGTATTTACTGGAACAGATGCCAAAGCACAAGACTTAAAACCAGCAGCTGATTCTGATAATAAAAAAGAAGGACCATCATTTGTTAATGTAAAAGCCTTAGATGGGAACACTGTTGAGGTGACTTTCTCTAAACCAGTTGTCTTGCTTCCAAATGCCAATGAAAACTTTATTATCACTGATGCCAGTGATAATAGTAAAATTATCAATGTAACTAAAGTAGTAGTTGCCCCAAGTGGTGCTGTTGCTACTTTAACCACTGAAGATTTATCAAATGCAAAATTTAATATTATTGCTATTAAAGTTAAAGATTTAGATGGAAATTTAATGGATGTTCAAAATAGTGCTACTTCATTTGATGGTGTAGCACCAAGCACACCAGACTTGCCTATCGTAGAAGGAAATGTAAAACCAACAAATGCAGCGTCAGATTTATTAGCAAAAATGGTAAGTGATATGTTAGTAAACCTTTCATGGAAAATTAATACAGACCAAGTTGCTAATGCAGCAAACTTTGTTCTTTATATGTCTACAGATAAAGGAGTTACCTATGGGCCTGGTATTGAGCTAAATACATCAACTGATAATTATAATTTCAATGACTTAAAAGAAGATATGATTTATTACTTCAAATTAACTACAAGAGATAATTTAGGTAATGAAAGTGAAGGTATTGAAACTACATTTATTTTACCAAAAACAGGTCCAGAGCTAGGATTATTATTACTTGGATCTGGAGGTTTTGGAGCATTCTTTACTAGAAAGAATAAAAAAAATAAAAAATAGAAATGACCATTTAAAGCCTACTCTAAAATTGGGGTAGGCTTTTTTAAAATATTTTTTGCTATCTAGTGGTAACCTTTATTCCCCCTCTTGAGGGGTGATAGCCGGAGGCCGATGGGATATCTCCTTTGTGAGGCAAAAAAGTTTAAATTCCCCTCTTGAGGGGTGGCAGCCACCAGGATGACGGGGTGGACAAGGGGCGGCAGACAAAGTCTGCCGGGGTGGATCCTTTCCCTCTTGAGGGGTGTCAAATTCTTCGAATTTACCACCCCTTAAAATAGGCATTATAAAAATAATTTAATCTATTTTTCACAATGATTTAAAAATAGCAGACTAAAATATCTTTATATAAAAAACTTTGATGAAAAAAAGATATTATTTTTTATTACTTCTAATATTTCTAATAATCTTAAGCCTTTGGGGAATTAGCTTTTTACCTGATGGGAAATTGCATCTTTATTTCGTGGATGTAGGTCAAGGAGACGGTATACTAATGCAATTGCCAACTGGTGAATTTATTTTAAATGATGGCGGTCCAGATAATAAAATTATTAATTTTTTAAGCCAGAAAATCCCTTTTTACAATAAAAAAATTGATTTAGTGATTATGAGTCATCCTCACGCTGATCATCTTAATGGACTGATTGAAGTTTTAAAAAGATATGAAGTTAAAAATCTAATGTTAACAGGTGTTAAGTATAATTATTTGGGATATGACCAATTAATAGAATTAGCACTAGATAAAAATGTTAATTTAATTTATGTCGATGGGCAAAAAGATTATAAGTTTGGTAAAGTAGCAATTGATATTTTATATCCAAATGAAAATATTAATGGGAAATATTTTGCTAATGTAAATAATAGTTCTATTGCTTTTAGGTTAATTTTTAATGATTTTAAAGCTTTCTTTAGTGGAGACTTGGAAAAAGAAAAAGAAGAATTATTGATTAGTCAAAAATTACACTTAAATAGTGATATTTTAAAAGCTGGTCATCATGGTTCTAAAACGAGTAATAATCTTTTTATTTTAGAAAAAATTCGACCTGATTGGGTGATAATTTCTTGCGGAGTAAATAATAAATTTAATCACCCAAATCCTGAAACTTTGAAACATTTACAATCTATTTCTCAAAAGGTATTTAGAACTGATTTACAAGGAAATATTGAAGTGCAATTAAGTAGTAAAGATGAAATTGCTTTTAAACCATCAAGATAATTTAATCAGACCTCTTTACAAAAAAATAAAAACCATTTAAATTCTAAATATGCAAAATTCAAATATTCAAAAAATTGCTCAATTTTACTTCTACTTTTTTAAGCAGATGGTTGAGTAATTCTTGAGTTTATGTAATTTAAGACCTCAACCCAAACGGATTGAGGTCATTTTATTTTTTAAAAGAAATTTATGAATACAGAAAAATATGGAATGGGGATTGAAATGGAAGGATTTATAATGAAAGAAGGTTCAGCTAAAGAATTAATTGAAGATATACCTTCAAGTGAATGGATTTTAAGAAAAATTCTTAATGAGAAGTTAAATCTAGAGCAATATATTTCTTTTGAACAAGCGTCAGTAATGCTGGAAGTGAAATCAGATGTTTTTGAAAATGAAAGAGAAGCTATCGCTCAAATCTTAGAGATTAGAAATGATATTAATAAAATTCTAAATAGAAAGGGTTGTGAATTAATGTTTCAGCCAGTTTTAGAAAGAGATTTTGACTTTATTCCGGCTACTTCAAATAAAGACTCTCGTGTTTATCAATTAATTGAAGAATGGGGAAATACTGAGAAAGGTAAAAAGTTATTAAAAGATACTGTAATAGCATCTTTACAAATCAATGACTCTCGACCTTTCCAAAATGCTAATAGTTTAGATAAAAAACTTGAACTAGCATTTAAAATTCATAATTTATACTCAAAATATTTTGAAGAGTTAAATAAATTTAATGGGAAAATAAAAGACTTTGATGGTAAAACTAGAATTGAAAAAATTACAAATTTATTGGTAGAAGTTAAAAAAGAAGTTTTTGCTAAATATGGAATTAATGATCCACTCAAAGCTTTACTTCCAGGAGAATTTACAGATATTGAAGAAATGAAAAACTGGATGAAAGCTCATTCAGATGTAGATAATTTTGAAGATACAAATTGTAAAAATGAACATGCTTTAACTGTAAAAATTAAAAGAGATCAAGCAATTTGGATTTGTGAAAGTAGGCTTTTTGATGCAGTTAATACAGAAAGTGAAATTGAAGAAATTATTAAAAAAAATAATGATTTATTAAGTAAAATTTAATTTATGAAAAAAGAAAATTTTGGAATTGGACTAGAAATAGAGGGGTTTATTAAAGAAAATGGTTATGGAAAAGAAATAATTGATGGCTTGCCAGCAAGTGAATGGACCTTAAAACAAGTTGAGGAAAAAATACCTAATTTATATCCTTATTTATCTTTTGAACAAGCTTCAGTGATGCTTGAAGTAAAATCTGATGTTTTTGAAAAAGACGGGGAAGCTGTCACACAAATTTTAAATATTCGAGAGGAGATTAATAAAATTTTAAAAGAAAAAGGTTGTGAATTAGTTTTCCAACCAGTTTTAGAAAAGGATTTTGACTTTGTGCCTGCAACTTCAGATCCTAATTCTCGTTCTCAAGAATTAATTCAAAAATGGGGAAATACTGAAAAAGGTCGTAAACTCTTAAAAGATACTGTAACTGCTTCATTACAAATCAATGACTCTCGTCCTTTTCAAAATACTGATAATTTAGATGAAAAACTTGAATTAGCTTTTCAAATTCATAATTTATACTCAAGAAATTTTGATCAACTAAATAAATTTAATGGTAAAATAAGAGACTTTGAAGGTGAAAGTAGAATTGAAAAAGCGATGAGGTTACTTCAAGAAGTAAAAAGAGATTTATTTTTAAAAAGAGGTATAAAAAATCCTTTAGAAGCAATTTTACCTAGTGAATTTAAAAATATTGAAGAAATGAAAAATTGGATGAAAGCTCATTCAGATGTAGATAATTTTGAGGATGCTCAATGTAAAAATGAACATGCTTTGACTGTAAAAATTAAGAGAAATAATGATATTTGGATTTGTGAAAGTCGGGTTTTTGATGCAGTTGATACAGAAAAAGAAATATATGCTATTATTGAGTCAAATAATCAATTATTAAAACAATTAAATATATGAAAAATATTTTAATAATCGATGTAATTACTGATGATAGAACTACTAGACAAGAAAAGCATATTCAAGAAATTTTAGGTGAAGAGTATCAAGATTTTAATTTTGAGATTTTTCATCCAGCAACTGAAGATATAAATCAAAACTCACTTAATAAATTTGATTCAGTACTTATTTCTGGTTCTATGAGATCCGTTTATGATGATTTTGATTGGAAAAATAAATTACATCAGACTTTTGATTATTTTTTACAAAAAGAGACTCCAATATTAGCTACTTGCTTTGGGGCTCAATTTTTAGCATATCATTTGGGCTCAAAAATAAGCAGAAATCCAAAAGGTACAGAATTTGGTCCTGTCAAAATTCATTTAACTGATCAAGGACTTCAAAATCCTTTAATTGCTGAATACAATAATCAGAAATATGTTTTTGCTACCCATAATGACTATATAGAAAGCCTCCCAGATGGTGCTACTCTACTCGCTTTTAATGAAAATACACCGATACAAGCTTTTCAATATAAAAATGTTTTGGCTACTCAATTTCATTCGGATATTCCGCAAAGCGTAGCTGAAAAACTTTTACGAGAGAGGAAAGAAAAATATTTAGAAAGTGGGTTTTTACGCGATGAAGAGCATTTTGAAAAATTAATGTCTGAAATTTATTTGGGAAATCAAGCACATCAAATTTTACAAAACTTTTTGGAAAGTATATAAATTAAGTATGAAAAAATATGCATTAATAATTCATGGTGGTTGTGGTGCATTATCTCAGTTTTCTGAGAAGGAGCAGAAAGCTTTTTTAAAGAGTTTAGAAAAAGTAATTAAAAGAGGAGAAAGATTTTTACAAAAAGGAGAAAAGGCTTTAGATGTGGTAGAAAAATGTGTGAAGTTATTGGAAGATGACCCAATTTTTAATGCTGGAAAAGGTTCAGTTTTAAATGAGGAAGGTGAAGTGGAGATGGATGCAAGCATTATGTGCGGAAAAACTATGAATACTGGTGCTGTGGCTGGTGTTAAAAGTGCAAAAAATCCAATTACAGTTGCAAGAAGAATAATGGAAAAGACTAGTCATGTTTTTTTGATTGGAGAAGGAGCTGAAAAATTTATTAGAAAAGAGAAAATAGAAAGAAAACCAGCTTCTTATTTTATTTTGCCACATAGAGTTGCTCAACTTAAAAAAGTAAAAAAAGAGGGAATTGTGCTTTTAGATCATGATGACAATAAAAAAAATACAAAATTAGGAACTGTTGGAGCTGTTGCTTACGATATTTATGGAGATCTAGCTGCTGCTACTTCAACAGGTGGAATGTCAAATAAAATGATTGGGAGGATTGGTGATAGTGCTTTAATTGGTTGTGGAAATTTTGCAGATAATAAAAGTGCTGGGGTTTCCTGTACTGGACGAGGTGAAGATTTTATTAAAGCTGCTCTATCAAGGAGAATAGCTGATTTAGTAGAACTAAAAGGATATAAAGCAAAGAAAGCTAGTAAAAAAGCTACACAATATTTTAAAGAAAGAGTTAATGGATACGGAGGATTTATAATGATTGATAGAAAAGGAAATATTGGAGAAGGTCTTACAACCGAAGGCTTAATTCGAGCTTATGTAAAGCAAGGTAAAAAACCTGTCTGCAAACTTTTTAAATAGAATTTTTTAATGCTTACTGCAATCATCATCATCAACTCTTTTGATATTCGCACCAAGAGAATTTAATTTACCTTCAATATTTTCATATCCACGATCGATATATTTTGTATTGGAGATATGAGTAATTCCTTCAGCAACTAGACCTGCAAGAACCATTGCTGATCCAGCTCGAATATCGATTGAAGCAATTGGAACACCTTTCAAATTTCTTTTTCCAAAAATTTTAGCTTGGTGTGGATTTAAAATTTCTATTTTTGCTCCCATTTTTTCGAGCTCAAAAAGATAATTTAAACGACCTTCAAATAATGTTTCAAAAATTTGAGATTCTCCTTCAGCTTGAGTTAATAAGACTGAGAATGGGGCTTGTAAATCAGTGGCAAAACCAGGAAACACTGAAGTTTTAAGTGGGGTTGGAGCTTTAAATAATTCTGTTTTTTTAATAATAACTCGATTTTCTTCCAATAAATAATTAGCTCCCATTTCATCTAATTTTTGCCAAAAACTATCTAATTGCCAAGTAGGAATACCATTAATTTCAATTTCTCCTTGAGTAATTAAGCCCGCAATGGCGAATGTACCTGCTTCAAGGTAATCACCAGTAACTGTATAATTTGTTCCTTTTAATGTTTCAACGCCTTCAATCTTTAGATAATGAGTGCCAATTCCCGAAATTTTTGCCCCCATAGAATTTAAAAAATGGCATAAATCTTGAATATGAGGTTCACAAGCAACTAATTTAAGTTCAGTAATTCCTGGTGCAAGAACTGCCATCATAATGGCATTTTCAGTAGCAGTGACAGACATTTCAGGCATTATTACATTTGAGGATTGTAGTTTATTTACTTTTAAATGGATTCTTGTGTCTTGTTGAATTATTTCAGCACCAAGCTTTTGCATTGCATAAGTATGGGAATGAATTGACCTTTTTCCAAGTACACAACCTCCAGGAAAACTTAAATCTAATTCTCCTAGCCTTGCTAAAACAGGGCCAAAAAGTAAAATTGATGCCCTCATTTTGTTAACTAGATGGTCATCAATAGATTTTAACTGTAAATCGCTTGCTTCAATAGTTATTTGGTGATTTTCAAAATGTGTTTTGACACCAAGTGACTGGATAATCTTTAACATTGTGTCAACATCGCTAATATGAGGGACATTATTTAAAATGATTTTTTCTTTAGTTAAAAGTGAAGCACAAATTATAGGTAATACTGCATTTTTAGACCCGCTTACAGTAATTTGTCCCTGTAATTTTTTTTGACCTTCAATGATAAACATTTATTTTGAAAGAATTATGGAATTTGTTTTGGAAATTTTAAAAATATTTTTTAAAAAGTTCTTTGGCGAGATTATACTAGGAAATTATAAAAATTAAAGTGGCTAATTTGTTTAGAGTGTGTCTGGATTAGCTTATTAATCATCTAAAAAGTTCTAAAAAAATTGAGTTGATTTAAACTGAAAAGCTTCTGCTAATTCTATATTGCTAATTTGATCTTGATCTTTTAAGTCTGCAATCGTTAAAGCTACTTTTAAAAGTTGAGTTTGAGCGCGAGGTGATAAATTGGTTTTATCAATTAAAATTTGTAAATATTCCTGAGCTTTAAAGTCAAGATTGATGAGTCTGGCTAATTGAATTGAATTTAAATCTGCATTTTGAGTGATTTTAGTGTTTTGGAAGCGTTTTTCTTGTCTTTTACGGGCATTGTTAATAACTTCTAATAAATCTTTTTGACTCGTTGTAGTTTTGACCTGTTTTTGAAAATTAAGTTTTTGACGAGGTAAATTAAGAATTAAATCAATACGATCTAAAATTGGACCTGAAATTTTTTGTTGATAATTTTGAATTTGATTAGATGTACAAAGACATTGTTTTTTCTCATCTCCAAAATAACCACATGGACAAGGATTCATTGCTGAAATTAAAGTGAAATTAGATGGAAAAGTAAGTTGTTGACCTGCTCTGGAAATATGAATTTGCTTGTTTTCAAGTGGTTGTCTCAAAGATTCAAGTATATTCCTTGGAAATTCCGGAAGTTCATCGAGAAATAAAATACCGTGATGAGCGAGAGAGATTTCTCCAGGTTTTATTGGAGTGCTTCCGCCAATTAAACTACTTCTTGTGCTTGAATGATGTACTTCTCGAAAAGGTCTTTGACCTTGTAAAAGTGCTTCAAGCGGTTGCCCAGCTGATGAATGAATACGAATAACTTCAAATAATTGTTGTTCATTTAGAGGAGGTAAAAGTTCAGGTAAAGCTTTAGCTAACATAGTCTTTCCTACTCCTGGGGATCCGTACATTAAAAGGTGATGTCCTCCTGATGCAGAAATTTGCAAAGCTCTTTTAGCTTCTTCTTGCCCTTGAATAGCATTATAAAAATTTAAATTGTTATTTAATTTTTGAATTTGAGGTAGGCTTGGAATTTTTGGTTTTACTCCAGTTTTTAAGTAGTTGATAACTTCTTGTAAATGTGAAAAAGGGAGAATTTCTAAATCTGAAACAAGTTGTGCTTCCAGATAATTTTCAAAAGGTAAAATAAGCGTTTTTAAATTATTTTCTTTTGCAAAAATGGCGATAGAGAGGGCATTGTTGATTGGACGAATTTGGCCATTAAGTGCGAGTTCACCAATAATTAAGCAATTTTTAAGATATGTATCTGGTATTTGTTTAGATGCAAAAAGCAAACTGATAGCAATTGGTAAATCAAAATAAGGACCATGCTTTTTTTGAGAAGCTGGTGCAAGATTGATAATTTTTTTTTGAGTTGGATACTGGGAATTTGTACTGTGAATTGCTGACCTAATTCTTTCTTTTGATTCTTGAACTGATTGGTCGCCAAGGCCAACAATAGTAAAAGCTGAAAGTCCTGATAAAATATCGGCCTCAACTTCAAGAAGTTGGCCTTGAATACCTTCAATAAAACAAGAATTTACTTTTACAGACATAATCTTTATTTAACTTTCTTGAATTATTGAGTAAGGAATTAAACTGAAGATGAAAAAAATTTAAATTTTATTATATTGATTGAGGGAAATTTATGGTAAAATAAAGAAAAACAAAAAAATGAAAAAATTAAAGTTTTTATTGAATTCAAAAAAAGAACTTCCTGGACTATCGGTAATGTTATCGGTGATTTTAATTAGTGTGATTGTGATTTTTTCCGTGGGAGTGACAACTATGGTTGTTGATTCTAGCCGTGAAGCTTCAAATGTTAAACAAGGGACAACAGCTTATTATCTTGCAGAAGCTGGTCTTGAACAAGCACTTTGGGTGCATAAAAAATTGGTAGATGAAGGAGAAGAAATAGGTGCAAATACAGAAGGTGAATTTGAAGGTTTAAATGGAAAGTTTAAAATTAGCGGTTTGGCAAGTGACAATTTAGTGGATGCTAAGATAGATGGAAAATATATTCAACCTTTACCATGGACTGGAGATGTGCCTTGGCATGGTGAAGGTTCAAATCCAATTACTGGGGGATGTAATCCACAAAAGCCACCTACAGATTTTACAATTCCTGGAGGTGGAGGTGGACAAGGGATGAGTAAAGAAATGCTACCAATTGACCATCCTTGTAATTGGGGAAAGATTGAGGTGGGACAAAAAGTAAGTATTCCACTTTTTGGAATTGATAAAGACGGAAATCAAAAGAAAATAAGTGAGTTTACAATAAAACTTCGTACGCCTTGTGCTGATGGGGAGGAGTATTGTGAGGGAAAAGACAGCAGGATGCAGTTAAATTGTTTTGATAAGGGGAGTAAAATTCTTGGTGAAAAATGTGAAGATGGTGAAATGGAAGCTGATAAAAAAGGAGAAATATTTATGCTATGGCAAATTAAAATGGAAGAAGGAAATAATGGGGATTTATTAATGTTGAATCCATATAATTTTATACAAAGTTTTTTATATATGCCTGCAAGTACAAGCTTTTTTGAAGGAAAGTTAAATGGTGCTTTAAATAATACTTCTGATACTTTTGAAATGCTGAAAACTGATAATCAACAAAAAGGAGTAGATTTGAATAATCAAGAGATTGAAATAAAAAATTTTATTGATGAAAATACTCTTAAAAACCCTATTTTAACTTTATCGATAATTTCTTCTTTAATTGGCTGTGAAGATCCTATTGAATGCCAATATAGTTCGGATAGCAGTGATAACCTAGATCGGGAAATTAAATATATACCTTATTTAGAATATCAAATTATTTTAGATGGAGCTTCATCAACAGCACCACCAGCTTCCAAAGAAAATATTATCAATGCAGAAGGAGTGGCTGGAGCTTTTAGTCAAAACATACAAGTGAAAGTGCCGGTGGATAATTCTAGTTTGGAGTATGTGATACAGCAGTAATTATTTTTTAATAATAAATAAAAAAAATATTTTTAGCATCTTATTTAAGTCTTTTCTTACATAGGCTTAGATAATTTTTTAATATTTATTTCCTGTATTCTTTATCTTTCTTTTTTATCCAAGAATGTGCTCCGGAGCTAAAGCTATGTCACCCATTCTTGGATAGATAAAATTTTATTTTTAAATAATTGGAGTACTGCTTTGATAGGCTTTGAAACTATGTATTTTAAACTAAATATTTTACAAATTACTTATGATTTATCCATAAATCCAACTATCGAGAAAGTAATTGTTTAATTTAAATTCTTTTCAACAAAGGTAAATAAACTGTTTTTAAATATACTTTCCTTTATTCTTTATCCTCTTTTTTTATCCGGTTGTATCTTTACTAAATTCTCATTGCTAACGATTCAGCCACCCCGTCAGCCTGCGGCTGCCACCCTTCAAGAGGGGAATTTTTACTTCAAGCCTTCGAAGTCCTTTGAACTTAAGAGGGGAATTTTGGAATAAATACTTTGACAAAAATCTAATTTTGTTGTATTAAATAAGTAATTTTTAGGTGGGGAAATTCAATTCTGAAATTCTTAGCTTAAAAGGGACTTTAACAACAAGGAGATAAGAGCCATGAAGGTGTTTCATATTGTGGCGGCCTTCGTGGCCGTTTTTTGTTTCTTTTTCGCCACTGTGGTGCGGGCCCTCCCAGTCGAGCAGATTCAGACTGGAGGTGGAAATTTTTTCATTATGTCAGTGGTGGAAAAGGCTCCACAAGAGGGAGAGGCTCAGCCGGAGATTTTCCTGCTGGGGCGCAGCACGAGAAGCGGTAATGGCTATGCAGAACTTGGCGTAGCCTACAGCCAAGATGGCTTTGCGACGCCAGCTACTTGGCAGGCGTTCAGTGGTGTTGTCGGCTATGAGCCTGCGGCGCAGGGGGCGATTGTCACTTGTCCTTCGGGGCATAGCTGCGGAGGCTATCAAGCCTTCTACACCTTGTCTAGTCCGAGCCAAGGCGCAGGGGCAGTTGATCTCTACCGTTGTGCCACAGCAGACCTCGAGTTTGCGGCTCTCGGTGGATGTGGAAAATGGGATGTCCCCGACCTCTTGACATACTCATTCTACGGTATTAGCATTGATCAATCGGGTGAAAACCTGATAGTTAATAGCGAAATACAAGGAGACACAGTGTTGTCAATATTTTCCATAAACACTGGAACGAGTGTGGCCAGCAAGTTAACAGCTTGCAGTAGTCCGACAGTACAAGTGGTCCCAAATGGTCCCATTGTGAAAATGGGGTCAAAATCATACCTGATGGTCTCCTTTAATGGAGATCACTATAGGCATGAATGGAATGGGACAACTTGTGTAGGATCGCGTGTAAAAGTGACAACATCAATGGGCTATGACAATAATGTCAATTGGCCTTCTGATGGTAACTTTTACGCTGCGGTTGGTGCTATCACCGGCACCTTCTATCATACTCGTAAC
The DNA here is from genome assembly GCA_963169655.1 of Patescibacteria group bacterium. Lineage (GTDB taxonomy): Bacteria > Patescibacteriota > Gracilibacteria > UBA1369 > UBA1369 > KLAP129. The sequence continues at coordinate 183 of CAUJCM010000006.1, read as the reverse complement.
AATGGTCAAGTCTACATGTCTCGCAAGTCAGTCGCCTGCGGGGACGGGTTCATCACTTTGAACTCGAGCGAGAAATGTGACTTCAACCAATCCCTCTTCCCCCTCAATGGACAGTCCTGTACTTCCATTGGGCAGGGTTTCACGGGCGGCGCCCTCGCCTGTAACCCTGTAAGCTGCGATTGG
>CAUJCM010000005.1 GCA_963169655.1 Patescibacteria group bacterium | reverse complement strand
ATTGGGCAGGGTTTCACGGGCGGCGCCCTCGCCTGTAACCCTGTAAGCTGCGATTGGGACACCTCTGCGTGTACCATGCCAGCAAGTTGTGGGAATGGAGTGAAAGAAACCGGCGAAGTCTGCGACGGAGCAGACTTCGCCAGCGCAAGCTGCGCTTCGATCAAGGGAGCAGGTTGGACGGGTGCGCTCGTCTGTAATTCCTGCACAAGTATCGATGACAGCGCTTGCAATCCACCGGCTCCTGCATGCGGTGACGGGACCTGTAATGGTTCCGAAACCTGCTCCACTTGTCCTCAAGACTGTGGGGTTTGCTGCGGGAACGGCGTCGCAGACAATGGTGAGGTCTGCGATGGGTCTGACTTGGGCGGGGCGACCTGCTCGAGTGTGATGGGGGCCGGTTGGTCAGGCTCCCTCACTTGCCAAAGCAACTGCACATTCGATACTTCTTCATGCGTCGCCCCGGTGAGCTGTGGTGATGGAGTGAAGAATGGTAGTGAGCAGTGCGATGGCGCTGATCTGGGTGGTGAGACCTGTGCGAGCGTCCTAGGAGCCGACTGGGTCGGCAACCTCGAGTGTCAGAGCAATTGCTCTTTTGACACCAATGCTTGCACATACCCATACGGGGTCAAGGTCCTGTCCGGCGATTGCCGGGTTGTGGGATCCGATCCTCTGATGGGTGCTATCAAGTTTGATAGCGCGGGTCAATGCGAGTTCAGCTTCACGCCGAAGGATGGCTCTCAAGCCAATACCTTCCGTGCGAAGTCACTACTTGCAGGGCTCTCGCTTTCATTCGTGGTAGCGAAGCTCCCCGAAAAGTCTTCATTCTCGATTCCACCTGGAATCAGGTGGGAAGAGGAAGACAGCAAGGGGAATGAGAAGAAGTTCCACTTTGGTATCGGAGAAGGGGTTGTATTGGGAGATGAAGGCACGGGATTTGTCTTTGACACTTCCCTACCTGAGTATCCTGAAACCTACTTCAGCGTCACCCACGGAAAAGTCTGCTTTACGAAGGGGGAGTATATCCCTGCAAATCGTTTTGCAGAAATCAATGTGGGGGCCGGTGTTGGTTGCCTCCCTGCTGGATGGGATGTCACCATTAACGTCGAGACACAGACGGTAGTGAGTGGCCCTTCTGATGGCAGTGGTGGTGCCGGTGCTGGTGGCCAAGGTGGAGAAGGTGGTTCTGGAGGCATCGGCGGAAATGCTGGTGCTGGAGGAACTGCCGGATCTGGCGGTGAAGGTGGCCAAGGTGGTTCTGGCGGTATCGGTGGAAACGCTGGTGCTGGAGGAATCGCTGGAGTCGGCGGAGAAGGTGGTGAGGCAAATGCTGGCGGTAGTGCCGGACATCAACCTCTGAAGCCTCCTCCTCCGGACGATGATGATGACTGTGGTTGCAGGGTTGTCGGAAATCCCAGTTCCTCTGGGAAATCTGCACTCATGCTTCTGGCAGTCGGAATCATTGCACTTCGTCGCCGTCGCCACTAAGTCCGGGTAAGCTTCCCCGGCCTGAGAATATGTAGGAGATGTCCGTATTTGTCTTCTTCATGGATCTCAGTTGTCCCGCCCCCTCCTCAAGTTTTGTATGCTTGGGGAGGGGGTGGTGGATTTGAGCTCTCAATTAAGAGGTGCTTAAAATTCCAAAAAGATGAACCCTATTTTCCAATTTGTGGAGAATAGGGTTTTTTTGTGTTGTTTGAGAAAATCCACCCCGTCAAATTCTTTGAATTTGACACCCCTCAAGAGGGGAAATTGATCCACCCCGTCAGCTTGCGCTGACACCCCTCAAGAGGGGAAAGCCTGCCGACCAGCTTTTTGACAAGACACCCCTCAAGAGGGAAATTTTGGAAGGATGATGAAATTATGGTATAATTAAGGAATAATTTTATATTTAAATGGCTAGAGAAAAGATTATACAGAAAATTTTATTTGGAGTAGCTATTCTATTTTTTTTACTAATAGCTAATTTCTTTTTAATTCAATCTAAAAGTTTAGAAAAAATACAATTACAAACTAATGCTTTTTTATATCAAGAAAGGCAAAGCTCAACTCCAATTATTTTAGTAGGTGTTGACCAATATACCAGCTATAAATTAGGTCAATCAGCTACTTGGACAAGGGATAAATATGCCAAAGTAATAGAAAATTTAAGTAAATATGAGCCTGCAGTAATTGGACTTGATTATTTTTTTATTTCTAAAGGTCAATTTATTCCAATTGATAATCTGACTAAAGTTATTAATGAAAATCCAAATAATTTACAATCAAATATACAAAATTTAATTGGAGAAGATCTAAATATTTATGATCAAGAATTAGCTCAACAAATTAAAAATAATGATAAACTAATCTTAATCTATTCAGGTTCTGAAAATTTTAAATTATCTCAGATAAAAGATAAACAATATGAACCAAATATTGTAAACTATAATTTTATACCCGATGATGATCAAAGAATTGGAACTTCTAGTAACTGGCTTGAAAAAGATGGCTCCATCCGAAACTATTTACCAGTAATTCCTGGAAAAAATGAATATTATAATTCCTTTGGATTAGCTATTATTGCAAAATATTTAAATAGTTCAATTAAAGTAAAGGATTTTGATGAAAATCACTTAAGTTTAGAAATTGGTGACAAAAATTTTGAGATACCAATGCAAAATTATCAATTTTTAATAAATTTTAGCAGTAAATTGATTAAAGATAGTGATATTGATGTTGAAAATGCTAATAATACTAATTTTAAATATTTACATTTTGCTGATGTATATGAAGATAATTTTGAGAATTTTGACTCTGAATATTTAAAAGATAAAATTATTTTAATTGGGCCTTATACCCAAACAAATGATATTCATAAAGTGCCAATTGACCATTTATATGAAATGCCAGGCGTCCAAATCCATGGGCAAGCAATTCAGACAATACTTGATCAAGCTTATTTAAAATATTTTTCGACTAGTCAATTATTAATTTTAATTACTCTTTTCATTGCTATTTCCTTGATAGCAATTTTTACTTTACCAATTACTTGGGCAATTATTCTTTTAATTATTTTAAATATCCTTTATCTGCTTGTAATTGCGCCATGGGCATTTAGAAATGGTTATATTGTGGACTTAATTTATCCAAGTTTAAATACTATTTTTACAGCAATTTTGACTTATGCATATCGATATTTGGCTGAATTTAAACAAAAAAATAAAGTGGCTTTGGCTTTAGGCCAATATGTAAATGAAGAAGTAAAAGAAAAAGTATTAACTGGAAATTTTGAAAATCCATTTTTAAATGCTGAAAAGAAAGATATAACAGTTCTTTTCACTGATATTAAAGATTTTACAAATATTTCAGAAAAATTACATCCTCAATCAATTGTGGCTATGTTAAATGAATATTTTGAAGTGATGGGTGAACAAGTAATTAAAAACAAAGGTGTAATTGATAAATATCAAGGTGATGCTTTAATGGCTTATTTTAAAGATGAGAACCATCAATTGAATGCTTGTAAAGCTGCTTTGGGTATGCGAAAAGCTTTACCCCAATTAATGGAAAAATGGAAAAATGATGATGTACTTCCTGGTGGCGAGAAAAAACCTATGATTGATTTTAGAGTAGGTATATCTAGTGGAGAAGCAATTTTAGGTAATATGGGAGCGACTAATCATATTCAATATACAGTTATTGGAGATATAGTGAATTTAGGATCTAGACTTGAAGGAGCAAATAAAAAATATCAAACTCATGTAATGGTTGCAGAAGCAACTTTTGAAAAGGTTGCTGACCAAATGGAATTAAGATTTTTAGATATAATTCGAGTTAAAGGTAAAGATAAAGCTGTAAAAATATATGAATTACTTGGAGAAAAAGGCAGTTTGAATCAAGATCAAATTGATCTAATACAAGCCTATAACTACGGTTTAAATTTATATTTTGATAGAAAATTTAAAGAGGCTAAAGAATATTTTGAAAATCAAGTTTTAAAAAAATGGCCAAGAGATTATATGAGTAATGTATATGCAGCCAGAGCTCAAAAATGTATTTTATTTCCACCAGATCAAAATTGGGATTTTGTATTTAAAATGGAAGGTAAGTAATTTTTATTGACAAAAATGGCTTGTAACAATAGAATTACAAAGTCTTTTTATTTTAATAATGATAAATAGATTAAATAACCTCATTATTAACCTTAATATTATTATTCTATCACGGATAGAGAGGTAAGTTTATTTTTACTTTAACAACTTTACCCCCTCTATCTGAGGGGGTTTTTATTTACTTTAACAAAAAATTTATGGGTAATTTGAAAAGAAAAATAATGGGAGAAAGGGTATTACATATACCAAATATTCAAGACGAGGCGGGTATTCGAGGATTGGAATCTATTGAGAAATATAAATTAAGAATGCTATCCCCTCTTTATTTTGAAGATTCTGCCATTATGCCCGCTGATACAAAAAGAGATACTGAAGAACTTTTTAAATTATATGATCAACTGGTTATTTCTCATCCAAAATTAGAAAATATTTTATTTTTAGATTACGATCATCAATTTACTTTAAGTAAGGCAATTTTTAGCTATCAAAATGAAGTAAGAAAACAATTAAAGAATTTAGCATTTACTCATATTGAACCTTTTATTTTTAGTGGAGATATGGATAAAGTTGCTTTTGCTTTAGACCAAAGATTAAAAACTGATGCTGAGGCTTCAGAAGTTATCAATAATAAATATCTTTGCCAAACAGCTTTAAGAGAAATTGGAGTTTCTGTGCCAAAAGGTAAGTTAGTTCATTCTCAAAAAGAAGCTGAAGGATTTGCTAAAGAATTAATAGAAGATGGATATAAAAGAGTTTCTTTTAAATTAACAAGAGCTGCTTCTGGACTTGGTGTATTTTGTATTTCTCCTGAAGAAATCCCTGAATACTGCAAAAAATATGCAGAAGAAATGTCTGAACATGGGATTTTAATTGATGGATGGATAGATAAAGAAAAATTAGCTTCTCCAAATATTCAATATTTTGTAGGTGAAAAAGAAGAAGATGATGTATTCATTTCTTCAACTGATCAGATATTAGAAGGTACAGTACATAAAGGTAATATTTATAAAGATTTATTTTGTGAAATGCCAAAACTAAGGGCAGATATGGAAAAAGTAAGAAATTGGGTTCGCTCACAAAAATATCAAGGGATAATTGGTGTAGATTGGTTAATAGATACTGATAAACAACATTACTTTATGGAAATAAATGGTAGAATTAATGGTTCTACTCCTGGAGCGATGATTATGGATAAATTATTTGGAACCACAACCAAAGTACCTTGGGGAGTACAAAATAATGTGTATGTTGGTGAAAATAAATCTACTTCTGATTTTATTGGTCAACTTGAAAAAGAAAATTTATTATATCAGCCTGATACAATGACTGGAGTTCTTCCAACTAATACTTCAGCAATTAGTAGTCATAATAAAGCTATGGTTTTAATTATTGGTGATACTCAAAAAGAAGTTGAAGAAATATTGCACCGTTTATATGAATTAAACCAACATACTTAATTTGATTATCAGCTCTTGCTAAATCATACTAGTAATGGGCGATATGAGATACTAGAGTATGCTGTCACCTCTTGAATTTTGCTAAATCATACTAGTAATGGACCAAGCTAAATCAAAAAGCTTAGCATTACTTTTAGCTATCATTGGGCTTTCTACCATAGTGATAATACTTTCTGGAATGGAAATAATGGCTACTTTATTGTTAAACACAACGAAATCAAGATCCAAATTAATTTTAGATTGAAGTTTTTTTGCTTTTTTCAAAGTAAGAGAATTGTGTAATAAAGTTTTGTGAAGAGATCTTGAAGAATAGAGAATTTTTATTTTAGATAATTCAATGAGATTTAAAATATATTCTCTATAAATTACTGGGTTTACAATAATAAAATTTAGAAATTCTTGCGTAAAATAAGCCCTTACATATTTAGGGCTTTCATGAATCATTTGTTCTAAAATGTCGATAAAATTGTCTTTTTGAAGTTGATAGGTTTTTAAGAGAGGAATTTTGGTAATTGACTTGCTTTGCGTATTATTTCTAAATTGTTCAAGTATTTCTAATTGCTTTAAATTGGCGGTAGTTTTTCTTTTACAAGTATTAATCAGTTTTTGAATATCATTTACAAAATACCGAGAAACATTGTTTTTAGTATTATCAATAAAAAGATAATTTTTTTGAATCATCTTTTCTAACAATAAATAAATTGAAGAACGACTCATACCAAGTTTTTTGGCTATGGTATAAACAGTACTAGGTCCGTTGTGAGTTAGAAATATATATGCCTGTATTTCAGTTTTTTCCAGGCCAATTAGACTTAACAGCTCTTCAATCTGATAAATCATTCGTCCAACTACTAAGATTAAGACCTAAATTAATCATAATATTTTCTATTTGTCAATATTCTTGCCTAATACTTTTAAATACTTCATTAATTTCTTAATCCCTTTATATAAATTATCTGGATCTTGTAAATAACAAATAACTAAATAAATCCCCTCACTTTTGCCATAATAAGTGCCTGGGTGAAGGTAAATACCAGTTTCTTGTAATAAATTTGTAGCAAATTGAAGGTCATTTAATTTTGAATCTGGAAGACTAATTTTAAAGAGGTTAAATAATCCCCCTTTAGTTTCATAAAGCTCAATAAATTGATTTTTCTTTAATTTATTAAAGATAAATTTACGATTTTTTTTGATGATATTTAAATAATTTTTTCTCCAATTAACTGAATACTCCACTATTTCAGGTAAAATTGTTTGAGATAATTGATTAATACTTAAAAAAGTATCACCAAGTAATTCTAGCATTTTTAAAATAATTTTTGCTGGTTTTTCAGGACCACTAACTTGAATCCAGCTAATTTTTAAACCTGGTAGTCCAAAAGTGTATTTAAGATCTTGAAGAAAAATAATTAATTGACTGGGATCGAAAATAGTTGATGCAATTGGTAATTTCTCTTTATCGAAAATAAATTCACTTAAACTTTCGTCAATGATTAATGGAATATTTTTACCTTTCAATAATTTATTAAGTTTATTTAAAGTTTCTTCAGTTTGAATAGCGCCAGTAGGTTGATTAGGTGACATTAAAAAAATGGCTTGTGTATTATTATTAATTAATTTCTCTAATGATTTAATATTAATTTGCCAATGATTACTTTGATCTAAATCAAAATATTTTAACTGAATATTTAAAAACCCTGCAATCTCTTGAATTAAAGGAGGACATGGACGGACAACCAAGATTTCGGGAGTTTTAACTGTATTTGAAGACTTTTGTTTGCTTGCTGTGGAAAAAATTTTAAATAAATACAAATAACTTTGAGAAATTGATGCTGTTAAAATTAAACTTTCTAAACTTACTTCTTGGTCATTTTGTAAATAATACTTTTGAATAGCTTTTCTGGCATCTATATCCCCTTTTGCATCTGGATAGTAATATGGAAATTTAAAAATATTATTAAAAGCTTTTTGAATTTTCTTTTTATTAAATAATGAATTTGGATAAGTGAAGTCTGCAATTGAAAGATTGATGATAGGGAGATTTGCTAATTTTCTATCTCTTAAAGCTTTTTGTAAAATATTAATTGCCATATATTTTAATTAAATAAATGGAGCTAAACTATATATCATTTGATTGATCAGTAAAAATAGGGTTTGTGATGAGTTTTGATATTCAAGTTTTTGAGGTAAATATAATGAAAAATTTGAATATAAAGTGGAAATAGTTAAATCATTGAGATTTAATTTATTGATTGTAAAGCCTTGATCACCACTTGCTTGGCTATTTTTTTGTGCGTATAAGATATTTTGATCCGATGAAATTGTTATTTGTGAAAGATTATTGTTTATTGGTAAAAGTGTTTGTTGATCAAAACTATCTGTTCTTGATAAATATAAGTTAGCTTGGAAAGTTTCAGGATTAATTTTTTCAATAATAAAGTTTTGAGGTGAAGAGTTTTGAGTGTTTTCTGATGTTGCAAATAGATCTGTAATAGTTGTAGGAGTTTGATTTGGTGAATCTATCCACATAAAATTACTAATTAATTGATCTTTAGCAATTAATTTGCGAGTTTTTGCTTGTATATCTATTAAATATAAATTTGCTGAATTATTATTTACTCTTTCAATAATGGCTACTTTATTTTGAGCTGAATTGATTTTTATTAAAGGGTTTTTAATATTTTGGATGAAATTAACTAAAATTTCTGGTGAATTTTGGCTATTTAAATCTTTTCTATAGAGAGAAGGCAATGAAGTTTCAGGATTATCAGCAATAAAATAAATTACTGAAGAATTAGGAGCAAAATAGTAATTAATTAAAGCTTTTAAGTCGATAGATTTTGTAGCGTCTTGTGTGAGGGAGATAGCTTTAGACTTGTTGTTTTGTTCTAAAATTAACCAACTCCCTTGATTATTAATTTCAAAATAATCCAAAGCTAATAAATTTAGTTGATTTTCAATTAAATCCCAAGTCGAAGAAGTTAAAGATAAACTTAAATTTTGTAGTTTACGAGCTAAAGAAGGTTGATTAGATAAAAGATTTTTTGGATTCCAAGTGTTAAAAACAAATAATTCTGTATTTTTGATAAACTGATAACTTTTAGATGTTGTTTGATCACGATTAATAATAATTTGATCTTTAATATTTTGATGTTCATCTTTTGAAAGTTGAATATCATATTTTCCGGGAGCTAAAGTGATAGTACAAATATTTTGAGAACAAAATGTACTTTTTTGTCCAATTACAAGTAAGTTATAAGGAGATTGTGCATTTATTTCTAAATATCCTTTATTAAAAAAGATTGCAAAAATTATGAAAGCAGTTCCAAAAATTAAAATCAAAATAACAAGTATAATTCTGATTTTAGGCCAATTATTCATAATTCTAAGATATTGGAAAAATATTTAATTTTAGTTTCGATTTTCCTGCTTTGTTTTTGCAATTTTAAGTTTATCGATATTAAGTCTAGTTGCCAAGTTGCAAATTCTAAATTATGTAGCATTAAAAAATTTTCTGCTGTTCTCTTTAAAGTCATCATTTGACGATAGGATAGTGTTATTTCATTTGTTTTAGACTTGTATTGCCTTGTCTTCACTTCCACAAAATGAATAGTTTGCGATTTTATATTAATATATTTTTGAGGCAGGATTGATTTATTTATATCTAAAACTTGATAGCTTTTGTTTTGGGAATTTGAATTTAAATGTAGTGGCCTCTTTGAAATATTACTTTTGCACATTTTTTGAATAGGTGAGGTCATAATTAAATCAATTTGTCCACCGCGAATTAAATAATTTCTTTGAATTAATTGGTAACCTTGATTATACAAAAAATGCATAGCAATTTTCTCTCCCAAATTCCCCAATTGCTTGCGATACAGACTATTCATTAAATCTTTTTGATAGAAAGCCCAAAACCAATATCTTAAAATAAAAATACTGTAAAAGATTAAATTAAAAATTAAATTTTATTAATTAATTTAAGAAGCTATGGCGAATCGGTTGAAAATATTACCTACACTCTGAATGCTGAAAAAGCTGTCTTGGGTTCGCTTTTGATTGATAAAGACATTGAAAAATAACTACAACAACAAACTTATAATTAAACTAAAATGGAAAATCGCTTAAAAGTACCACCTCATTCTCTGGAAGCCGAAAAAGCTGTCTTGGGTTCGCTTTTGATTGATAAGGATGCTGTTATTAAAATTGCAGATTTGATTAGCCAAGATGACTTTTATCATGAAGTACATGGTTTAATTTATCGTGCAATTCTGGATTTATATGAAAAAAGAACTCCCATTGATCTTTTAACTGTAAAAACAATTTTAGAAGATAGAAAGCAATTAGATTTGATTGGAGGAGCTTCATACCTAGTGACTTTATCAAATGAAGTACATACTTCCACACATATTTACAACTATGCTTTAATTGTTAAACAAAAATCTACTTTAAGAAAATTAATAAAAACTGGAGATTTAATTACTGGACTTGGATATAATGAAATTGAACCTTTAGAAATTTTACTTGAACAAGCTGAAAAATCTCTTTTTGGAGTATCACAAGCAACTATTAAAGATAAATTTGTGCATATTAAAGATGTTTTAAACTCTACTTATGACAAAATTACTGAATTACATGATCCAAATACAAAGGATAAATATAAAGGAACTCAAACAGGTTTCAGAGATTTGGATTTCTTATTAACTGGTTTGCAACCTTCAGATTTGGTAATTTTAGCTGCTAGACCAGCTATGGGTAAGACTGCTTTTGCCTTAAATATTGCTCAAAATGTGGCAAAAACTGGTAAGAGTGTAGGAATTATTTCTCTTGAAATGAGTAAAGAGCAGTTAGTAGAAAGAATGTTTAGTGCACTTTTAGGAGTAGATTCATGGAAAATTAAATCTGGAAAATTGTCTGAAGAAGATTTTATGAGAATTGGTACAGTGATGGATGATTTGTATTCAATGAAGATTTTTATTGATGATTCTGTTGGTAATTCCATAACAGAACTTAGGTCAAAAGCAAGGAGATTACAAATGGAACATGGTTTAGATTTGATTATTGTAGATTATTTGCAACTTATGACTGTAAATGGAAATAATTCGTCGATGACAAATCGTGTAAATGAGATTTCAGAGATTTCGAGGTCTTTGAAGTCATTGGCGAGGGAATTAAGAATACCAATTATGGCTTTGTCACAGCTTTCTCGTGCTGTTGAACTTAGACCTGTAAAAATACCTCAATTATCGGATTTAAGGGAATCGGGGGCTATTGAGCAAGATGCAGATGTGGTATTGATGATGTACAGAGAAGACTATTATGAAGAAGATACGGATAGAGCTGGAATTACTGATATTTTCATCAGAAAACATAGAAGCGGACCTGTTGGTCGTGTGGAATTGGCCTTTAAGAAGGAGCAAATGAAATTTTTCTCATTAGAAAAGGCCAGAAATTTTGATGGTGATTTTGGGGAGTAAGGAGGGAATTAAATGATTATTTCAACCTTTGAACTACCGTTATTTGCCTGTCGGACAAGATATTTCCATAAGTGTCACGGAGGTTTTTGAGTCTGACTGCATATCTTTCTTCAAATTGTTCTGTTTGTCCATTTAAATAAATAAATACATCTTTAGAAGTTGTTTCCACTTTACGAATTGTGATCTGATCTGTTTTTTCTGGATGTTTAATATCTAAATCGGTAACTTGGTAACTAAATGGGTCAGAAGCGAAATCTTGGTTCAAATCTTCATTAAAATGAAGGGATATTTTATTTAACTGATTATTTTCTTGGATAATTAATCTGGGAGGGTTTTTGTCTTCAATAATTTTTAAACTGAGAGATAAATCAGTATTTAAGGAACCTTGCCAAAAACCAAAGTTTTCTCGAGTTTCAAAATCATTGCTTTCTGTTTGATAACCTCTAGGAAGTTCAATAATAATTGTGTAAATATCCCCTTTTGTACCTGATTGTTTAGGAATAAATAATGAATAAATATTATTTTTAACAATATCTTTTGATAGAGTATAAGTTTTGGCAAATGAAGTTTTTTCTCCTGGTAATAAAGTTGTAATTTCTTCAATTGGCCTATTTTCAACATCTTTTTCTAATTCAAAAGCTGTGTTTTTTTGATTAATATTATTGTAGATTTGGAAGAATCCACGATAAGGACCGGAAAGTGGAATATTCTCTATACCAAAATGTTGTAATTCAACCGTAACAGTTGCTTCTGGATTAGCTAAATTTTGAAAATATTCTTTAGACAATTTTAAATGGTAAGTAATATGTCTAGTCAAATATCTATCTGATTTTAAACCGCCTAAATTAGCTTCTATTACAGCAAAAAAGTCGCCTTTCACTTGAGCTGGCCATTGACCTGCCCACCCATTATTTACTACTAATTTCTGCAAACTATTATCAATAAAATAAAGTTGTAAATCCTTGAGTAGCATACTTTTGGTGATGACATCTGAAACCTTTCTCAATTTAAAAGGATTTAAAACTATTTTTTTGATAATGGCATTTGAGAGCGATTTTAAAATAGATTTTCGATTATTTAACTGCTCTTTGTCATGTAAATCTATGTCATTAACTTGATTTGTGACTTCTTCAAATAAATTGTCTTTAGAAATCCATTTATCATCAACTTTTAACGGACCTAAAGCCTTTAATAAATCTTCTAATACTTTAAAATTAATAGCTATAACTCCATCAATTTTTTCTTCTGGCCTGGTGATATTATACAATTTAATTAATTCTTGTGCTGAATTCGGCCAATTTGGGCTAAAATTTCCATCTCGAAAGGAGTAACCTTGATACCATTGATCTGCTAATAAATCTTCCATTGGATAAGGAGGAACAATTCTGTCGTGGTCGTCAATTTCCCCATAAACATCTTCAATTTGTAATTTGGTGATAAAGCCGTTTTGCAATTTTATTGTGGCAAAAGAGGAAATAAATCCCCCACCTGGTCTTAATTCATTGTTATTTTGAAAAACTAGCAAATATGTTTTTTGACTAAATGGGAAACCAGTTAATTTGCTGATATATGGAAAAAATACCCTGAGTCCGCCAGATACCGAAATTAAAAAGGTTATGAGAAAGAAGAAGATTAAAAAGCAAGTAGATAGGAAAAGTCGATGCTTTTTAATAAAATTTGTAAATTTTGATTGTGATTTTTGAGACTTAATTGTAGCCATAAAAAATTAATGTCTTAATGAAGAGGTCGCATTAATGGGAATAAAACTGTATCTTTTAAATTATCTTGTTTAGTTAATAAAGCTGTAAAACGATCAATTCCCATACCCCAACCGCTAATTGGTGGCATACCATGCTCCATTGCATATAAATAATCTTCATCCATTGGCATTGCTTCTTCATCTCCTTGATCTTTAGCTTGAGATTGAGAAATTAACCTCTCTCTTTGATCTATTGGATCTACTAATTCTGAGTAAGCATTAATCACTTCCCAAGTATTAACCAATAATTGAAAAGTATCAGCAATTCTTGGATCATTATCTGAACGACGAGCAAGTGGTTTTGTGTCTACAGGGTGATTAATAATAAAACATGGCTGTATCAAATAAGGACGACTGACTTTTTTATATAAAGCGTCACATAAATTTCCATAACCTAAGCTTTCTGCTTTTTCAATTTGAATCTTTTTAGCTTTTATGGCTTTGAGTAGCGATTTGGCATCACCATAATGATCTAAGACATCAATACCACAATCCTTTTTAATTAAATCTACAAATTTAATTCTTGGCCATTTTCCATCAAAATCAACCGCAATCTCTTTTCCTTCTCTATCTAAAACCTCTACTTTTAAGGTGCCTAAAAGCTTTTTTAATACATGCTTAATCATATTTTCAGAAAAATCCATATTATCTTGATAATCCCAATAAGCTGCATAATATTCTAGCATAGTAAACTCTTGTAAATGTGAAGGGTCTATGCCTTCATTTCTAAAGCACTTTGCAAATTCATAAACTTTATCATAACCACCAACAATACATCTTTTTAAATAAGTTTCTGGGGCAATTCTTAAAAACATTGGTATATCGAGAGCATTATGATGTGTTTCAAAAGGCATAGCTGCCGCACCTGAAGCAATACTTGTTAAAATAGGAGTTTCTACCTCGTCAAAGCCATGACTATCCAAAAAACTTCTGATTTCACGGATTAAAGCTGTTCGAAAGTGGAATCTCTTCCAAGTATTTTCATCAGATAGTAAATCCAAATATCGGTAGCGATATTTAGTTTCTTGATCGGAAAGTCCATGAAACTTTTCTGGTAATGGACGGAGGGTTTTGCTCAAAAGTGTGTAATTTTCAACTAATAAAGTTGCCTCTCCATGTTTAGTTAAAAATAATTCGCCAGTTACACCCATAAAATCACCTATATCTATTTTTTTGAGTAATTTATATTGTTCAGCGCCAAGAAAATCTTGCATAAAACAAATTTGAATCTTTCCTGAATAATCTTGTAAATTGGCAAAAGTTAATTTTCCATGAGCTCTAATTAATGTAATTCTACCAGCTAATTTAATTTGAGAATTTGGTTTTTGGATGATTTCTTCAGAAGTTCGAGGCTTCTTTTCTTTGGAATAATTTAGGGCTTCTACTGCAGAATGAGTTCTATGAAATTTGTGGAAGTATGGGTTAATACCTAGCTCTCTCAAATCTTTTAATTTTTGTTTTCTATCTTGAAACTCAGTATTAATATTTTCAGTTTTTTGTTGGGCAGTATCTTTAGCCATTTTTTAGCAATTAAAATAATTTTTAATGTTCAAAATATACAATAGGATGCTTTAAAAATAAACTTTTTTGTTTTTTAAAATGCAGATTTGAAAATACTTAAATTAAAATTAACATAATTATTCCTGCTAAAATGGGCATAAAGAGGTTATCATCTATATATTTTGCCATTTTTTTTGGATAAATAGCTTCAATTGTAATTGTAATTAATGAAGCAAAAAAAGCTTGTGATAATTTTACAAAAAGCAATGCTCCAAGAGTAGCGATGATAATAGCCATTATACTTCCTTCTAACATTTTATCCTGGTTAAAAGGTACTTTTGTTGTACCAAAATATTTACCAATTAAATGAGAAAATGAATCCCCTAGAGTTAAAATCATTATTGATGCCTTAGCGATATTTAATGGAAAAAACATTAAACAAAGATAAGCACCAAATACTAAAAAAATAGGCCCTTTACCAGGAAAAGAATTTAAATCTTGAGGTCTTTCAAATAAAACTAAAATCTTATGAATAAATGGGATTTGATATTTCTTTGTTAAAAAGGACAGAATTAAACCTAGAAATAAAATGATTAAAAGTAATTCTGGTGTTAAAAGTCTTAATTCAATTAAAAATACGATAATTACGCCAAAAACAATATGTGCAAGTTGCCTTCTAACCTCAAGTTTTGTTTTAATTTGTGTTAAAAACCAATTTGAAAATCCTAAATTATCTTCTGCAAAGATTAAATATTTAGATGTAAGAAAGCCAATTAATCCTCCAGCTAAAATATCTGACACAAAATGAACTCCAAGATATGGGCGACTTAAAGCAATTATTAAACAAATAATAAAAGCTAAAGCTTTTTGCCATTTAAATTTAAATATTTTAGGGATAAAGGGGATAATGCCAATACAAAAGGCTGAATGAAGGCTTGGGAATGAATAACCTGCTGCTTGAGTCAAAGGAATTGTAGCTAATTCCATGCTAAAATATGGCCTTGGAACTTGAAAAATTAATTTTAATAAATAGGTAATTTCAAAACTACAAGCAAGACTTAGAATAAGCAAAATAAGCCATTTCCAATTTTGGTGAATTATTAAATAAAATACTAAAATTATGGCAAAAAATAACATGCCAAAATCTGTTAAATAGAGCATAAGCCCGTCTAAACTATTAAATCTAAGTTCTACACCTTTAACCAATAATTGATTATCAAAGAAAAAAGTAATTAAAAATAATAGTAAATATATGAATAAAAGAGCTTTTTGATGCTCGTAGTAAAACTTTTTGGTTTTATTGATTATTTTATTAAACAAGATAATAATAGAAGATTTTTATAAAAATATGATAATATATCACTTGTAATTTTGGAAATATTTAAAGATGAAGAATGAAAAAAAATTAGGAAAATATCAAGAATTTATTTTTGAAGATTTCAAATATCAATATGATGCTTCTCACGAGAAATTAGAGATTTTCTTTAATTATAGTTTTGATCAAAAATTAAATTTTCAAGAAAAACTAATTATTGAAGTACAAGCTGAAATTTGGGAGAAAGTTGATCAAGATTTGTTTAAAAAAGCTTTAGAGGCATTATTTATAATTGGAGGAATTAGTTATTATAAAGCCTATTTGCCAAATAAAATTTCTGGATTAAATTTAAGTGATGGACAGGCTGAATTTTGGACAAAAGTATATAAAAGAGGTTTAGGAGAATTTTTTTATCAAAATAAAATTGATTTTCAGAATTTAATCAATTTTACAGTAAATAGAGAGGAAAAAGATACTTCGATTAATCATATTTTTGAAGAAAAGATATTATTACCAATTGGAGGCGGAAAAGACTCGATTGTAAGTGCAGAAATTTTAAAAAAATTTGATTTGCCAATTACCTTATTTTCACTAAGAGATGCTGATCCAATCAAAAATACTTCTGAAGTAATTGGAGAAGAAAGAATGATTGTTGAAAGATTTTTAGATGAGAAATTGTTTAAATTAAATCAGGAAGATGCTTTTAATGGACATGTGCCAATTACTGCATATATTTCATTTTTATTGGTTGTGATGGCGATAATTTTTGATTTTAAATATCTAATTATGTCACTAGAAAAGTCTGCAAATATTGGACAAGTGATGTGGCAAGGTTTGGATATAAATCATCAATATTCAAAAAGTTTAGAATTTGAAAATGATTTTAGAGATTATTTAAAAAGATATATTGTTAAAGATTTAGAATTTTTTAGCTTACTTCGAGGCTGGAATGAAATTAAAATTGCCAAAATTTTTGCAAATTTAGATAAATTTGATCAATATGCTGGCATTTTTACAAGTTGTAATCGAAATTTTAAAATACAGAAAGATAGTAAAAATGCTTTATGGTGTGGGGAATGTCCAAAATGTGCATTTGTTTACCTGATTTTGGCTCCTTTTTTAGAAAAAAATAAATTAATTAAGATATTTGATAAGGACTTGCTTGATAATATTGATTTATTGCAATTGTATGAGGAAATTTTAGGACTTAAAAATATAAAACCTTTTGAGTGTGTGGGAACTTTTGAAGAAAGTAGATTAGCATTTTATTTGATTGCTCAAAAAAATGAGTGGCAAGATGATTTTATTGTTAAAACTTTGGTTGGAATATTAAATTCTAAAGAAATGAAGGATTTAGAAAAATTAATGGAATTTGATAAAAATAATAATATTCCAGATAAGTTTTTGGATTTAATTAAAAATCTATGAAATTAAAAGATTTAGAGAATAAAAAAATTTTAGTTTTAGGTTTTGGAAAAGAAGGACATTCTACTTTAGATTTTCTAAGTAAAAACTTAAAAAATTATAGTATTGCTGTAGCAGATAGAAAAGAATTTAATCAATTAACTGAAGAAGATAAAGAGTTCTTGGGAAAAACAAATTTAGAGAATTATTTTGGAGAAGATTATTTAGATTATTTAGAAAAATTTGAAATTATAATCAAATCCCCTGGCATAAATCCAAGACAAGATAAAATTCAAGAAGCATTAAATAACGGAATAATTTTGACTTCTGCTAGTAATCTTTTTTTAGCCAATAAAAAGGGAAAAGTTATTGCTATTACTGGTTCAAAAGGGAAAAGTACTACTTCAAGTTTAATTTATAGAGTTTTGAAAGCACAGGCCTTGAATACAGAATTAATTGGGAATATTGGAAATCCTGCTTTAAGTTATTTAAAAGACGATAGTGAGGATAAATTATATGTTTTTGAAATGTCCAGCTATCAATTGGAAGATTATCAGTGCGGTATTGATATTGGTGTTTTGGTAAGTTTTTTCCCAGACCATTTAGATTATCATGGATCGCTTGAGGCTTATTTTACTGCTAAGATGCAAATGTTAAGTAGTGATGTCACGAATAACGGAAATCCTGTTCAAATAGTTTATAACTATCAAAGCCAAAAAATTCAGGATTATGTTGAGAAAATTAGTAAGGATAGAAAATTTAAATTTTACCCGGTAAATGATGGTAATATTTATCAAATTGTTGAAGTAGACGGTATTTTGACAATAAATAAAAATGATAAGGAAATGCTTAATGAAAAGAAAATTCAACTTCGGGGAAGGCATAATTTAGAAAATATATTACTAGTTAAGAAAGTAGCTGATTTATTTGATATATCGGACGACACATTTATTAATGCTGTAAGCCAATTTCATCCGTTAGAACATAGATTAGAATTTGTTGGAACTATTCAAGATATTAATTTTTTTAATGACTCAATTTCAACTACACCAGAATCGACTATTGCTGCGATTAACGCTTTATCAAGAGAAAAAACTATTTCTACAATTATTGTTGGAGGCTTAGATCGTGGCTATAATTTTGATAATTTAGCTCAAAAAATAATTGATAAAAAAATAAAAAACTTAATTTTATTCCCAGAAACTGGATTGAAAATTAAAGAAAATATTTTGAATTTAAATTTTGATTCAGAATATTACCCTCAATTTTTTGAGGTAGAAGATATGAAACAATGTATTGATATAGCTTTTAAAGTTTCGATAAAAAGTAGTATTTGTTTACTATCTTGTGCTGCACCAAGCTATAATTTATTCAAAAATTTTGAAGAAAGAGGTAAACAATTTAAGGAAGAAATTTTAAAAAGATAATTCTCTGGTGCTTAAAATTAAAGTAATTTAAAATTGAGTTATGAAAAAGAACTATTCTGTTAACATAAATGCTTTAATTTTCAGCTTTATTTTGGCTGGAATATTAATTGGTATTTTAGTTGCAGCGCAATTCCAAAGTTCAGTGGTAGCCAATTCTTTCCTTGTTGATGAATTAAATGCTCAAGATGAATTGTTAGAAAGTTATGAGAAAGATCAAAAAGAATTAAAAAGTGTAATTAATAATTTAAAAGAACAAATTGCATCGAATCGTGAGCAAATTGCACAATATGGAAATCAAGCGAAATTAGAGCAACTAGAAGAGTTAAAAGTTAAATTAGGGTTGAGTAAATTAAGTGGGAGTGGCGTTAGGATTGTGCTAGCAGAAAGCAGTAATAAACAATTAAACTCTAATGCCAATCTTATTCATGCTGCTGATTTAAGAGATTTGATTAATGTATTAAACACGGCTCAAGTTGATGGGATAAGTATTAATGGACATAGAGTGATTTTTAATAGTTCAATTAATGCTTTAGGTAGTGATATTTTACTTAATAAAATTAAAATATCCTCTCCATTTGAAATTAATATAATCGGTAATAGTACAATGATTGCTGGTAAATTAAGTGAAAGGAAACTTTATCCTGATTTATTTGATCGAATAAGTAAAAAAGAAATTAATTTTAGTATAGAAAAATTAGCAAATATTAATTTGGAGGCTTATGACGGTGATTATATTGTTAAATATTTAAAGAATGATTAATGATTATCTAAAAAGATCATTATTTTTGCTTGCAACTGGGATTGTGATGGGGGCTTTATTCTCTTTTCAAGCAAAATCAGTATCAAAAACAAATAATATTTTTAATAGAGAAAGTAAAGTTAATATATTTCGTGAGATTCAAATTGCTAAACACAATAATCAAAGCTTAAGGGAACAGATAGAAGTACTTAAGGAGGAAATAACAGCTGATAATGATAGAGAAGCGATATTAAGGGGGATTACTCAAGATATCAATAAGTATCAAATGGTGTTAGGAGAAGTAGAAATTCGAGGAGATGGAATAGATATTACAATTGATAAGGATTTAAGTATTATTTGGTTTACTGACCTAATTAATGAATTAAATTCAGCTGGAGCAGAAGCTATCAGTATTAATAATTATAGGCTAACGCCTTTTAAGGATGGTTTTGACTTAATGCCAAATGGACAAATTTTATTAGGAGGAGATATTTTATCTGCACCATATAATTTTAAAGTTATTGGTGATTCAGCAGTTTTGATGTCTGTGCTAAATCAGGTTGGAGGTATATTAGAAAGAATTCAAAGTTTTCAACCAGATAATAAAATTACTGTAGTTGAGGCCCAGAACTTAATTTTACCTGCAAATAGATTATAAGACTTGTGGGCTCAGAAACCATAATATTGTAAAAGGTCATGTGTTGGCGAACGTGAATAAAGGCTATAAGACTGTGGCCTATTAATTATTTTTTAAATACTTAAATTATTAAATTAAAATTATTTAGCTTAATTTAATTACTATTTAAAGGCTTGGTGGGGAAAGTAGCCAAAGTAAAAGCCTTATGGATTATTGATTATTTTGCTTAATATTTAAATCGCTAAATTTAAAATATTTTGTTTAACCTAATCACTATCTAAAAGCTTGGTGGGAAAAGTAGCCAAAGTGGCTGTAATAAAAATAAAATAATTAATAAAATGATAAATATTTTCTTATTAAATTTTTCAATATGTAATTTTTGAGAAATCTGTTTTACTTCTGTATTTTTCGATTCGATTGTTTGATTTAGTAAGTCATTATCAGTTTCAAAAGCTTTAAGAATATCTTCTAATTCAGCTCTTTTGTGTGATTCTTCTGCTATAGCTTTTCGATAGTCGATAAGGGGTATTGATTCTTTTAACAATCCTTCTAATTGCCCTACTCTATAATTTGCCCCCTCAAGTCTTTCTTGCTTAATTTTTAATTCTTCCTGAAGCTCTTGATATAGTTTTTGATATATTTCACTTCCCTCTTCAACTCTTGAATGTTGTTTTACGGTATTAACTGGAGATGTTGTAAATGTATCAGACTCCCCTACTTGATAGATATGTGATTTGTCTGGTTCTTGATTTTTTGAAATATTAATATGTGTAATCTTCTCTAACTCAGCTAGGTATTTGTCTTTTAAGTTTTTTCTCTCCATTAATGGTTTTAAATCTTCAAAGTGAAGAAATACCCTACCATTAATCTCCTTCTTCTTTAATGTACCATTTTGCATATACCTATCAATTGTACGAATAGAAACATTCAGTAAATCAGCCGCCTTAAACCTGTTAATTATTTTATTAGCCATTTTGTGATCTTTTATTTAATTTCTTATTATTTTAAATTTTTTTGTAGATTTGTATCGATTCGTGTCTACTGACGTCTGTCGACATTTGTCTACCTGTGTCAGTCCGTGTCTACTGACGTCTGTTGACATTTGTCTACCTGTGTCAGTCCGTGTCTACTGACTTAATCCAAAGAATAACATCGCTATATTAAGCCATTATTAATTTTTTGTAAATTCTCAAATTTTGTATTTGTCTACCTATGTCAGTCCGTGTCTACTGATGTCTGTCGACATTTGTCTACCTGTGTCAGTCCGTGTCTACTGACGTCTGTCGACATTTGTCTACTTGTGTCAGTCCGTGTCTACTGACGTCTGTTGACATTTGTCTACCTGTGTCAGTCCGTGTCTACTGACTTAATCCAAAGAATAACATCGCTATATTAAG
>CAUJCM010000004.1 GCA_963169655.1 Patescibacteria group bacterium | reverse complement strand
CCAATCGCAGCTTACAGGGTTACAGGCGAGGGCGCCGCCCGTGAAACCCTGCCCAATGGAAGTACAGGACTGTCCATTGAGGGGGAAGAGGGATTGGTTGAAGTCACATTTCTCGCTCGAGTTCAAAGTGATGAACCCGTCGCCGCAGGCCACCGACTTGCGTGACATGTAGACCTGACCGTTATTCCGAGTGTGGTAGAAGGTGCCGGTGAGGGCACCTACTGCGGCGTAAAAGTTGTTATCAGTGGGCCAATTGACATTATTGTCATAGCCCATCGATGTGTTAACTTTCTGCCGCGACCCAGTACAAGTGGTGCCATTCCACTCATGCCGATAGTGATCATTTTGGAATGACACCATCAGGTATGACTTTGATCCCATCTTTACGACGGGGCCATTGGGGAGTACTTGTACTGACGGGCTACTGCAAGCTGCCAATTTGGTGGCAACACCCGTTACAAGATGAATGGAAAAAATGGACATCACTGTATCTCCTTGCATATCAGCACTAACAATCAGGTTCTCACCTGATTGATCGATGCTAATACCGAGAAAAGAGTGTGTCAAGAGGTTTGGCACCTCCCATTTCACGCATCCACCTAGGGTAGCTGTCTCAAGGTCCACGCTGTCGCAGCGATAGAGGTCTACTGCTGAACCTGCACTTGGTCTGGACATTGTATAGAAGGCTTGATAGCCTCCACAGCTATGCCCCGAAGGACAAGTGACAATCGCCCCCTGCGCCCCAGGCTCATAGCCCACAACACCACTGAACGCCTGCCAAGTGGCAGTCGTCGCAAAGCCATCTTGACTATTTACTACACCAAATTCCGCATAGCCCTTGCTTGCGCGGCCACTCTTGCCCAGCAGGAAAATCTCCGGCTGATCCTCTCCCTCTTGTGGGGGATTTTCTACTACTGAAGTAACCACGAAATCTCCACCCGTTTGGGGCTGCTCAACTGGAAGGGCCAGCGCCTCCGTGGCGAAAAATGAGAAAAAAACGGCCACGAAGGCCGCCACAATATGAAACACCTTCATGGCTCTTATCTCCTTGTTGTTAAAGTCCCTTTTAAGCTAAGAATTTCAGAATTGAATTTCCCCACCTAAAAATTACTTATTTAATACAATAAAATATAGCTTTTGTCAAAGGGTTTCCTATAATTTCCCATCTTGAGTAGATTAGATAAAACGCTGATGGGTAGACTTTCTCCTCTTGAGGGGTGGCGGCGACGAAGCTGACGGGGTGGAACGCTTTATAAAAAAACACTAAATTTTGTACCAAAATATGAGTTTTTATGCTAAAATACACTTATTAGTCAGTAAAAATAAAAATGCAATTATACGCCATCGATGTAGTTAGAATTTTGCAGAAAAAAGGTTTTAAAGCTTATTATGCAGGTGGTTGTGTTCGAGATATGATTATGGGTATCTACCCAAAGGATATTGATATTGCAACTGATGCAACACCTGATCAAATTGAAAGAATATTTGCTTGTTGTGTATCCGTGGGGAAAAAGTTTGGTGTAATTTTGGTAAAGCATAAAAAATATATTTTTGAGGTTGCTACTTTTAGATCTGATGCAAATTATAGCGATGGAAGGCATCCAGATTCAGTCACATTTACTAGCCCAGAGGAAGATGCAAAAAGGAGAGATTTTACCATTAATGGTATGTTTTATGATCCAGTTGCAGATCAGTATTTAGATTTTGTTGGAGGCCAAAAAGATTTAAAAGAGAGATTAATTCGCTTTATTGGTAATCCAGAAAAGAGAATTGAAGAAGATCATTTAAGATTACTTCGTGCAATTAGGTTTAAAAATCAATTTCATTTTCAATATGATCCAGAAACTTATGATGCAATTAAAAGATATTCACAATTAATTTTGCAAAAGGTTTCCAGCGAAAGAATTAGAGAAGAAATTTGTAAAATGCTTTTATACTCTCCCAAACCATCAACAGCTTTTACAGATATGAGTAATTTAGGAATTTTAGATTTAATTATTCCAGAACTTGAACAATTAAAAGGTATGGCTCAGCCTTATAAATATCATCAAGAAGGCGATGTTTGGGATCATACAATGGGAGCAATTGATTCACTACCAGCTGAAGCTCCATTAATTGCTCGTCTAGCCACTTTATTTCACGATATAGGTAAAGCTTATACTTATAGCCGTAAAGAAAGAATTAGATTTGATACTCATGCTCCAACTGGTGCAGAAGTTACTGAACAAATTATGAAAAGGCTTAAGTTCAGTAAAAAACAAATTGAAGCTGTAACTTGGTGTATAAAATATCATATGAATATGATGGACTTTTTGAAAATGAAAGATAAAAAATTAAGACAATGGTTACATCATCCACAAATGGAAAATCTTTTAATTTTGATGAAGGCTGATGCAGAAGGGACAATCCCAACCGACTTATCTTTATATAAAAAAATTGAAAGATTATATCGCCTTAATTTAAGAAAAACTCCAAAACCTCCGAAGCCATTTCTTTCTGGCATTGAAATCATCGAATTAACTGGTTTAAGTCCAGGTCCAAAAGTTGGTAAAATAAAAGAAAAACTTTTAGATTTACAAATTATCAAAAAAATTAAATCTAAAAAGTCAGCACAGAAATGGGTTAAAGAAAAATATTTAATTTCGAATTAAACGAGTGACAGTTTCAATACGATATGTATGACTAAATTGGTCAATTGCTTGCACAAAATCTAATCGCCAACCAAGTCTATTAAATTCTTTTAAATCTCTAGCTAAAGTTGTTGGATTACAAGAAACATAAATTACTTTTTTAACTTTCATTGAAGAAATTAATTCAATTATTTGATTGTTTAAGCCAGCTCTCGGAGGATCTACTACCAAAATATCTGCTTCCTTTTTCATCTCTTTCAAAATTTTTGTTGCATCACCAACCAAATATTCAGTATTTTTAATATTATTTAATTCTGCATTTTGTTTTGCGTTTTGTACTGCAAATTCATTTAGCTCAACTCCAATTATCTTTTGTGAATTTCCGGCTAATGTCAGTCCAATCGTTCCTGTTCCACAAAATAAATCAAAAATAATTTCATTACCTGTTAATTCTGCTAAGTTTTTTACTAAAGAATAGATTTTTTCAGCTTGATGGGTATTAGGTTGGAAAAAAGCACTTGGTGCTATCTCAAAATTTAACTCTTGTTCATCTTCTAATTTCAATTTTTCATTAATAATCGATTCCCCCCACAAAAGCTCTTCTTCAAATTTTTTCTTTTGTCCTTTTTTATTGACAATTTTGGTAATATAAACTGAAGTTAATTTATCATCACCATAATTAATTTTCTGTACCTGTTGCAAAAATTCATGACTCCATAAAATTTGATCATTTTCTACAATCAAATTTATCATCACTTCACCAGTATTAACTCCACACCTAGTCACCAAAGACTGAATTTCACCTTCTTTCAATTCTAAATTAGTCAAAAATTCCCTCATTGGTTGTAAAAAATTTTTTATCCAAGGCCTAAATAAATGACACTCCTTAATTTCAGTTACTTGCCAAAATTTCCCCTTCATATGCAAACCAAAATGCCTTTTTCCAGTTTTTTTATCTCGAACAACACTAAAATCCATTTTATTTCTATAAAACCAAGGACTCTGAGCTGGTATAATTTTATGAAAAATTTTATTTAGGTAATCTGCATCAATCTCACCTATCCTCACCAAACTATCCCACACTTCTTTCTCTTTAATTTCCAATTGTTTAAAATAATCAATATATTGCCAAGCACAACCTCCACAGTTTTTTTCTAAATTTATTTCACCTTTTTCATTAAAGTAATTAATAACTCCATCACTGTTAATTACTGGCCCACTATGCGGACATCTTGGCGCAATTCTATCAGGAGATTTTTGAATAATTTTTAATAATTTCCCTTTTGCTAAATTCCTTTTCAATGAGATTATTTCAATTTCCACAATTTCTTGTGGAGCGGTATTTTCAATAAATATCACTAATTTCCCATATTCATTTTCCACTTTAGCAATCCCATCGCCTCCAAAAGCCATATTCTCAACAGTCACAGTTAAAATATCTCCTTTTTTATACATTTATTTATCTGTAATTTTGAAATGTTAGAGCAAGTCCCATCTTTTCCTCCTCTTTACGAAGTCCTGCTATCACTTGCTGCAACTCATCTTTATCTTTTCCAACAACTCTAACTGTTGTTCCATTAATATTGGACTTTACTTTTCCAAAATTGTTTTTGATGAATGCAGTAATTTCTTTGCATTTTTCTTGAGTTAAAGCCTTAACCAGTTTGATCTCCATTTTATGATTCATACCGCCAATAGGTTTGATTTCATTTTTATCTAAAATTTTTGCAGATTGTTTTCTATTAATTACTTTTTGTAAAAGTACATCCCAAACTTGATTTACTTGCATTTCACTAGGGGCAATAATAGCAATTAATTCATCTTCCAATTCTATACTTGCTTTAATATCTTTAAAATCATATCTAGTACTGATTTCTCTTTTAGTTTGATCAACCGCATTTCTTACTTCTTGCATATCGAATTGGGCTACTATATCAAATGAATATTCTGATGCCATTTGTCTGCTTGATTAAATGATAAATTTCCGCTTTATTATAACAATAAGAATGAAATCAGCAAATAACTTATGAAAATCAGAATTATTCAAATTGGTAAAACTAAAAAACAATATCTTCAAGATGCTGAAAGAGAATACTTAAAAAGAATCCAATCCTTCGCTGATTTAGAAATAATTACAATTAAAGAGTCAGGTCTCAACTCAAATTCAGAAAGTGAGAGGAAAGTAGCACAGATTGAAGAGGGAAAAACCATTATTGAAAATTTAAAGACAAATCACTTCACAATTATTTTAGACGAAAAAGGGCAACAATTTACTTCCAAAGATTTTGCTTCAAAAATTCAAGATATTCGGGATTTCCAAGGAGGGAAGATTGATTTTATCATTGGAGGATCCTTTGGACTTTCAGAAGAAGTTAAAAAATATGCTAATCTAATTTTAAGTTTTTCTAAATTTACTTTTACACATGAGCATATTCGTATTTTACTTTTAGAACAAATTTATCGCTCATTTACCATTATTAACAATAAAACCTACCATTATTAAAATCTTATATGAGAAAAAAAATTATATTAATAATATCAATTATTTTCATTTTAATTATCTCGGGAATTTTATTTTTGAAATATAGTTCAAAACTCAATATTCAAGTTGATATTTTAAACACTCCAAAACCTTATTTTACATCTTCAAGATCGATTCATACTGCATTTTTAAGTTTAAAAGAAACAAATATTGAGAATTTGAATAATGAAAACTTAAATCAAAGTATTATTACTTTATTTAATTCTTTAAAAAATAATCAAAAGGAAATTAATGGCTCTAATACTTATCAAAATATTATTTATTTACTAGATCCAAAATTTCCTGCTAAAAGTGAAAGTTTTTTACTAAATCAGGCGCAATTTGTCTTCCCCAAGGCAAAAATAGATTTAATTCATCTTCAAGAAAATCAAAATGAATTAGAAATTTATCAATTACTCAAAAATTATCCATTCGACCAATCTGTTTTCATTTTACAAAGTTATTTGAATTATACTGATTTTGATGCTGATTTACTTGAAATACAAAAGCTACATTATGAAAATTCTTTTAATAATTTAACTAAAAGTTCATTAAATAGTATTTCATTTAGTGATACTGAAGCTGTTAAAGCTCTTTATCAAATAAACAAGGAAAATAGCTTTTTAAAAAGTTTACCTACTTTAAGTGATGACACTTTTAATTATCAAATTAAGTTCTTAGTTGAAGGTAAAAGTCCAGGTAGCTCTAATTTAACTATCACTTTTTTAAGCGATATTATGTTAGATCGTCATGTAAGAAAATTAATGGACAGAAATTCAATAGATTATCCTTTTGAAAAGCTAAATAAATCATTTTTACAGATGAATAATTTATTAGTGGGAAATTTAGAAGGTCCAATTGCTTCTCAAAGAATTAATACTACTAAAAGTATCGCCTTTAGATTTGCCCCTGACATTCTCGATTTACTGAAAAAATATCATTTTGATGCTTTGTCTATAGCCAATAATCACGCTTTAGATATGGGACAAAATGCTTTAGAAGAAACTTATCAATTTTTAGATGAAGCAAATATTGTCGCTTTTGGCAATCCAAGAGGTATGGATAATTCAAGAATAGCTAAGTTTGAGATTAATAATCATAAACTTGCATTAATAGGTTTAAATCATACAGATTTTAAATTAAATAAATCAGCTGTGATTACATCAATCCGTGAATTAACAGAGGAAAATTATTTAGTAATTCCATATATTCACTGGGGTATTGAATATGTACATAAGCCAAATAATGAGCAAATCAGTTTAGCTCACCAATTTATTGATGCTGGTGCAATAGCTGTAATTGGAATGCATCCGCATGTTGTTCAAAGTATTGAAATTTATGACGGTAAACCAATTTTCTATTCACTTGGAAATACAGTTTTTGATCAATATTTTTCAGAGGATACACAAGAAGGTTTGGCTGTCACTTTACAAATTACCGCAAATCAAATGGCTTTTTATTTATTTCCAACAAAAAGCGTAATGAGCCAAGTACAGTTAATGAATCCAAACGAAAAAGTAAATTTTTTAGCAAAACTAGCATCATGGGGAGAATATGATAATTCCATAAAAGAACAAATTTTAAAGGGAAAAATTGTCAGAAACCTTTCTAATGATTGATTTAATTTTTAATTATTAGTAATTTAGACTCTATAAACCTAAAATTATAAAATATATTTATTATATGAGAAATATTCAAAGATTATCAATTTTTCTTGTAATTATATCTGCTTTATTCTTTGTAGCTTGTTCAAATTCCACGGATACTGAAGTTAAAGAGGTTTTACCTGAATTAAGTTTAAATATTAATGGTGAAATTAGTAAATTTGCTTTAAGAAGCCAAACTTCTAAATTTTTAAATGACAACAAAAGTACAGTTGAAATCACTTTAACAAATTCAAGACTAGCTTTTTGTGACAATCAAAAGCCTGAGCTTTCTGAAAATGATAAATTTTTAACAATTAATATTTCCAATAAAGATAATCAGCCACTTCAATTAGGATCACAAACAGGAAATACTCAATTAGAAATAAAAGCATTATTGGAAATGAAAGATCAAAGAATTGAATTAAGCCAAGATCAATTTCAAGATTTGAGTTTTACCGACTTAAATAATGCTATTTTAAGAGGTGTTTTAAATATTCAAAGTGAACAATTAAATCTATCAGGCGACTTCTTTACAGCTATTTGCCATAATTAAGTTTAATAAATTTACCAACTATTAACCTATTAAAAGATAGTCGATATTTATTCTTGACAGTTTTAACAATAGACTTAAAATAAAACTCTTTTAATCAATTAAGTAGTTATTACAAGTATATGAAAAAAAAAGAAGTATTGGGAGGAAGAGAAAAACTTCAAGATAATAGTTTTGACATTAATAATACATTTCCTCTGGAAGTTTATAAGCCAGTTTGGGAAACTCGAGCTCGCCTCAGGTCTAAGTTTAATAATTTGTTAATGGATACATCAATCGGGCAACTATTAATCCAAGCAGGTTTTTTAACTCATCCAATTTTAAAAGAAAAAGACAGGCAAATTGATCATTTTTTGTGGTTAGCAAATTCTTATTCAGAGTTAGATTTAATATCTGAAAATAACTTACTAACTCAATTATACAATGAACCTGATATAAGATTACAAAATCCTCATAGCACAGAGAATATTATAAAATTAGAATCTTTGATTGAACATTACTTTAAGTTTAAATCAATTTATCATTCCTATAAACATAATGAATTTAAAGACATTAAGATAATTGATCGATTAAAATTTAACGAAGAGTCAGAAGATTGCTTAGTTATAATTAATGAAATAAAAACAGATATTCAAGACTTATTGTACTGTAATTTAAGGAATTATATTTTCCTTCTAATAAAAAATGAAAATTGGAAAGATCTAATTAGTTTCCTTTGTAATAGTCATTTAGATGTTGATTTACAAGAACCATTAATAATTTTTCTAAATAAAATTTCTCCTAAATTTTTTAAACATAAAAAGTTTAGAGAGGAGCTATATTATTTTATGATACAAAATATAGCAATTAATGAATTATCTACTTTTGATAGATTTAATGAATATCTTGTAGGTTTAAATTTTCCTATTTTTACTGATAAAGAAAAGAAAAATTTTTTCACTTATAAGTTTTTCAATAAATTATTAATAGAAATGCACAACAATCATTCAAATACTTATTTTGAATCTATCAAATACTTTTTAGAAAATAATATTCTTGAAAAGGATGTTTTCCAAAATAGTGTTATATTTCAGATTCATATTTTAGAAAACGCTTTAAGAGCTTTTAATGGATACGCAGATTTAGTTAAATTCCAAAATTTTATTAAACCTTTAATTCTTGAAATTGGTTTATTCTCAGATAATGAATTGAGTTCAGCAAATAAATTAAATTTATATCAAAAATACTGGGATCTATGTCTCAGACATTCATACTCTGTTCATACTCAAATTAAATATTCTTAATAAAGGAGAACTGTAATACAAATTATATTTATTACTTAGGTTTTAAGCCTATATTTTTATAAAAAGATAGGCTTTTACAGTGTGTATAAATATGTTATAATTAAGAGATTTATTAAAATAAAAAATAAATAATGAAAAACAATATATTTAAAATTCTATTTTCTTTAGCTTTAGTA
Source organism: Patescibacteria group bacterium (assembly GCA_963169655.1). Classification (GTDB taxonomy): domain Bacteria; phylum Patescibacteriota; class Gracilibacteria; order UBA1369; family UBA1369; genus KLAP129. Next base: position 284,432 of record CAUJCM010000004.1, on the reverse strand, counting down.
TTTACTTTTATACAAAATCTTCCTGAAGTAAAAGCAGGCTATCATGATACTCCTGAATTTATTACTACTTGGAATGTAGAAGGGCCCTCTTCACCTACAATTTATATTTACACCGATGCAGCATTTGCTGGGCAATATGATTTTGACATTGATTGGGGTGACGGTAGTCCAATTGAAACAAATCAAACTAGTACAATTTCTCACCTTTTTCCTGCTAATGACACAGATTATACAGTTAAAATAACAGGTGATTTTCCACATTTTCTGTTAAGTGATCCTTTAAGTTATGGATGTACTGATGTTTTTAATAATCCAGATCATTTAAAAGAAATTAAGCAATGGGGATCAATAGCATGGGAAAGTATGACATCATCTTTTGCTTGTGCTACAGATTTAAATATTACTGCTACTGACGCCCCCGAATTAGGTTTGGTAAATGATATGAACTATATGTTTAAAAATGCAACTGGCTTTTATTCTAATTCTAGCATCAATAGTTGGGATACCAGTAATGTTACATCTATGCATCAAACATTTTATAAAGCATCGACTTTTAATCAATCAATTAATAATTGGGATGTATCTTCTGTATCGGATATGAGTTTAATGTTTCGAGAAGCTAGTGCATTTAATCAACCGCTAAACAATTGGGATGTATCTGCTGTGTCGGATATGAGTTCAATGTTTCGAGAAGCTAGTGCATTTAATCAACCGCTAAACAATTGGGATGTATCAAGTGTAACTTCAATGGAACAAATGTTTTACAAAGCTAGTGATTTTAATCAACCGCTAAATAATTGGGATGTATCAAGTGTCACAAATATGGCTACAATGTTTAATGAAGCTAGTGATTTTAATCAATCGATTAATAATTGGGATGTATCAAGTGTGACAAATATGTCCACAATGTTTGCAGGAGCCAGTTCATTTAATCAGCCATTAAATGATTGGGATGTATCAAGTGTGACAAATATGTCCATAATGTTTGCAGGAGCAACAGCATTTAATAGACCATTAAATTCTTGGACAACCAACAGTGTAACCAATATGTATGCTATGTTTTATTTAGCTACATCTTTTGATCAATCACTTAGTCAATGGAATATTGAGCAAGTGAGCAATATGCTTCTAATGTTTGCTAATGCTGGCATATCCACCTCAAACTATGATCAAACTTTATCGGCTTGGTCAACTCAAAATCTGAAATCTAATGTTAATTTTAATGGGGGAAGTAGTAAATATTGTAATTCGCAAGCAGATAGACAATCAATTATAGATAATTTTAATTGGACAATTTTAGATGGAGGTAAAGATTGTACAGGAATAGACAACGGAAAAGATGTCAACGCTGAACAAGAAATCACATGTAATGACATTTTAGGAGGAGTGACACTTACAGTACCAAGTAATTTAATTTTTGAAGGAAGAACAACTAATTTTCATAATGAAACAGATGCAGAAATAGATGATCCAAATGATGCCTCAATAATTGTTAAAGATGATAGAGGGTATGATCCAGATAGTCATGCATGTGGAAATGGATTTACATTATCCATACAAAGTGACGGTTTAAGATTATTAGATATAGGAGATACAGATTATAATCTTGAATTGGGACTTGGAGACTTTGATGAAAATAAAGTAAGTGAAGATAAAAATATTTTAACTTCATCACCAGCAACATTGATTGGAAATTTAGTAACAGTAGAAACTATCCAAGCATTAAGTCGTGAAAAAATCACAAGCTCAGTAGATCTTTTAAGTTCGAGTGATGCCTTTTTTGGAGATTTAGAGATAGATTTAATCAATGTATTAAAAGTCTTTAAAGATGGAATACAAAAAGCAAGTCCTCATTCCAACACTCCAGTATTTAGTGGAAATATCAATGAACCAATTCCACCGGGAAATTATATAGGGACTATTACAGTGACAGTTGTAATAAATTAAATTACCATCTTTTAAATAAAGAGGAATTTTGATATAATAAAATGATTTAATAAAAACAAAAATGAAATTTCAATTTTGGGGAGCTGCAAAAGAAGTTACAGGTTCAAGACATCTGATCGAGGTAAATGGCAAAAGAATCCTTCTTGATTGTGGAATGTTTCAAGGTAATAGAAAGGAAGCTGAAGCTAAAAATAAAGATTTTGGTTTTGATCCTAAAACTATTGATGCAGTAATTTTATCGCATGCTCATATTGATCATTCTGGTGGTTTACCTTTACTTGTAAAACAAGGATTTAAGGGACCAATTTATAGTACTTTTGCAACAAGAGATTTATGTAATTATATGTTAATGGATTCAGCTTATATCCAAGAAAAAGATGCTGAGTACATTAATAAAAAGAGGATGAAAAATCCAGATTTTAAACAGGAAGATTTAATTACCCCACTTTATGGTGTAGAAGATGCTAAACAAACTTTATTTCAATTCTTTGGCATTGGTTATGAAACAGCCTTTGTTATAGGCGATGGAATAATTTGCTCATTTTATAATGCAGGCCACATTCTTGGATCCGCTCTCATCCATTTACTGATAAAAGATCAAAAGACTGGCAAGACATTTAGAGTTGGTTATACAGGAGATTTAGGTAGAAAGAATTTGCCAATTTTGAAAGACCCAACTCCAATGCCTCCAACTGAATACTTATTGATTGAATCTACTTATGGCAATCGTTTCCATGAATCTATGCTTGATGTTGGTAGTCAATTAAAAGAAATAGTTAATAGGGTAGCTGGTCGTGGTGGAAAAATTATTGTTCCTGCTTTCTCAGTAGAAAGAACACAAGAAATGGTTTATCACTTAAATGTTTTATGGCAAAATGAAGAAATCCCAGATATTCCAATTTTTGTAGATAGTCCATTATCTGTAAATATTAGTGAAGTCTTTATTAATCATCCAGAATGCTTTGACAAAGAAGTTTATGATGAATTTATTAATAACAGAAAAAATCCATTTGGTTTTGGTAGATTACAATATATTCACAGTGTGGATGAGTCCAAAGCTTTAAATGGTTTAAATGGTCCTGCAATTATTATTTCATCTTCAGGAATGTGTGAAAATGGAAGAATTTTACATCACCTTAAAAATAATATTGAAGATAGTAGAAATTTAGTATTGATAGTGGGTTATATGGCACAAAATACTTTAGGTAGAAGAATTTTAGAAAAACAACCAGTTGTAAAAATATTTGACCAGGAATATCGCTTAAAAGCTGAAGTAGCTGTTATGAATGCTTTCTCTGGTCATGCAGATAGATCAGATTTATTAGATTTTATTACTAATGTAAAGGATTTAAAAAAAGTCTTTTTAGTTCATGGAGAAGAAAGCCAAGGTCTAAGCTTAAAGGATTTCTTAAATGAAAGTGGAATTAAAGATGTGGAAACTCCATCTCTAGGAGAAACTTTTTATGTAGAAGAAGATTCTAAGCCAGAATAGACATTTTTAAATGTAACTAGTCACCTTTTTAAAGTCCTAGTCAGTACTAAAAACTTTCAAATTTAAAAAATAAACTTTAACATAACTAAAGAATTTATTTTTTAATATATTTTTATGTCTATTATTGAACAAAAAACAGATATCGAAAATAATACTGAAATAAGCCCAAATAGACATATTCATAACTATGATATTAATGATAATCAGATTTATATTTTTCATGACTTACATCCAGAGGATAATGCAATGTTGCAATCATTATATAGCCGTTCTCCAAAAGGTGTTTTGCAACATATTGATAAAGTCAGAAGTGCAGACTCAGGAAGTTTTATGGAAAAATTTTATGTAGGATATGGCCATAATTCAATTGCAGATTGTGGATCAACTACTATTTTTATTGAAAATGTAAGTATGTTAGTAGCAAAGGCAATTCAAGATTGGCCTTTATACAATGGTCAAGAAGCCAGCACTCGCTATATCGATTATGCAAACCAGAAAATTTTAAATCCTGTAGGTACAGAAGAAGGGGATATCATCCAGCATAAGTGGCTAGAATTTTATAATCAGGCAAAAGAAGAATTAATTAGTTTTTTAACTCAAAGATATCCACAAAAAGAAGGTGAAAAGGACAGTATTTATCAAAAAGCAATTCAAGCTCGAAGTTTTGATATTTTAAGAGGATTTTTACCAGCTGGTTGCACAACATATCTCTCATGGCATACTAATCTTCGCCAAGCTCATGAGCATTTAGCATTATTAGAACATCATCCTTTAAATGAAGTTAAAAACTTAGCTATTAAATTAAGAGAAGAATTAACCAAACAATATGCAAATTCTTTTTCACACAAAAAATATTCAACTCAAGAAGCTTATTTTGAGCAATGGGTATCTCAATATTCTTATTTTAATCCAGCAGAACACCCAGACTTTGAGTTTTCTCACAACATAAAACAAGATTTTTTACAAAATTACAAAGACTTACTTTCTACAAGACCAATTAAAACTAACTTACCTAATTTCTTGGGTAAATTTGGCCAATGTAATTTCAAATTTAAATTAGATTTTGGTTCATTCAGAGATATTCAGAGACATAGAAATGGCGAGTGTTTAATGCCACTTTTAACTTTTAATTTTGGATTTTATCAATGGTATTTAGACCAATTGCCAGATAATTTAAGGCAAAAGGCTTTAGATTTATTAAGTGAGCAAGAAGAAGCAATTAATAAATTAACAACAGATAAATTAATCCAACAATATTATATCCCTATGGGGTATACAGTAGCAGTAGATATCACTTATAAATTACCTGCTTCTGTTTACTTGGCAGAATTAAGAAGTGGAAAAACAGTTCACCCTACACTTCGAAAAAGAGCTCAACAAATGGGCCAGGCTTTAACTAATAATATTGAAAATTTAGTAATGCATCTTGACTTAGATCAAGATGACTGGGATATAAGAAGAGGAACACAAGATATTACCTTAAAATAAATGGCCAATTTTTCAATCATTGTTTCTGTAGATCAAGATATGGGAATTGCACGAAAAGGTGAGATCCCTTGGTTCTTGCCAGAGCATTTTGCCAATCTTCACGATTTGACCACACAAACAGAAAATAAAAACTTAAAAAATGCCATTATTATGGGGAGAAAAACTTGGGAGTACTTTCATTCTCAAGGTGAAAATTTTGATAATAGATTAGTTATTGTTTTAAGTAAAAATAAGGATTTAAGCTTGCCACAAAATGTTTTAAGATTTGAGTCTTTAGATGATACTTTATTTGAGTTGTCTGATCATAATGACATAGATCAGATTTTTGTATTAGGTGGGGGAGAGATATTTAAAGAAGCTATTTTACATACAGATTTAGAAAGAATTTATCTCACAAATGTAGAATCATCTTTTAAAAGCGATTTATTTTTTCCAAAGGATATTCCTGAAGATTTTGAAGTGGCCTCAACATCTGATTTAATGGAAAGTGATGGTTTAGAATATAGCTTTTTAATTCTTGAAAGATCAGTTGACCACTCAAATGATCAATATTTTGATTTTAATACAGAGGAAGAGTGAGTAGATACATATCTTTAGTTCCGAGGCACAAAATTTCCCTTCCCCTCTTGAGGGGTGGCAGCCAAAGGCTGACGGGGTGGACATCCTTAGAAATTACAAAAAAGTTTATCAATCCAAGAATGGGCGACATAGCTTTAGCTCCGGAGCACATTCTTGGATAAAAAAGAAAGATAAAGCATATAAAAGATAAAAACAAAAAAAGTTTATATACCTTTGTTGAACAGAATTAAATAAGCATTGAATACAGAATAGAGTAAAAAAAATAGGGTTCTAGAAGGGGCTTTAATCCCCGAATGAATACAAAAATAAAGAAATTATTATCTCTTAGTAAAAGTGCCATTAAAAGAAAAACAATATTTTTTTATACTTAACTTTCTATTAAAAAGTATAAAATTTTAAAGTTGTCTTAAAATATTATCCAATTGACTTACTAAATTATCATCTCCCATCTTAACGGCTAAATCCCGCATTTTTCTATAATCATTTTTATAAGCTTTCATTTTAGCTAAATCTTTAAGTCCAGAAACTTTATTTTGAATTTGGTTAAATTCTCTACCATAAATTGCTTTTAACATTTGTTGGTTTCCAACTCTATAAAATATTTCTTTTGCTCTACTCAATTGATTATTTTCAAAATAGTAAAAGCCTTCTTTTTCATCTACATATTTTTTTAACTCTATATCTGCCTTTTTATCTGCAAAAAATCGAGCTTTATTAAAATTTTTATTATTTACATAATAAATAACTGCATTGTGGTAAATGTTTTGTAAAAAATGCTTATTTTCTTCATCTTTAATGCCCACTTTCAATATATAAAACTCCGCAGTTTCAAATTGATTATTATTCAAAGCATCAATAGCTACATTTCGATAAGAAATTCTTAAATTTCTGGTGACAATATCCCTTTCAGAAGAAATATTATAAGCAAGAGTTGCTCCTTTCAAAAACTCTCTCGAATTAATTTTCAATTGTTTATCTCTAAAATCAGATACATCAAGTAAATTTGTAGAAATAAGCTCTACAATTGGCAAAATATGTACAAATTCTTTGTATTTTGCCAGACTTCCACTTGTGGCTTCTATATCAATATTGTCAAAATATAGGCAAACATGTTCAGGCAAAATTTTGATTTGCAAATCATTAATAGAATACTTTAGAGAATATAAAAAAGTATAATAAGTCACTATTTGATTACAGTCACCAATCATTTTTTGATTTTTATCAGGGTCAGTTAACAATTTACCAAAAGAAGCTCCCTCCAAATATTCAAATCTGCCAGCTCCAGGTTTTAAAAATTCCATAATTCCAATTATATATTTTAATCTCTCAACATTTTCTTGAGTACTAGGGATATTTAGTTCCAATTTTTTTAAATATTCGACTAATAATTCATCAGATATATGAAAGTTATTCAAAAATTGGTTAAAATTATGAGCTATTTTTTCATTATTTAGATAGCGTTTTTTTCTTGCTACTCTACTTAAATATTTATAACCTTTAAATTTTGCTTCAATAAATAGATTTACTATTACTAAATTCTTTTGCATTAAAGCCAAAATTTCTTTTTGAGTAGCTAAGGCTCCAAGCCTATTTACTTTCTTCAATACATTTTCAACTTGTTTTTCTAATTTATCTGCATAATGAGAAAAAGGGTTCCAAATTGGATTTATCATTATTTATTTTTATTACCAAACATAGACTGTAAAAGCCCATTTATCACTGCTAGCACTAAACTAAATAGTAATGCCCACCAAAACCCTTGAACAAAAAGTCCATCTACAAATTCTGCTGCGAGTAGTACCATTAAAGCATTAATTACAAATGTAAATAACCCTAAAGTTATAAAATTTACTGGGAGAGTTAAAAGTAAAATAATTGGACGAACTATTGCGTTGATTAGGCCAAGTACCACTGCTGCTATTAAAGCTGTGATAAAATCATTAAGTTGAATACCTGGAAGAAGGTAAGCTGTAATATAAATCGCAATTGAAAATAAAATCCAATTAGTAATTATTCTCATAAATATTTAGTTAATAGTAATTCTAGATTAACTAAACTTTATAAATTTTTCAATTTACTAATTATTCATTAATAATCTTCCATACTACTAATTTGATAAATGGTAGCTTTCTTTCTTTCACATGATAAATATATTCCAAGTCATATTCTCTTAACATTTTATTTAAGAGATTCATAACTTTTACTTCATTTTTTACAAATCCTTCAGTAGCAAGAAGTACCATATCATTTTCATCTTTAGGAGGTGTAACAACTAACTCTAATTCCTTCAAACTATCCATAATTGATTCTATATATAAATCTGCCAAGTCTTCAGGTTGGTAATAAACAGGTATATTAATATTAAATTTAGTGATCCAATCATACCCAGATACCTCTTTTTCAGAATTTAGCTTAGATTTTGAAGGCCTTTTTTTAATAACTTCTGGATGAACATCCTTTTCTAAAACTGAATTTACCATTGCATTTAATCCTTGTGCAATCAAGTTGTATTGATATGCATTTTTGGATTCTTCCGTGTTTCCTTTCATAGAATTGGTCTTTGCTGACTCTAATTTAGGAATGAGGATTTTTTGATTCCCTACTAAAATTAAATTATTACCTTTTTTTATACAAACTTCTTGATTAAAATTTAGTGTTAAAATGATAATTTCCCCAGTTGCCTCATCAAAAGCTTCAATCTCACGGCTTTCACTATCTTGTAAATAGTTAATAACTTGTAAATGATCAAAAGGCTCAGTGAAACCACCTTCTCTTCTTTCAATAGACATAATTTATTATTATAAAAAAATGTTAATTATTAAATAATCTAAATTATAAAATATTTCAAGATTTGGTATATATATTAAATTTGATTAAATTAATTATTTTGATAAGATACTATGAAGCTCGGATTTAGGAAAAACAAAAACAAAAAACAAAAGTTATCAACCTAACAAAAAAAGCTTCAAAAGATCATTAAAAACTCATAGCTTTATCATCTCTTCCGACACAACAAATAAAAGTTTCTAATTTTATTGTCTTCTGAGGAAACAATTTAGGAAACAAATATATTAAATAGGGAAGAAATTCCAAAGCTAAATGAGTGTACAAAAAAGTTTCTTTATAGAAGCAAACATAATGCACTAGAAAGCATTAATACAAAGCCCAAGCAATTGGGTTATTTGTGTTTATTGACTATCTGTCAAAATTCTTGCAAAGTATATTTTACAATCAAAATTAGTCGCTGTCCACCAGTGATTCTTGCATTCATAGAAATACTTGATACAATGTTATGATTTCTTAAGTTAAGAAATTCAGAACATTCACAAATAGAATTAGACCAATGAACAATAAAGTTCATTTCTAAAAGTGAAGATTGATGAGGGGAGAAAGTGGTTGCCTCAATAAAAAAGCAAAATGCTTAGAGTCACAACGCCCTAGAACATTTTTACCTCTCTCAATCTTTGCTAGGCGATGGATTCATTTTCTGACCAAATTTGATTCCGTTCAAAGCGATCTGGCGTGGTACTTTAGTCTTTATGACTTCTACTTTCGCTACTAGTCTTCAGTGATTAGCGGGTGGTCCGTGGCAGGACTGAAAAAAACAGCCAAAGCCTAGGCATTGAGAAGGATAGGTCAATCTACAAATCTCCAACAAAAACAAAAACAAAAAGCTAGAGTTCTCACTACTTACATCTTGAGAACCCATTAGCATCGAGATTTGGACACGGTATTTCGGTACCGTGTTTTTTTAATTTATTTTTAAGTCTCTTTCTAAATTTTCGATAATCTCTTTCACTTCTTTATATTGTTTTTCTCTTTCTTCAACTAGTTCAGGATCAGCCTTAGCTTTAAATCCAGGTGTTAATATCTTTTCAATCGTTTCTAATTCTTTTTTCTTTTTATCCAGTAATTTCTCCAAATTATCTCTAAATTTTTTACTATCTTCTTCACTTGCTTCAATAGTATTTAATCCAGTGAGATAAGGCTTAGAAACTCCATTTGCTGAATCAACAAAACAAATATTTACCATTTTTTGTATTAATTCCAAGTAGTGATCATTATCTAATTTTTCACTATAAACATTTAATCTTTCACTAAATGGTTTTTCTAAATTAATTCTAAATTCTCTCACAAAGGAAATAGTATCAATTAACTTCTGTATTTTAATATATTCTTTTGATTCTTGAGTAAATCTCTTTGTAAATTGACTAAAATCTCTAAATTCAAATTGAGCGAGTAACTTTTGATTATTAAACTGATTCATTGAAAAGTAGATTTCTTCAGTGAAAAAGGGCATAAAAGGATGTAACATTTTTAAAATTTCTAAAAAGCTAGTCTGCATTACCCACTTAATTTCTTTGGAGTTCTCTTTTACTAGGTCCAATTCTATTTTTGAAATTTCCAAATACCAAGAGCAGAAAATATCCCAACTAAAATGATAAATTACATCAAAAGCATTACTAATCTCATAATTATCTAATTTATTTTTAAATTCTTCTTGAGCTTTACCAAGTAGACTCAAAATCCAGCTTGAACTTGCAAGTTTAAGATCTTCCACACTAAAATTTAAATCCTCAAAATCATTTTCTATTTTCATCTCTAACAACTTTCCTGCATTCCAAATCTTATTTAAGTACTTAGAATATGTTTCTAGTTTTTTTTCATTAAACTTAATATCAAGTCCAGCAGATGAGCCAACGATTAAACCAATTCTCAAAGCATCAGCTCCATATTTTTGTAGCATTTCTTTTGGCTCAACTCCATTGCCTTTAGATTTAGACATCTTTTGACCTTGTGAATCACGAATAAGACCTGTAAATAAAATATTTTTCCAAGGTACTTCATTAAATCGGTAAGCACTCAAAAGAAGCATTCTACAAGCCCAGAAAAACAAAATATCTCTTCCCATTACCATAGTATCAGTAGGGAAGTAAGGATTATTTTCAATATCATCTAAATCTAAAAATCCTAAACTACTTAAAGTAGAAAAAGGCCATTGTCCAGACGAAAACCATGTATCAAAAGTATCTGTTTCTTGTTCCCAATTTTCTCCTGGTGAATTTAAAGATACTTTAATTTCCTCATTTGCCTCACCTTTATTTTTATACCAAACAGGCATTTGATGCCCCCAAAGAATTTGTCTAGAAATATTCCAGTCATTTAAGTTTTCAAGCCATTGAGCAATTTGATTTCGCATTCTTTCTGGAAAGATTTTAATTTTTCCAGAATTTAATAAATCTAATGCTCTTTGTTTTAAATTAAACTCACTTTTATCTACTTTTATAAACCATTGAGTAGAAATTAATGGCTCAATCACATCTTTACCTCTTTCTGAAATTGGAACTTTATGAGTAATTTCTTCAGTTAAAATTAAATTTCCACTTTCTTCTAATTCTTTAATAATTTTTTCACGACATTCTTGAGTAGTTAAACCCACAAATTTTTCTCCAGCAATACTTGTCATTTTTCCAAATTTATCAATCACTTGAATTTGCTCTAAATGATGATCTTTTCCGATATCATAATCTAAAAAATCATGAGCCGGAGTTATTTTAACAGCTCCACTTCCAAATCCTATTTCAACTCTATCATCTGCAATAATTTCTATTTCACGGTTTGCAATTGGAATAATAACTTTTTTCCCGACTAAATGACTATAGCGAGGGTCTAATGGATGGACTGCAATTGCACTATCTCCAAGCATGGTTTCAGGTCTAGTTGTTGCAATTACAATAGCATCATCAAATTTTGTGTTATCATTAACAGTAAAAATTTGCCAAATACCTTCTTGATTTTTTTCTATTTTAAAGATTACCCATTTTTTATCTACTTCTTCATCTTTCTGACTTTTTTCTATTAAAATATTTCCAACTTTAAAAAATTCATTTAATTCTTGAATATCAAAAATTTTTACTCCATCAATAATTTCAGATTTAATAAAATTAAAATCATTAATATTTTTCTCTTCACCAAAAATTCTTTCCACCTTTTCAACTAAAGGATATTTAATATGCCATAAATGTCCTTTTGCTTCTTTATATTCTACTTCCACATCTGAAATTGAAGTTTGAGAATAAACAGACCAGTGAATTATTCGATCACCTCGATAAACAAGTCCATCATTCCACATCTTTTCAAAAGTTTCATAAACAATTTTGCTAACTTTTGGATTTAAAGTAAAAACCTCATTTTCAAAATCAGCTCCAATACCAATTAATTTTTCCTGTTCTCTCATATAATTCGATCTATCCATACAAAAATCATAACAACTATCCCAGAATTCCTTTCTAGACATCTTTTTAATATCAACTCCTTCAGCAGTTAATTTTCTTTCATAAACTACTTGTGTCTGAATACCAGCATGGTCTTTTCCTGGAATAAGCCAAACAGGTCGGCCATTAAGTCTCTGATATCTACCCAAAATATCCATCATTGTATGTCCATAACAATGTCCTAAATGAAGTTCTCCATTGGCATTAGGAGGAGGCATTGTTATATCAAAAACCTTTTTACCTTCTTTAACTTTTTCTTGGTCTAATCTGAAAACTCCAGCTTTTTCCCATCTCTGATAAATTTCTTTTTCTTTTTTAGAAAAATCAAAATATTTATCTAACATAATCTAGTAATTATCAATAAACTAGAGGGATTGTAGCTTATTTATTTGCTAAACAAAATACTTTTTGAAATTTTAAAATTTTTTGTTATATTCCTTTTGCTTAGAAAATTTCTCTTAAATTTTCTTCAAGTCCCTTTGATATTTGCGATACTAGTACAATGGTAGTACGCCGCCTTGCCAAGGCGGAGACACGGGTTCGATTCCCGTGTGTCGCTCCAAATTTAAAAAATATACTTTCTTTTACTAAAGCTAAATTTTGAATTTTTCAATTACTTTATCAAGTTAATCGAAGTCAAATTACATCGCCACTAAACTCAAAGCGATTCCTCTTTTGTCGGCGCGGCCTGTTCGTCCAATTCTATGGACATAATCTTCATAATTTGCTGGCAAATCATAGTTAATCACATGGCTAACCTCATTAATATCCAATCCGCGTGCTGCAATATCAGTAGCTATTAAGACATTGACCTGTCCAGACTTGAAAGCATTTAAAGCTCTAAGCCTATAATTTTGTGATTTATCCCCATGAATCGAATCCACTCTAAATCCATTTGCAGATAAATTTTTTGTAAGTCTTTCTACTCCAAATTTTGTTCTACCAAAAACTAACACACGATTAAATTCAGGCTTATTTAAAAGTTCAGTAAGTATATTCATCTTATCATCTTTTCCTTTAAATCTAATGATATCTTGCTCAATATTTGCTGAAGTTTGTCTTTGAATTACAGAAACAGTTTTAGGACTATTTAGAAATTGCTGTACTAAATTATCTATATGTTTATCGAATGTAGCAGTGAAAAAACTGGTTTGCCTATTTTTTGGCAATTGGCTAAAAATTAATTTGATATCATTAATAAATCCCATATCTACCATCCTATCAGCTTCATCAAGCACCATATTTTGAAATCTATCTAAATATAGCCATCTTCTTTTATACAAATCAATGACGCGCCCTGGAGTTCCAATCAAAAAGTTAAATGGAGCTTTAATTTTTTTAGCTTGATTGAAAATATTTGTTCCTCCAATACATAAAATAGCATTCAAATTCATCCCTTTAATAAAACTATATAATTCTTCTTGAATTTGAACAGCAAGTTCACGAGTTGGCGCAAGAATTAAAGCCTTTTGATTCCTATCTGCTAAAATTTTATTGATAATGGGTAATAAAAATGCGGCAGTTTTACCAGTACCAGTATTGGCAAGTCCAATTACATCTCTTCCTTCAAGAAGAAAAGGGATGGCTTGGTCTTGAATAGGAGTAGGTATAAAATAACCTTTTTGTTGAATATTATTATTTAATTTTTCGTTAAAATGAAAATCATTAAATTTATGAGCTATTTTATACTCAACTTGTTCAATTTCTGCTTCACTTTTAACTTTATTAATTAATTGTTCAATACTTAAATTAGTCCCTTGCAGTCGAGGACTTTTTCTCGGTTTATTAAAGTTCTGATGATTATTACTAATTTTTTTGTGAGATCTTTGATGATCTCCATTTGAAAATCTAGATGACTTAGATTTACTCCTTCTATTTCTATACATATTTTTAGCTTTAAAAAGTAGGGTTTAAATCGCTTGAGTTACCTCTACTTAGCTTAAAGCTAATGCAATCTAATACCTGAATATGAAACGCATCTTATAGATAAAAGTTATAATAGTCAACAAAATTATCATTTTGTCAAAAATATTTATTAAAAAATGATTATTTAATAAATAATTAAAAATTACATTATAAAAATATTTTTGTTGAAAAATACATATATATGTTAAACTAACAAAAAATTTAAAAACTAACACCAAAATAAATGATTCCATCTTTGAAAAAAATCTCCAATTTTATTCTAATATCTGCATTACTATTTATTGGTGTTCAAAGTACTAAAGCATTAAATACCACCTATACGGTTTGTCCTGTAGGTTGTGATTTTACAACCTTAACTGACGCTTTAGCTACACCAGGACTATCTAATGATATTATTCAGCCTACTGCTGATTATATTTTTGATAATAATACTGAAGTTTTCAACAACACTTTAAGTCCTACAGTATCTTTAATTTGTTTACCAGGTGCTGATTCTATTGGAGATGACACTTTTGGTACATATCAATTATTAATAAATTCTAACACTACAATTGATAATTGTACTTTTGAATATGCCAATTTCGCCACAAATTTTGGTAGTGGAAATATTAATATTACAAATAATACATTTTTTGGAAGTGGCAAATCTACAATAGATTTAAATGTAAATGATGGCTTTATTATCACTGGAAATCAAAATATCAATCAAATAAATATTGGAGCAAGTGACAATGGATTAATTCAAAATAATAAAATAGTTATAAATAATCCTTATTACAGTGCCATCACAACATGGGGCAATATTGTATTGCCTTCCGACTTTGGCGTAGATGCTAAAATCCCAAATTTTGTAAAAATTGATAATAATGAAATAGTAAATTCAGTAGCTTATAATACTAGTGAATGGGTAAATATCTATGCTGGAAAAGATATTGAGTTTACAAATAATACTGTTTATTCATCAGCTGTTTTAGTTGATTCATATATAGTTATGTTATCATTTGCTAATTCACAAGTAGAAGTCAAAAATAATCTAATTATAGCCCCAGAAAAAGATCCAGGATCCATTAATGGAACTTTGGCTTTTTATATAAAAAGAGATTTTTATGACGCTAATATTTTTTATCTAAATAATACAGTAATACTAAACTCACAACAATCTCACGCATCTGATGATGCTTGCTTTTTTTATTATGACGATGGTCTTGGTACAGGTGAAACAATAGAAATAAATTTGCAGTTCAACATTTGTTATCACCCTAACATCTATCCTTTTTCAGGAAATGCCTTTAATTTATATTGGCAACCAGGTAGTAGTAATTTACTTTTTTCCGAAAGTTTTAACGGAATATGGGGATTTCAAAATATAATTAATGATATAGTTGGTATTTATTTTAGCCCGTCATTAACAGATATCACTCGAAAACCAATTTTTAAAGATGAAAATATTGATACAAATGATGATTATCATTTAAATCCCATCAGTAGTTACTTAGATATTAGTGGACCTCTAGATATTGGTGCTTTTCCAGATGTAAGAGAACCGAATGCGGTAATTGATAAAAACTGTATTGTTGATTATTTAACTTGTTTTTCCCATTTTACAAGTATATTGGAGCACACATTAATACATAATGATACGGTCCAAATTGGTAGCGGAACTTATGAGCCAATTAAAGTTGTTGAACCGCTAGATAATATTCACATCAGCGGTTCTGGACCTTCAACCGTCATAGATGGTAGCTCTAATTCTTTTGCAATTTTATTACACTCTGTAGGTAATTCTTTAATAGAAAATTTAACAGTAAAAAACTCAGTAATTACTCAGCTTGAATACATAATGAATAGTGATTCTTTTTCCAGTATCACCCAAGACTATAATACATCTTCAGGACCTATTTTCTTAGATACAGGCTGTAATGCTATTCCAATATTTGGAGCAACTGATATCTCTGCTATTAATGGGGTAGGTACTTCAAACATTTCTCTATTTTTAATAAGTATTCCTAACCCAAATCCTAGTGACTTTTATACTGTTTATGCTTCAAAAGCTTTGTTAAATGATCCCTCAGATGTAGTTGCTGTATGTGGAATACCAGTTTCTTTTATAGAACAATATTTTGACTCTGTTTTTGTATTGAATGGAAATGAATATGTTTATAATGATACTGATATTATAAATGCTGGATTTTTCCCAACTGGAGGATCTCCTAATCCAGTAATTAATACAAACAATGGCGATGGAAGCGGTATTTTATTAGATAATTCTAAAAGCAATACTTTAACTAATATTATTTTCTCAGACAATAATATTGGCATAAAATTTCAAAATGGTTCCTTTCAAAATACTGTCAAGGATTCTATATTTAACAATAATTTTATAAGTGATTTATGGTCTTCATCTACACTTGATAATTATATAGAAAATTCAAGTTTTGATTTTGCTAAAACTAAAATTGAGAGCACTGGGAATTTGGAAATATTCTTTAAGTTTTTAGTTAATCTTAAAGATGGAAATGGCAGTCCATTAAATAATGTTAATGTTAATATTAAAGATACAAACAATAATAATATTGATGATTTAATAACTCAGATTACAGGTGACACTCCATTAACCACGCTTATCAAAACTCAAATTTTAAGTTTAGCAGATCCCACATCATTAACTGCTGGAAATATTAGTCCTTTTAAATTTAGTGCTTCACAAGATTCTATCACAGCTAATTTAACTCAAGCAATAAGTCATCCTAATCAGGTAGTAAATTTAATTCTAACCCAAAATAATAATAATGGAGGAAATAGTAGTAATGGAGGTATTGGGGCAGGTGGACCTTATGGACGACAGTCATGTAGTGGAAAGCAATGTGAATATCCTCAAACTGAAAATATTATTCATTCCGATACTGATCAAGATTATTTTATTGATATTAAATATAATTGGGCAAGAGATCATATAAATAATTTAGCAAGAAAGGGGATAGCTAAAGGCTATCCAGATAAAACTTATAGACCTAATATTGGCATTACGAGAGCTGAATTTGCTACATTTATTTTTAGAAGTTTATATCCAGAGCAGTCAAGTAATCTACCTATGTTAAAAGAAGCTTCATTTCCAGATGTTAATATTGAAAGCTGGTATAATTCAACATTACAAGCTAGTAAAAATAAAAAGATCATAGAAGGTTACTCAGATAGTTTATTTAGACCTGATCAAACTATTATAGGTGCTGAAGCAATGAAAATGATTTTGCACAGCCAAAATCGCCAACAAGAAATTCAATCTTTCGACCTTGATTCAGTATCCAAAGACATTTTACCTAATTTAGATAGAAAATCATGGTATGCCAAATATATTCTTTGGGCTGCTACACAAGGAGAGAAACCAAAATATCCTGATTTAATTGATAAATATGCTGATCCAATTACTAGGGCATTGGCAGCTAAAATAATAGATCAATTAGATAAATAGTTTGTTGAGATTAATAATTTAAAAGATAATCAACAATAATTATGAAAATTGATAATAATTTAAAGAATTAAGGGGTTTACAAAAAATTACATAATTTAAAATTTTCAAAATTTGTCATTTATAGAAAGATAATTTAGATTTATAAGTACTATCTTCCTTAAAATATTTATTTATACTTCAAAAAATATTTTTTAAAGAAAATCTAATTTCCTATCTAACTTCTATTTGGACTTTATTTACGATAAGATTGCTTCCACCTGTAGTACTTCTAATTCCTACAACCCTCAAATAGATATCTCCTCTTGCACCAGCATTAATAGTTCCCCAAGCTGAAGAAGATAATGTATTCGATGTTCCAACATTTATAGTTGGTTGATTCGCTCCTACTAAATAATTCCAAGTAATTCCATCAGTTGAATATTGTACACTTAGTTGAGGATTTGTACCACCTGATCCAGTAACAACATTTGCATGTAATCTAGCTTCAGTAACATTACTTAAATCCACTCTTATTCTTCTACTAGTATTTCCAGCAAATTCAGTTAAGGAAGTTGGTATCCCCCAATTAACATTTCCATTTCCTGCCAAGAATGTTAGCATCTGTCCCACACCTCTTTTCCAACTTAAATTTCCACTTCCATCATTAAATAGCATTGTGCTTCCACCACCTTGTGCATTAGGTAGGGTATAATTAATATTTCCAGTTTGATCTGCTCCACTGAAATTAGTGTAATATTGTGGAGAAGCTCCACCTTCAAGTACTTTCAAGGTTCCGTCTACTTCAACATTTCCTTGAACTTTTAAAGGAGCATTTAAAACAAATTTAGAATTAGCACTATCCCATCTCAAACTTTTTCCTAAAGCTTGTCCAAAAATCAAAGCAATATCTCCACCCGTATTATCATTATCTAAAGTAAAGGTATTTGAAGGAGTTCCTGTTAAATTACTTAAACTAACCCATTTAGCACTACCTATCGTACTATCAGCGGAAGCAAAAACTTCTTGAGTTAAAGTATTAATCCACATTGTGCCTATATCAAAATCTTTACTGATATCATCATTAACTGTTGGATCTGAAATATCTCTTACATGATTTGTTTCAAATTTAGAATTTAAACCTTGATTATTGATTGGAGGATTATTTACATTTGTAAATTGATTACCATCAAAAATATTACTTACATTTGTATTTGTCCTTACATATATTCCATTAGCAAAATCAATTGGCCCTCCTGTCACAACATTACCTATAAAAGAAGATTTTCTTACATCATCATATAATGAAATTCCGGTAACATTGGGATTATTATTACCTTCCATTGAATTATTAATTGTCGTCACATCTGTACTATCCATAAAAAACATACCTAAAGACCCATTATCATACCCAATATCTCTTGCCCTATTAGAAAATATTCCAGAAGCAGAAACCTTTGCAAAAGCAAAACAAGTTTGTTGAGCTTCATAAACAATATTTTCAGAAATAATGCTATCCACAATTCCATTTCCAAAACCTTGTAAACCGCTTGGTCCAGCATTTGTTCCATCAAAATGAATCCCATCAACCCAACGATGTGATGGATCATTAGAGTTAATAGTATTTCTACTTGCAGTAAATCTAGCTCCTTGTGAGGCTCCTCCATCAGTAAACACTATTCCCGTGTGAGTAGTAGTTTTTTTGCTAGTTGAAGTAACTGTCATATCTATTACCTTATTTTCATTTCCACCATAGATACATACACCATGGACATCTGTGCCTACATCCACAGTAAAGTTTCTAAGAACTACATTACTTAAAGGATTATTACTACCAGTTTGATCTCCTACTTCAATTACACAATCTTTTGCTCCATTTCCACCCAACCAATTAGAGTCAGTTTTAATTATAGATCCCGATCCATCACCTACAATCTCTATATTACCATATTTGAAATTAATAGGTCGATTTATAATATGTTCCCCAATTAAAAGTTTAATAACTCCACCACCTGAGCCTAAACTATAAATTGCTCCTTGAATATTCATCCCAGGAGATACCACAATAGTTCTATCAGGAATAGCTGTAATTTTACCGCTTGTAACAACATTGCTACCTCCAACAATTGTAACAGGCCAATCTTCAAATCTAAGTGGTTTTGTATTACTCAAATTTGTAATAAGAAAACTAGAACTACTATCTAATTTTGATGAAGATAATGGGTAAACAATTGTTCCACCTAAATCATCTGCTGTGGAATTAATAAAACTTAAGTATGTTTTTGGGAAAACAGCAGAAGATGAATTAACTAAAACCTTATTCGCTTCAATTGCTAGATTTACTCTATCAAACGACAGCGAAGCTTGGTGATCAATATTATTATAGGCGTCCAAAATAAAATCTGTAACCAAATGATCAGTCATTAAAGATAAAGTTTCAAAATCAGTATTGTCTGAGAGTGCAAAAGATTTATCAGTAAAGACAACTAAAGTTAATGCTGTATCTGCTCCAATTAACCTAATATTTCTCAAATCTAATTTACCTTTAATTACATATTTTCCTGGATCTATCCACATTTCTCCACCAGACAAAGTGTTTAAATATGCAGCAGCTGCCGGAATATTAGTATAATCTCTACCAACTGGTCCAACTGTCACTATTTTAGTGGCATTTGAAATATTAATACTACCTTGAAGTGATCTCCATATTGTTCCATCCCAAGAATAAGTACCTGGAGAGCATGTTGGCCCAGTACATCCAGGTGCAATAGCATCAATCGCTGTCAGTTGAACAATTCTACCAGTTCCAGCCACTCCAAGTCCTCCAGCTCCTCCAGGCAAAGACATTACATTTTCAACTCTAGCAGTTTTTAATTGATTGGATTGCAGGTCTAAATCATTAGAAACTTGGAATTGGCTACCATTCCATTTAAAGTAAATAGTTGAGTCTCCAAACCTAAGTTCTCTGTCCACAGAAGTTTGGTCAAAATCAATTGTAAAAGAGTCATCAACTGTCACTCCACCTGTTTGATCTCCATCATAAAGAATAGTTGCAAAACTTCTTTGATTAGTAATTAAAAAAGCACTGAAAACAAAACTTAAAAAAAATAGTCTTTTAAAAAATTTTAAAGGTTTCAAGATTAGCATCATATTGGTCTATTTTTGATTTTTGTATACTTAATTATTTTATCATAGAACTTTATTTTTTCCTATTATTTTTAGGTGATGTAAAATTAAAATTTTAATAAAAAAATCTCCACATCAAATCTTTCCCTTTACTAATCCCAATCCTTGAAGTTTTTTTAAATTTAATTTTCTTTTTATTTCCTTCTGTCACATAAAGTTCTTCACTATTTACAATATCAATTCCATCATCTTTTAATGTCAAATCATAAGCTAAACAAATTTTGGCAGGCCCATTAACTAAATTTTCATCTTTAATATTTTTAGTCTTACTATTTTTTAAACGGTTTTTTAACATTAAATCCTTACCATCAATTGGAATAATTGATCTAATTAAAATTCCAGCTGCAAAATCTTTTTTTTCACAAACTAAATTCATACAATGATACATTCCATAAGTAAAATAAACGTGAGCATGTCCTCCACGCCAAAACATCACTTCATTTCTTTTTGTTCTACCTGAAACTGCATGACTAGCAGGATCATCCTCCCCACGATAAGCTTCAACTTCATTAATTTCTCCAATCATCACACCGTCATTTGTTTTTCTCACTAAATATTTTCCCAACAAATCCTGAGCGACTTCTAAAGCAGGGCGTGAAAAAAAATCTTCATTTAATCTCTTCATAAGCTAATTTTATACTTTTATTTCAAATTTTAAATAAGAAAAAAGTATAGCTTAAAATTGATATTCTTCAAATTCTTTCCCTTCGTAATTTTTGATATTTTGAATTTTTTCCATCCCAAAACCTTTTGCTAAATTAATACTTCTTAAATTTCCAGTTTCAACTAAGTATTTAATTTTTTCATCTTTTCCAAATTTTTCTTTATACCAATTACTAATTACTTGAACAGCTTCACTACCATAGCCTTGTCCTTGTGCTTCTTCTTTAATCCAAAGCCCTATCTCAGGTTGTATGGCCATATTTTGAAGTGAAACCATCCCTGTAAATTGATTGTCTTTTTTATTTAAAATAACCATTTCCATTTTTTGACCTTTTTCAAAAAGCCTTCGATTTTCATTTATCCAAGTTTGA
The DNA here is from genome assembly GCA_963169655.1 of Patescibacteria group bacterium. GTDB lineage: Bacteria > Patescibacteriota > Gracilibacteria > UBA1369 > UBA1369 > KLAP129. The sequence goes on along the minus strand of CAUJCM010000004.1, from coordinate 263,060 downwards.
ACTTCACTTTTTTCTTTAAATTCTACAAAATATTCTTTTACATTTCCTCTATTTTCCTCAAAAATTTCATCTAACCACTCAACAGAAACTAAATTAAGACTTAATCTTTCAGAATCAATAAAATTTTCTAACTTATTGTCGTTATAACCAAATAATTCATCTAACACATTTTTATTTTCGGATTCAGCAAAAAGCATAATTTAAAAATTTTAAATAAATCTTTAAATTATAGCGTATTTTTAAACTTTATGCTACAATCCCAGCCGAATTTTTCTTAAAAATATGAATGAAGACAATCTAAAACTAGCTGAACTTTTATTTCCAAATCCTTTACCAAATACAGAAGAACTTGAAAATAAATATCCACAAAGAAATTTACCAGAAGGAGCTATAGTCACTAGAGTTGCACCAAGTCCAACAGGTTTTATGCATATAGGAACAGTTTATACCGCTTTAATTTGTTGGAAACTTGCTAAGCAAAGTAGTGGTATTTTCTTTTTGAGACTTGAAGATACTGACAAAAAAAGAGAAGTGGAAGGTGCAAATCAATTAGTTATTGATGGTCTTGAAACATTCCAATTAGATTATGATGAAGGTCCTTTACTTAATGGATCTCAGAAAGGTAATTATGGGCCTTATATTCAAAGTTTAAGAAAAGATATTTACCAAGCTTTTGCTAAAAAATGGGTAATGGAAGGAAAAGCTTATCCATGTTTTGCAAGCCCAGAAGAGCTTGAAGAAATGACCAATAGACAAAATCAAATGAAATTAAGACCTGGTTATTATAAAGAATTTGCTATTTGGAGAAATAAATCTCTTGAAGAAGTTAAAGAGTCTTTAGACAAAGGTCTAACCCCTGTTATCCGTTTTCGAAATGAAGGTCATTCAGCTAAGAGGATTAAAGTTCAGGATTTAGTTAAAGGTAAATCAGAACTTCCAGAAAATGACAATGATATTGTTATTTTAAAATCTGATGGAATTCCAACTTATCATTTTGCTCATTTAATTGATGATCATTTAATGAGAACTACTCATGTAATTCGTGGGGATGAATGGTATTCTTCTCTCGCTTTACATTTACAATTATTTAAAGCTGCAGGTTGGGAAGCTCCTAAATATGCTCATATAGCCCCAATACAGAAATTAGAAAATGATAGTCGTAGAAAATTAAGTAAAAGAAAAGACCCAGAAGCAGGAATTACTTATTATTTTGAAGAAGGTTTTCCAATTGGAGGAATTTTAGATTATCTCCTTACTATTGCTGATTCTAATTTTGAACCTTGGAGAAGAAAAAACCCATCAACATCATTTAATGAATATAATTTAGAAATTAAACATTTAGGGAAAAGTGGAGCATTACTAGATTTTCAAAAATTAAATCATGTATGCACTCTTTTTATGAGCCAGTTAACAGTAGATCAGATTTATCAATTTAGTTTGGAGTGGGCAAATAAGTATGATTTAGAATTAAAAGATTTATTAGAAAAAAATAAAGATTTGTGGATTAGTATTTTTTCAATGGAAAGAGATAATCTCAATCAAAGAAAAGATTTATCAAAATGGTCTATGCTTAAATCTTATTATGGATTTTTCTTTGATCCAATTTATCAAAATTTAGAATTTAATTTAGAAGAGTTTTTACCTAATGTTGAAAAACAAGTAAAAATAGAAGCATGTCAAAAATTAATTAAATCCTTGAATTTAGATTTAGGTAAAGAGGTATGGCTCGAAAATATTAAAAATATTGCAGAGGGATTAAATTTTGCTAGAGAAGTAAAAGATTACAAACAAGAACCAGATAAATATTTAGGTCATTTTGGAGAAATAACTCAAATTTACAGAATTATTTTAACAGGTCGAGCACAGTCTCCTGATCTATATGAAATAATGAAAGTATTGGGACAGGAAAAAGTAATTGAGAGATTAGAAAAATATTTAAATTCTTAATTTAATGAAAAGACTTAATTTTGAAAATTATTTAACTACAATCAAAAACTCTTGTGGGACTAATATGTTTCGCAATTTATATATTTTAGATGATCAAGGGCAAAAAATTGATGTTATGGAAAATGGAAATCTAAGTTGTGCAATTTTTGTAACATCAATACTTTCTCAATTTAAAAAAATTGATGGTAGACATGCTACAGTAGAAGGAACCATCAAAGCTTTACAAAAATACAATTGGCAAAAAAATAATAATCAAAATCTTGAAATAGGGGATATTATTATTTGGGATATTCCCAAAGATAAATCTTATAATCATTTACATATTGGCTTTTATATTGGAAACACCCTTGCAGTAAGTAATAGCTCTGAAAATGGCTTTCCAATCGCTCATCACTATACTTTTAACAATTCGAGAGATATTCTGGAAACTTACAGAACTAACTGGTTTGATGAAGAAATTTAAGCTTCTTTAACTTTTAAATAAAATATTCTTTTAGCAAATTCAATTGTAATTAAATAAAGCAAGATTATACCTGCAATTGCCAAGAGTATTTGTTTTGAAAGTGGTACAAAACCAAATATATGTGCAATTGGACTAAATGGAATTAACCAACCTATTAGAACAATCAAAATAGTTGAAATTGTCAGACCCTTTGAGGCATTACTTTGCAAAAATGGAATTTTTTTTGTTCTTATGAAATGGATAATTAAAGTCTGTGTTGCCAGAGATTCAATAAACCATCCAGTTTGAAAAGCACCTTCTTGTAGAGAAAAAACTTGATAAAGCACAAAAAAAGTTAAAAAATCAAAAGCAGAACTAATCAAACCAAATACTACCATAAATTTTTGTACAAATGGCATATCCCATTTCCTTGGTCTTTCGATATATTCTTGGTCTACTTTATCTGTGGGAATTGTTATTTGAGAAATATCATACAGTAAATTATTTAAAAGTATTTGTAGAGGCAACATTGGCAAATAGGGGAGATAAAGAACAGCTCCAATCACACTAAACATATTACCAAAATTAGAACTAATTCCCATCATGATATATTTCATCGAATTACCAAAAGTCTTTCTACCTTCCAAAACACCATGATACAAAACCCGTAAATCTTTTTGAGTTAATACCATATCTGCAGACTCTTTTGCTACATCCACTGCATTATTTACAGAAATTCCAATATCAGCAGTTTTAAGTGATGGAGCATCATTAATTCCATCACCCATATAACCAACAGTATGACCTCCAGACTGCAAAGCCCTTATAATCCTATTTTTTTCATCAGGTGAAAAACGAGCAAAGATAGTATTATTATGAGCAGCAATTTTTAAAGCATCATCTGTTAATCCATCTATTTGTGAACTAAGTAGAATCCCTTCAACCTTAATACCTAATTTTTCACAAATTTTCTTTGTGACAAATTCATTGTCTCCAGTAATAATTTTTATTTGTATACCAGCTTGATCTAGTTCTTTTACAACTTTCTTAACACTTTCTTTTGGTGGATCTAAAAAAGAAATAAATCCTATTAAGGTTAAATCTTTTTCTTCAGAAACAGGATAAATTCTATGTTGAGATTTAATATCTTTAATAGCAATAGCCAAAACTCTATATCCATCTCTACTTAATTCTTCATACAATTCAATTGCTTCAAGTTTCTTTTTATCATCAAATTTAAGATTATCTCCACCATGAATTACACTTTTACAAACTTTAAATACCTCTTCAGGCGCACCTTTACAAACTAAAGTTCTTTTATTTTGTTTTTCAATTATCACTGACATTCTTTTTCTCATGAAATCAAAAGGAATCTCATCTATCTTTTTAAAACCTTTAGTATTTAGTTTTTTATAATTTCTCACGGCATTATCCATTGGATTCACAATTCCTGTTTGATGAATACTGTTTAGATAGGCATATAAAAGTACTTCTTCAGATTTATTGCCGTGAACATCATTATATTGAATTAATTCAATATGATCTTTGGTTAAAGTTCCTGTTTTGTCTGTACATAAAATATCCATACTTCCAAAACTAGGAATAGATGAAAGTTTTTTTACAATTACACCTCTTTTTGCCATTTCCAAAGATCCTCTTCCCATTGTCACAGAAAGAATCATAGGTAGTAATTCAGGAGTTAGCCCAACCGCAATTGCAATTGCAAAGAGAAATGAATCAAAAACATCTCTTTTAAGAACTATATTTATAAAAAATACTAAGAAAACTACTATTAAAGTAGTCCTCATTATTAAATGGCTAAAGTTATTTACCCCTAAAGTAAAACTAGTTTGTTGTTCTGGTTTTTTGAGAGTTTGAGCAATCTTACCAATTTCAGTATGAGCATCAGTTTTAAGAGCAATTACCTTTGCAGTTCCAGTTTCAACATTTGTCCCAGAAAATACTATATTATCAAGTTCGGTTAGAGTTTTATTTAAAGTTCTGGAAGTTAAATATGTCTTTTCAACAGGGAAAGATTCACCTGTTAAAGCAGATTGATTTATAAAAAAGTCTTTTGCTTCAATTACTAAAGCATCTGCTGGAACTAAATCTCCAGCGCTTAAAAAAATAATATCCCCAGGTACAATATTTTCAATTTTTACTTCCTTTTTTTTATGATTTCTAATAACAGTTACAGTAGTTTTTAAACCTTCCTTTAATTTTCTTGCAGCATTACCAGCTTTTCTTTCTTGGAAAAAATTCAGTAAAGTACTAAATATAATAATTATTAAAATGATTAAAGCATTAATTTGCTCTCCAAAAATGGCTGAAATAATAGCAGCACCAACCAAGACCAAAACTAAGGGATTATTAAAGTGTACTAATAAATCAAAAATCCAATGAGTTTTTCTTTCTTCTACTAAAATGTTCTTGCCATATTTTTTTAATCTTATTTCAAATTCTTTATCACTTAAACCAGATAAAGATGATTTCAAATACTTAAGTACAGTTTTAGTTTTTAAAACAGACCATTCATTTAATGTCTTATTTACATACATATTTATTAGCTTTTATTTTTGTTTAATTAAACTTATTCTAGCAAATAATCTTGATAATTAAAACTAAGCTCTTAAATATTTATGATCTTTTAGCTCTAAATTCTTTAAATAATTCAGTATAATCTATCAAATCTTTAATTAAAGTGTCTGCAAATTGAGCTAATTTCTCATCTATTTGAGGCTGATCATTTTCAAAAATTTGATGGGCGTTAAATATAGTTAAATGTTTTGAAAGAGCTATCATATCTAAAACACTCAATACTCCTCTTAAATGTTCAATTGATCTAGCTCCTCCAACTCCTCCATAAGAAACAATTCCAACAGGTTTATGATTCCACTCAGAATATAAAGAGTCTAAAGCATTTTTAAGTACTGCAGGAAAACTATGATTATACTCAGGAGAAATAATAATATAGCCATCTCCTTCCATAACTTTTTGTGACCATTTTTGAACTTCTGGATTTGAATAATTTCTATTTAATGCTGCAGCAGGAGCTGGTTCATTATAGAAAGGTAAAGGATATTCTCTTAAATCTAAGATTTCAGCTTCTATATTTTCTTTTTCATTTAAAAGTTTTAGTAACCATTTACCAACTTTTTCACTAAGACGATTTTGTCTTGTACTACCTAAAATAATTTGTATTTTTGACATAAAAAATTACTAAAAAATTATTAAGACAAGATTAGTCTTTTAATCTTTTTTAGTAAAGGAATTGTTTAAGTTGATATTAAATTTTTTCTGAGGTTTAAATCTCTGGGTATGGAAGAAAAGAATTAAAAGTCCCAAGATTGATAAGAATGTTACCAACATAAAAGTATAGTAAAATCCAATAAAATCAGCGATAGCAGCACCAATCGTTGCAGAAATTGCAGTACCAAGCCCAACCGTCGTGGAATAAACACTCCATTCAAACGTTTCTCTTCCTTTATCTAAATGATCAGTCCATATTCCAACCCAAGTTGGGTAAGAGAGACCATTTCCAACACCATAAATAATTTGAGCAAAAAAGATCATCCAAATATTATGAGCAAACATATATAAAAAAGGAACAAGCACTGTCAAAAATACTCCAGTTAAAAGTAGCCCTGTACGATTTGGGAAATTGTCGACATGGACAGACAAAGGTAATTGCACCATACTACGAACTATCCAAAAAATTGTACTTGCCATCCCAGCCATAAAAATACTCCCACCATCAATATGGTTATTGATATAAATAGCAAAAATTGGGGATATCAAACCAAAACCTGTTAGCATAAAACAGTCTGATAAAATCAAAGCAATAATAGTTTTATTGATACCTTTTAAAGACATTTAGAAATAAATTAATCTTTAAATTATACAATAAAACTGGAGTTTAGTCGAGAGGGAGGGGGAACTGTTTATTTAAGAAAAAGTTTTATTATTTTAAAAGAAAATAGCTATCAATAAGATTTAGTTAACTTAGAAATAGCTATTTTAAATCTTTATAATTGAGAGTTTATTAGACAATTAAGATAAATAATGATGAAAAAAATTATTCTCATAGCAATGCCATTAAAGATGCTATAAGATCAAAATTAGTAAAACTCATTAGTCCACAATGAAAATCTATTTAATTAGACATGGAGAAACTAAAGAAAGTGTAGAAAATATCATTTTAGGTTCTATCGGGGGAGAATTAAATGATAATGGCATAAAATATTCACAAAAAATTGCTAATTTTTTTAATAATAATAATATTTTTATCTCTAAAATAATTACTAGTGATCTTAATAGAGCATATCAAACCGCTAAAATCATTTCTCAAAAATTAAATATTCCTATTGAAATAGAAAAATTAGTTAGAGAAAGAAGTGCTGGAGATATAGAAGGTAAAAAAGAAAGTGAAGTCAATTGGATAACATATGAGTCTAAAACTTTAGAAAATAGAAAACATCTTAATGGCAAAAGTTTTCAAGAAGTTAAAATTTTTTTTAAAACCCAATTTTAAAACTTTGTCCATTTCCTACTAATTGTAGCTTACCATTACTTACTATTAATGCTTGTTTATCAGCTAAAGTTATAACAGGCTTATTTTGATCTTTATAAAATTCTTTTACAAATTTTTCATCATCAATTTGATAATGTGGATAAATATTAAATTCAACTACACCGAGAGCTGAAAAATCTTTAAGTCCAATATCATTTTTATCTGCATTACAACCATAGCCAGCAATTTTTATGTCAGGACCAGCAATAATACTGCCTGCACTCAAACCTATATATAATTTTCCTTGATTAATAGATTTTTTAATAATATCAAAAAGTCCAGTTTTCTTGAGTCTATCTAAAATATAAAATGTGTTTCCACCAACAACATAATATACATCATAAAAGTTTTTATCAGAAAGATCTTGATTTTCAGATATATTAATAAAATCATAAGCTAAACCCAAAGGGCTTAACTCTTTTTCATGTTCAGCAAGCCATACTTTATCAGTTGGCTTCCTAATCGTATGTAAAACAGCAATCCTTGGGTTTATCAGCATAGCAAGTCTTTTCTTAATGAAACTAAAAATACTTTGATCATAAATACCTGAAGATGTGAGTAAAAGTTCCATAAATTTTGATTTAATTAATATGAACAGAAGATATCATTAAAGAAGCCATATTTAAACAGATTACTTGTTAAATGAAATTATCAAACTTTTTAAAAGTTGATTAAATGTTAACCTTAATAAAACTAATTTAATAAATTTAAAATAGACACTTTTTTCATTTCTAATTATAAGGCCCTCTAGAATTATTAAGCTATTTTTCTTACACTTAATACCAATAATATTTTAAAATAATAATTATCCAAATATTATATTAATTTTTTAAGTTTATCTATTAAAAATTTTAATATATCTCATTCTTTTAATATTACAATTAAGTATTTTGGATTATTTTAGACCATATAAATATAAATTATTAAAAACATATTATTCATAAACTCTCTTGAAGATATAGTTAATAATTTTAAAAACTTTTATTAATTAACACTCCAATCTTTCTTCATCGTTAGAAACATAAAGACAGTTGTTTAAATATATGTCTCCTTCTTCATTTATCAAATATTGTATTGGACTTGTTTTTTTTATATTTTAATACCAAAGTATATCCTAATAGTATTATTAAATCTATATATCTTTATTTAATTTTTCTATAATAGGTAGCAGTCTTTTTGCATCTCCATCATGAAGTCTAAGAGCTCTTTCTATGGATTTGTTTGTGCCAAGTTTAGCAACATTAGATCTAATATAGTTTTTAATATTTTCAATTTTTTTATTTAACTTTTGAAATATTTCTGCCAACTCTAGAATCAATCTTTGAAGTCCAATTTCTTCACAATCATAACCAAAACTTTTTATTAATTCAAAATCTCTTTGTATCAAGTTTATGATTATCTCAAAGGAGATATTATTTATCAGACAATGCAGCATAAATTCATTACAAGCGGTAGTGTAAAGTATTTGCAACTTATCAGATTTTCTTATACTCTGGCCTAAATTGTAACCACTTTGACTTAAGATAATAACCGTTCTTAAAAGATCGGTGAATTTATATATAACGTTAATATTTACATTTTGTAAAATTGCAGTAACAGAATCTATATCAAATCTACTTGTTTTAAGAACATGATCTTTTCCTTCTGAGAAAACTAAGAATCTTTCTAGACTCCCTGAGGCTTCAACCAAAGGAAGATTAAGCTTATTTTCCCCATAATTGGTAGCTGTTATAAAAACACAGTTAAAAATCTCCCAACAAATTTCTTCCTCTACATTTTGAACCATCAAGTTTAATTCAACTCGATGTCCCTCCCGATCAGTTTTATCAGGTTCTTTAAAATAACATTCATCTTTTAATATAAATGAAATGTTATGTTTCATAAAAAAGTTTTGAGCAATTCTATCATTAGGGTATACATGTGCTATTATATTAACATTATTTGGCATATTATCTTTTAAAAGTTGGACAATTAAGGCTAACATTTGCTCTTCATGCATTTGTCCAGCTATAGTTAGCATTTCAAAACATTTTAAATGTCTATTACTAGAACCTGCGTTAGTAAACCCTTTTTCAGATCGTATACAAAAACCAGTAGATATTGAGGAAGAAATATTTTCGGGGGTAATACCTTTATAGAGCCAAATTAAAGGCTTTTGCATTGCACTCATAAATACAGCACTATAATTACTATATTCAGGTTCAGGTTTTACATTTAGAAAATGAAATAAATTAAACCCCAGTCTTACATTAAGTTTTTCTATAAGTTTATCTGATTTATAAGTGTTTTCTATTTTATCTAGCATTTTATTAAAAAATAAATTAAATTTTAGTCAAAAATACTTAATATTTTATAATTATGGAAGTAGATCTTTTCACAAAAGAGATTTGTAATATAGATAAAGATTCTGGAATATTAATGGTAGGATCTGCTGTTCAAAAGGATTCAGATATGTTAAAAGATCTTGATTTAATCCTTTTAAGTAACAAGCATCATATAAAAGAGATTTTAAAAGAAATGGATGGATATAAACAGCAAATTGACGGTTCATTAAGATTCACTTCTGAAAAAATTGAAATAGGCATTTCACCTTGTACTATTTTAGAGCTCAAAAATAGAGTAAATAATGTTTTATTAGGAGCTATTGACCCTATATATAAGTCTTGGGCAATAGGGGCAGAGTGCCCTGAAGGTTTATTAGGAGATATAGCTAATGGGAAAATAATTAGTGATACTCCTGAAGAGGATCTTAAATGTTTAAAGGAATTAGTAATACCTTATCCTGAAAGTTTACGCACTTACATTATTTCTTATTGTAAAAAGGATTTATCAATGCGTATTACTCAATTGGAACAAGCTATCAAAAGAGCTGATTTAAATTCAATATTAATATTAAAAGGACAAATACTATTTCTTATCATTCGTCTAACTTATTCTCAACAAAGAAAATATTTTCAAGGATCAAAATCATTAGTATACAATAAAGATATTGAAATTTTATTGCAAACATCGCTTGACTTAATTAAAAATACAAAATTAGATGAATTGGACAAACTGTGTGAATATCTAAAAAGTAAGTTTATATGAAGAAAAAATTAGAAATTCTTAATCAACAAAGTAAAGTGATAGTTAAAAATCCTGTTACTAAACAAGAGTTTGAACTTTTCAAAGAAAATTTTGCATCATTGGTAGAAGATGAAAACGATCCTCTTTCTTGTATTAGTATTGCAAGTTCATCTTTAAGTATAGACTTATGGAAAGGGTGCCGCTGGCAGTGTGCTTATTGCCATGTGCAGGGTTCAAAAAGAAATTTAGATAAAGATGGTTATATGCCCATTAAAGCAGAACCTTATAAAAAATTTACTGAAGCTCAAATAGTAGAAGCACTTATTAGAACTCCTATATTTATCAAAGATGAAACTATAATAAGTATTGGCACCACAAGTACTGAGCCACTAGCAGTAGGCCAAGTATTAAATAGTACTTTTACAATAATAGATGAGTTAATAAAACGAAATTTTAAAAATCCAGTTTGGATTGTAACCAAAGCTGGTATTCCTAATCAGGCTTTACCACGCATAGCTCAAATCACACCCAAGATAAAATCACTAATATTCTCACCTACTTATGGAGCCTTAAATAAGGAAATAGAGCCAATTCAAAATAACAGATTTTTAAATCTAAAAAATGCAAGTATTCTCGGGGCAAAAATTATTCTATACTTAAGACCTTTAGTTAAACAATGGGGGACAACAGCAGAAAAAATTAAGACGGCTATAAAACAGGCATCCAAAGATTTAAACAGCAAAACTGTATCTGCAATTGTTATTGGTGGATTGAGATGGACAGAGGGAATTGAATATGGTCTGCAAAATAGAAATTTAATTTGGCCCTCAGATTTAGAAAAAAAAGATAATCATAAGGATTTACCGGATGATTTATACGAAGAAGTAAAGTCAATCTGTCAAGAGCTTATACCTCATATCCCTATAGTTAAACATTCTTCTTGTGCTTTAGCTCATATTCTTAAGTGTTCTGATAGACTCATAACCTATGCAATTAATGAAAATGATTGTCATATTTCTAAATGTTCTAAAGAACAAAGAGAGACCTGCATGGCTTCTAAGCTAAAATTAGAAGACTTAAACAAAACCTTGGCAAAAGTTAGAGAAGATCTTCAATCATTAAATATCAGTATTGACATTAAACAAGTAACTCCAGATGGTAAAGTAATTTCTAAACCTGCATTTGAAAGTTTGCCTTTTTCAGCAAGGACTACTATATTAAAAACTTTAGCTAATATAATAGAAACTCGATACTATGAATAAAGACAAAATAATTATTGGTACTTGGGGCATGAGTGGAGATTTTGGAAAAAAAGTTGACATTAAAGTAATAATAAAAAAAGCTTTTGAAGACGGTTTTAATCAGTATGATACTGCCATGGTGTATGGAGATGGAAAAGTCGAAGCCGAGCTTGGTAACTTTAAAGATGGCGTTTTAAAAATTGCAACAAAATTACCAGCAATTACAAAACCAGATTTAATGACATCAAAACTGGATATAAGAGAATATTATCCTTCAAAATATATTAAAGAAAAAATATATAATTGCTTAAAACGTTATACCTCTCAAAATATACATACTTTTCAATTACATAATTGGCATCAATCTTTTGATATAAATTATATTTGCAAGGAATTAGAACCTTACAAAAAAGATGGACATTTTCAGAAAATAGGGGTTTCATTACCAGAGTATTTTCCTGGTAAGGTACCTAAATATTTTGATAGCATTCAAATACCATATAACATAATCAGTTTACCAATGCCTTCATATATATCCAATTTTTCTGGAGAAATTTGGGTAAGAAGTATCTTTTATCATGGAATGATTCTAAAGGAAAGAAATTATAATTTTAATGCACAAGATCAAAGGAGTCATAAAGTAGATAATGTTTTCTGGGAAAAACTAGAAGAATTTAAAAAGAAAAAAGGTATAAAAACAAAGGATTTACTAATACAAACAGTCATGGAAGATGTAGTAAGAAAAAATATTGATAAAGTAATAATTGGCATAACAGACCCAATTCATTTAAAAATTTAAGTTTTTTATAAAATAAACAAGATAAGTTTATGAAGTATAAAAACTTCTCATCTATTGTACTAATTTAAACAATTTCTTTATATGCTTCTTACTACAATTTTACTTAGTCAGTCTATGTATATTAACCGATACTGTAGTCTTCTTATTAATCTAGAGTAAATAATTTTAAGTCAGATTTTGTTTCAACCTTCATTATTTTGAGGGGCTTTTTCATCTACTTTAACTTCAGTAACATCAACAGTAGTTTTATCCTCATCACTAATATTTTTGTTTAAGTCACAACCTAATAATACTCCACCTAAAATTAATATTATTGGAAATATAGGATTTTTAAAAAATTTGGTTTTCATAAGTTTTTATTAATTAATAGTTTTCTCTTACATAAGATTCACATCCTTCTTTAAAAGAAATTGAATTACCATTACAAGAATTTATTGTACTAATGTCTTTCTTTTTTGCCCATTCATAACCAGCTATATGACCACTACAGTCTTCTGTACAATCTTTTCCTTTAAACTTTTGATATCCTGTATAATTTTTTTTAATATATTCATTACATCCATCTTCCTTATCTCCAGTTCCAAATTCTTTCTGACATACATCAAAAGATTGAATATCATTATTCTGTGCCCATTGATATCCAGATTGAAAATCTTGATTTTTACAACCAACTATAAAAGGTAAAACAATAACCATCAATATTGAAATTGTTTTATTCATAAATTTTAGCGTCAAATTCTGGAGCGGGTGAGGGGAATCGAACCCCTGTCCTCAGCTTGGAAGGCTGTGATAATAGCCACTATACTACACCCGCATCTATTTACTTACTGGATTTTACTGGAAAAATTCATTTTTTCAATCTTTTTTTAAAATAGGTTAAAAAATTCTTAAAAAAGTGGAGCTCTTAACAAATAAATAAATATATATAAAATTAAGCTTTTTTATTTAATAAATGATAAAAAGTCCATTAATCTTCTCACCTTTCTATCAAAAAAGCATTGTGTATTTGATTTATAAAAGTTGATTCTCTGAATCCACTCAAGTCTAAATCTTTCTCCTCAATATAAAAATCAATAGGTATTGTTTTCTTTTGTATATTTGTAATTCTAAATTTTTCTCTTAAATCTCGAGCTAATATAAAATCCAAACAATTATTAGAAAAAATAATTTTACCCCCATTTTTCAAAAGCTTACTTGCTTCTAAAATTAATTTTTTATGATCTCTCTGTACAGAGAAATTAATACTTTTATTTCTCGCAAAAGTTGGTGGGTCAATTATTATTAAGTCAAAACTCAAACCTTTTTTCTCAGCATATTTAAAAAATTCAAAGCTATCCATTTTATAAATCCAGTTTTTATCACTTGGACATTTATTTAAATCTAAATTTCTCCTCGCCCAATCACAATATGTTTTAGATAAATCTACGGTATGTGTCATTTCTGCTCCTCCTTTACAAGCATACACTGAAAAAGATCCAGTATATGCAAATAAATTTAAAATTGTAGCCTTCCTATTATTTTTTTTTACAAATTCCTCACAAAAGTCTTTAACCATTTTCCTAGTTTCTCTATGGTCCAAAAAAAGCCCTGTATCTAAATAATTATTTAAATTAATAATAAATTTCTGACCATATTCTTCAATAATCATTTCTTCAGCTTCTTCCTTTAAATTTCCTCCAAAAATATCTTTTTTCTCAACCTTATATCTTTTCTTCTCAAAGAATTCACTAATATCAAATTTAACTTTCAAGATTTCTTTTAAATTCCGCAAAGCTTTCTGGTCAATATCTGGTTGATAGATTTGTAAAATTGCAATTTTCCTCTCTAAATTCTGATAAATATCGACAGCAATAGGCAAGTTTAATTCCTCTTTTATAATTAGTCTAAAAGTATTAATCTTGTTTTTCTCAATATAATCTTTTCTTTTTAACCAAGCTTTTTGAATTAAATCACTTATCATCTTACTATAATTTAAAATTCAGTAAGATTTTCTTAAAAAATTCTCCATTTTTATAGACACGATAACTTCCTCCATCTTTTGCCATCTTTAACTTCTTATCATCACTTGCCGAACCAAAAGCAATAATTTTTTTGGCATAATTTTTAATAATTAAATCAGCCATTGGATCATTTAAATCTAATAAAATATAGTCAAATGCATTTTCATCAAATATAGCCCCATTTATCACAGTCACATTATAATCTTGTTCTTTTAATGCTGAAATAATTCTATTTTTGGTAATAATATCTTTACTTATAACCCCTATATCTTTCATAAATAATTTAATCTAAATAATATTTTTACTCTCCTGTATTTAAAGGTCTTTCAGGTCCTCTCGCTTGGGCAGCTGCATCTTCAGTAGCCTTTTTAGCCGCATCATCTTTAGCCTGTTGTTCAGCAGATTTACATGCTACAGGATCTTTTTTCCTATCTTCATCGCTACAATCCTTTAAAACTAAAGGTTTGAATGTATCATAAGTTTTATTTTTTTCCCAATTTGGAGGGTAGAAGTCATTTCCTACTTTTATAATTCCCTCTGGTTGATCAAATGGAACCATTTCTTTACCTTCTAGGGCAGCAGCAAGGAAAGCAGTATTAATTGGTGCAGCAGTATAAAGTCCCCAGGCACTTAAAAAAGTTTGTTTCCCATTAGAATTACCAACCCAAGTTCCAGAAATAATAGTGGGAGTATAGCCAATTGTTAGTAAATTATTAGGGTAATTAGTTTTGCCAATTTTTTTATTAGAAGTACCAGTTTTTACAGCTATATTTTGACCTGCAATAGTTAAATTATTTCTCCATGAACCAGCAGGTCTAGCACTAACATCAGATAAAATAGAATTAATAATAAATGCAGTTTCAGAAGATATTACTTGTTCACCCTTATCTTCTTGTTTTTCAATCACATTTCCATTTCTATCTCTAATTTCTAAAATTGGATTAACTGGATTATATCTTCCATTATTAGCAAAGGTTGCAAAAGCCCCAACCAAATCCAACAATTTTACTTCTCCACTACCTAAAGCCATGGAAGGTCCATAAGCAAAATCCCATTTTCGTTCAGGATTACTATTATATTTATCTTTATATTCTTGCAAACTTTTAACGCCTACTTTATTTAAAAATTCCAATAATTTTTCTTCACCACCACCAATAAACCAAGCTTTAACTGCAGGGATATTCCTTGAAGTGGCCAATGCTTTTCTAATGGTCATTCTACCTTGATATGTATTATCTGAGTTCACAGGAATATAATTGTCTGCAAATTTAGTTTTATAGTCAGCCAAAATTGTTCCAGATCCCATTCCAGAAGAATTTATAGCATTAGCATATACTAATGGCTTAAATGCAGATCCAGGTTGTCTCAAACTTGTTGTTACATTGACTTGTCCATCAATATCATTATTCCAATAATCAACTGATCCAACCATAGCAAGTACACCTCCTGTTTTAGGATCTAATGAAACTAAAGCTGCATTATTAGCTCCATATTTTTTAATATTACTTTCATATTTTTCATTAATAATTCTTTCAGCATTCTCTTGTAAAGTAGGGTCTAAAGTTGTGATTACAGTTAAGCCACCACTTTCTACCATTTCTTGACCATATTTTTTTTCTAAATAGTCTTTTACATAAAATACAAAGTGAGGAGCCACAATAGTTTGTTTTAATACTTCAAATTTTAAATCAAATCCTTCTTCCCAAGCTTCTAAAAATTGGTCTAAAGTTATTTTATTATCTTCAAGCATTCTTTGTAAAACAAAATCTTTCCTTCCCCAAACATAGTTAGTATCATCAGGCGAATTACATTGTTCAACTTTACAATATCCCATTAAATCTTGTACATGAGACCCATAAGGTGAGTATCTTGAAGTTCCTTTCGGTAGAGATGCTAGCACCGCAGATTCAAGTAATGTTAATTGAGAAGAAGGTTTATTAAAGAAAGTTTTTGAAGCTGCCTCAATTCCAAAAGCATTAGATCCATAAGGAATTTTATTTAAATACATTTCTAAAATTTCATCTTTTGTGAAATACCATTCGATTTGTAATGACAAAAGTAATTCTTTAATTTTTCTATCAATAGTTTGCTCGGGAGATAAATATAGATTTCTAGCTAATTGTTGTGTGATAGTAGAAGCTCCCTGAATCTTACTATCTTCTTTTAAATTATTTAATTGCGCTCTGACAATACCTATCGGATCAAATCCAAAATGACTATAAAATTTCTTGTCTTCAATTGAAATTGTAGCATCTATTACTTTTTGATTTATAGATTTTAAAGGTAAATAAGTTCTGTTTTCTTCTCCAAAAATCTTATATAAAACATTCCCGGACCTATCGTAAATTGTCGTCGTTTCTGCAAAATTTGTTTCTTTTAAACTTCTTACATCTGGTAAGTCTTGCCCCCAAATATGAAAGACTGTAAATACTCCAATTCCTATTAAGACTATAAATATGAGAACAATTATTAAAATAATTTTTATAGGAAATAGTAAACTTTTTAATCTTTCATAAGTTTTAGAAGATAATTTCCTCCATTTACTCACAGGCTTTTTACTAGGAGATAGATTTTCACTATCTATTGTCCCCACAACCTTCAAAGGTAGTAATTGTTCACTGTCCAATACTTTTATTGTATCTTTTTTAATTTCTTTTTTATCACTATTAGTTACTTCTAGTGATGGTTTTTTTATTTCTACTTTTTTCTGCTTTTTTAAAGACTTATTTTTCTTTTTACTCTTCTCAATTTTCTTTTTTTTCTTTGCCATGTAATTTATTTTTCACTAATACTTTCTATTATTACCTAGCATACAAGGAAACACATAAAATGAAAATAAAAAAAAGCCCTATTTTAGGGCTCATTTTTTTTGATAAAATTCAATTATCTTTTTTTAGTTGCTTTCTTGGCTACCTTTTTAGCAGGAGCTTTCTTTACAACTTTCTTTGCTACTTTTTTAGCAGGAGCCTTTTTTACAACTTTCTTAGCTACTTTTTTAGCAGGAGCTTTTTTTACTGCTTTCTTTTTTACTGGCATAATTTTTTGTGTTTAAATAATTATTTATTTTGGTTTTCCAAAACAAATATATAATACCAAAACTTTGACAAAAATAGCAACAAAATTATCTAATAATATACGAATATATTTTATAATTTAAAAAAGTTTTATCTTCTGTTAAATTAAAAGAGTGATAAATAAAAATATTATAAAAAATAAAAAACATTGGAAATGATCGTTTATACAGATGGTAGTTGTATTGGCAATCCTGGACCAGGTGGTTGGGCCTTTATTGTTTTAAAGGAGCAAAATAATAATCTTAAAGATATTTTTGATCAAAAATCTGGTGGAGAAGTTGATACAACAAATAATAGAATGGAAATGACAGCTCTCTTAGAATCCTTAAAATATTTTTTAAAAAAATATCCGGATAAAAAATTACAAATTTATTCAGATTCAAATTTAATTGTACAAACCATTAATCAGGGTTGGAAGAAAAAAGCCAATCAAGATCTATGGTTAGAGATAGATAAAATATTACCAAAAATTAATTTTAAAATTGATTGGGTAAAAGCTCATCATAAGAATATATATAATAATTATTGTGACCAATTAGCTTTAAAAAAAGCTGAAGAATTTCAAAATAAAACTAAATCACAAAATAAAACTAAACAAAATAAAAACCTGCTTCTTAAAAAAAATAAGCAGGCTTCTATGTTTTAATTGAATAGATTAAGCAATTATTTTTTCAATATGACTCCTTAATTCTTCTTCACTTTTGTATCCAATAAGTGGAGCTTGAGCTACTTCACCATTTTTAATGAAAATCAATGTAGGAATACTTTGAATCATAAATTCTGCCGGTTTTTCATTTTCATCTATATTTAATTTTCCAATCTTTATTTTTCCTTGATATTCAGTAGCTAATTTTTCAATGATTGGTCCCATCATTTTGCAAGGTCCACACCACTCTGCAAAAAAATCTACAAGAATAGGAAGTTCAGATTGCATCACTTCCTTGTCCCAATTTTGATCAGTAAATTCTAGTGCCATAAAGATTTTGTTTAAAAAATATCAATAACATTTTAGACATCTTTTAAAAATCTATCAATCTAAATCAGGATTTTTATTCTTTAAAGTAGGTTTAAAAATTTGACTATGCCTCATTGTTGGTTTTTGCATTACTTTAGCTAAAGTAAAATAGCGATTTGCATCATCTTTAAATTGATCCAAATTACTAGATTGGCTAAAACCAAGTAGTGACCTTCTAAATAATCTCAAGAATGCCATTCTTAAAATTGCAACTTTATATTTAGTTTTCCTTAGCTCAAATTTATTTTTTAAAAGTGGACTTAAATCATAATCAAAAAGAACCATACATTGATTAATTTCTAAAACTTTTCCCTCCATTTTCTCTATTGCAAATCCTTGCTCCATCACAATTCTAAAGAAGAATACTCGATGATCATTTGTAGCATTACTGATACCTAGTGCCATTGTATTTAATGTAGGCAAAGCACATAAAAACCAAGCTTTTATTTTAATTTCTCTTGCTTCTTTATCTTCTTGCATTGAAAAGCCAAGATAAAATTTTTCATCTTTATCTAAACTTCTTAAAAACTGAATTTTTTGTGCTAGTTCTTGATTCCCTTCAATTGCCAATTCCATAATTTTACTAGGCAGTCCGGCATCAATTTTTTTTAGTACATTTAATTCAATAGCTTTTCCTTCTTTGATTAAATAGGCAAGTTTTAGCAAAGTAGCTATTGAGAATCCAGGAAGAACTTGATTCAAATTATTTAAGACTTTTTGATATAGTTTTTCTAAACAGTCCTCAATTATTTCTTGAACTTCTTCAAAGTGAGAACCTAGTCTTGAAATATTAATTTTTGTTCCACTATCACTTTCAAGTTGAAGAATATATTCATCTTCCAAAAATTGATGATTCTTCATAAAATTATAGTTCACAGCAAAAGCATCAGACATTTTTGGAATGAAAACTAAACTACCTTCATAAATATGAAGTTGAGATAAACCTTTATTAATAGATTTACCAAATTGATTAGTTATTTCCACACTACAATCAAAACTAGATAATAAAGAACCAATTCTCATAAACATATTCTCTACAAAAAACTCATTTTTTAATTTATAGAAGTCTACTAAAAAATTCTCTACGCTATCGCCAAACCTCGACAATTCAAATTGCTCTTTATTAAAAGTATTAAAAATAAATTTTTCTTTTTCTGCCTTAGTTTCTTTAATATCGGTGAAGTTAACTATTTCACCATGATCATTTGCACCTTTACCTTTAAGACGCAAATATTTACGGTCAAAAACAACTTCTCCTTCTTTTTCAACTAAGACTTTACCTGAAAAGTTCAATTTTTTGAACTTAACACTATAAGTGACTGCCATAAATTAAAATTCCTTAATCAGAATGATTGCAAAACAAATATACAAAGAAATTATATAAAAGCAAATTAAAAATTAATATTTTAAAAAATGCGAGGTTTAGAGGGGGCTTTAGCCACAGTTACATTCCCCTCTTGAGGGGTGGCAGCCTGCAGGGCTGACGGGGTGGATTACTTAGAGACTATAAATGAAAATAAAATTTTCTTAAACCAATGCTTTGACCAAAATTAAAAATAGTGTATAATATTATGATAATTTTATTTCTAATAACAGAATAAAAATGAAAAATATAAAGAAATGGCTAATTGCACTAGGTGCATTTTTAGTCGTAGGAGTCATAGGACTCGCTGTTTATTCCAATCAAAGTGGAGGATTGTTTAAGGGGGCGGCGACACAGGAAGTTACTCAAGAAATTCCTTTTTCTGAAAGCCAAAACACTAAAGTTTCATTTAGTAGTTATGTTTTTGATGAAATAAAAAGCGAACAAAACTCTGAGTTAGGTAATTCAAAATTATCAGTCTGGAAAGATGATGTTGATAATGGAAGAATTAAAATTAACACAGGTAAGGATACAGCATTTACTATTATTAATAAAAAAGATACCAATGATTTATTATTTAAATTTGAACTTGATAAAAGTAGTTTGTCAATTAACCAGACGATACCAATAGTTACTTTACCCAGCAATGATATAGTTAAAACTCCTGTTCTTTCTATTAAAGAAGATGATACACTAACTGGTACACTTGAAAAAGTTAACCCTACTAATTTTGGTATAGCAGGTAGTTCAACATCAAATGACTTGGCACCAAATTTCTCTGGTCTTGAAGGTATGACTGCACCACAAACAGGCTCAGGATCAACAAAAACACAAAATGGAAAAGCTCTAACTCCTGGAACAGTACCATTAGGAGGCACAATGCTACAAAATGGATTATCAAACCAATTACAAAATTTAGGAACATTCAAGAGTTCATTTAACTTTATGAATCTTGAAAAAGCTTTTGCTGCTGAAGATTCTAATAATCCTTTAGATTCTTTAAAATCAATGAGATTAATAGAAATTGATCCTACAAAAACTATTAATTATTTTCATTTAAAAGATCTAAATATTAATTTAAACGATACAAATAAAATTTATGATTTAGGTATTGGTTATGTAGTAGATAGTACACCAACTATATTAATGAATTTACGCTTTGATGTTCAGGATGAAGAAAAGAAAGTAGAACCAATTATAGAGACAAAATGTACAGATGAGATTTATCCAACTCTAAATAACTATTCTTTCACAGAAAAACAAAGCCCCCCAGATGCAAAGATTATGCAATATGACTCAAGTAGCCAATCAGATTCCATCACAAATATTCTAAATGTAGTTAGTAAGGAGAAGGGAGTAGCTTTATGTGAAGATACAATTACTCAATTTAAATTTAATATAAAATTATTTGATGAATATAACAAAACAAAAGGTAAAGAGACTTTGTATACATTTAATTTAGATCCAAGTAAATATAATCAAAATAGTTTCATATCTAGAAAGAGCATAGCAAGTGATAACACTAAATCCGGTAGATCTTATGCTTTAGTTAATAATTTTAAAACATATTATGATAGCTCCACTCATAAATTAAAATTAGCAGAAGATGTATTATTGAATCCTAATACTCTATATGTAATGGAGATTATTGGATTAAAAGGAAATGATGAGAGATTAAATTTAGCTTATTTATTTAAAATAAAAGACGATAAAGCTCAAAGTATTCCTGATAGTAACGATGAAGATCCTAATAGTGAGCAAGCAGATCAATTTAATCAAGAAGACAATAATATTGAAGATAAAGCAGGATGTATAGCTTTCGATTCTGCAAAATTTTCACCAACTTCTCAGAAAGATGCAACTGACAAAATTACTTTCACATATCAATTCTATGATAAAAATAATAATCCAGTAGGATTGAGTATAGATGGAGCTTGTTATTCTAGTTTAATTAAATGGTTTGGAGACAATAAAAATGACAGCAATTTAAAAACCTTGATTGAGTCATCCTTATCTCCAAAAATTATTGATACAAAAATAGTAATCCCTTATGACGAACTCAATGAAAAAACTTATTATAATGATTTTTTAGGTATTACAATGAAGAAGGAATTTATCCAATTTGCTCTTGACCCAGCTCATTTACCACAAGGAATCGAAAAAGGAAAAACATATTCATTGAGCTTTGGTAAAGCAGAAGCTAGTTTCTCATTCAAGACAAGTCAAATTCAAAGTGATGATGATTTAGGCAATAATGACACTGGCAACAAAGGAGGTTCTGGCACAAACAACAACGATACTGGCAATAAAGGCACTGGAACAACTACGACTCCAACACCAACCACAACCACTACCACAACTTCAACTCCAACCCCAGTAGTAACAAAAGTGTCAATTACTCCTTGTAAAGTAGGTGATCAAGAATTCTACTTAGCCGAAGGTCCTGATTCATCTTACTGTAAAGATTTACAAGCTTTAGGAGAAAAAATTGCCAGAGTAGATCAAGCTCCTGAAACCCCACAAGTAAGATATACTACAGCTCTATTTGCTCAAAGAGTTGTGGCAGATACAATTACCAAACTAAAACTTAATACAAGAATAAAGGTAAGGAATTTACCAAATGATTGGTATAAATCACTTACAGATGCTAAAGAAATTGAAGCATCGAGTGATGAGGAAATAGCTAATTTCAAAGCAGTTTATGCTTCAGGAATTTTAAGAGGAAGAAAAGATCCTAAAACTGGAGCAGTCACTTTAGCACCATTAGGTAGAATTAAATATATTGAAATCTTAGCCCTTCTTGATCAATCAATTACTTCAGTAATTGGCTACACACCAAGTGTAAGTGACAGTAGTATGCCTCCATTTGCATTAGCATACAGAAATAATCCAGATACAGCTTGGATGTACAGGTCTATAGCCTTTGGAATTGAATTTAACATTATTACAAAGAATGAATTCAATTCAAATACAATTCAAGAATTTGCAACAAGAGAAGATATGGCAAGATTCTTGGCTAGATTCCAAAATGCTATCGAAAAAAATCCTAAATTACTTGGAGGAAAATAAAAAAATAGATATTTAAGTTAAAATCCCGTTACTTAAACTAGTAGCGGGATTTTTTGATGGGCAACTTTATAATTTCTCCGGAGCACAAAATTCCCCTCTAGAGGGTGTCAAATTCGAAGAATTTGACGGGGTGGACAAGGGGTGGCAGCCTGCAGGGCTGACGGGGTGGATTACTTAGAGACTATAAATGAAAATAAAATTTTCTTAAACCAATGCTTTGACCAAAATTAAAAATAGTGTATAATATAATGATAATTTTATTTCTAATAACAAAATAAAAATGAAAAATATAAAGAAATGGCTAATTGCACTAGGTGCATTTTTAGTCGTAGGAGTCATAGGACTCGCTGTTTATTCCAATCAAAATGGAGGATTATTTAAAGGAGATATTACGAATCAGTCTAATTGTGTTGGAATGGAAAAGATATACTTTGAAAATCCAAGTATAGTATTTAATAATACTAATAGAAATGATTCTTTAAAAAATAATTTAATTTTAAAAACAAAAGATGGAGGCACAAATGGCTTTAGTATAGCTAACCCTTGTTTAAAAGATTTATTAAAAATTTATTTTAACCAAGAAGATACTTTAATTGTTCCTCTAGGTTTTCAAGTTTTAGTTAGCAAAATAGGTGCAACAGATACTCCAACTCAAGTAGATAATTATTTATATAATAATCCTCCAACATCATTGTTTAAAGGATTTTTAACTTTCAAGTTAGAAAAAGGCTCAACGATTTCATTTAACCATAATCTTAAAGCTCTATCCACTGAAAATGATTTTCCACTTTCAGCCATAGCTGGAGAATATAAAGTAGACTTAAAAGCTCTAATAAAAGATATTAATAATAATATTACAGCAAGTAGTCAAACTATCCCTTATGATTATATCTTTGCATCCTATAAAATTATAGTTGAAGATGATAGCTGTGTAGATATTAATCAAATTAAATTTGACTCAAGTGAACTGGTTTTTGATAAAAATGATAGTATTAAAAGTAAAGATACTTCCCTGTCTATTTATACTAATTCAGGAGAGATTGGATTTAGTGGTCAGCAAATTTGTGATTCTTCAAAACAGAACTTTGGATTACCCAATAAAATAACTGGATTTAAATTAGCAGTGAAAGATGAAAATAATAGAGACGCTGCTAAACCTCAACTCATTACACCAGAAAATAAAAATACTAGATTATATGATGACAGTATTTTAATTTCATCAAGTACAGCTAATCTCGATAAGATTAATAGATTTAAATTTACTAATAATTTAGACAGTTTATTAAAATGGCTAGATGCTAACAAAAAATATACGGTAGAATTATATGTAGTAGATGAAAATAATCAGGTTTCTCAAAAACCAGTTGCCAGTTATACACTCAAAATAAATGAAGAAGTTAAAAGTTGTACAAACGATGTAAAAGCTACATTTAAAGATGCAGAAGTTGTAGTAGAAAATGGAGAAATCAAAAATACTCTAGTTATAGAAAGTAAAAATAATGATCCAATTTGTGCTAATTTTGTAGATAGTCTAAAAGCCACTGTAAATGGAGTTAATGTAGACTTTTCTTATAAAACAGAAAATAATTTTGAAGAAGGAGTTGAATATACTGATAAATCAGCAAATAATATTAATGGAAATAGAGCACTCAAGTCTAATTATGAATTACCAGTTACAATTTCACAATCTGCTTATAGTAAAGCTGAGTACAAGGATGGATATCAAATAAATGCTAAAGGATACCTAAAATCAGCTCTAGTTTTCCAGGCAGAATTTAAAGCAAAAGATCCAGGACAATCGCAACTCATAATTCTATGTAAGGACATTGGTAAAGTAGAATTTAACCCTAACTCTTTATCATTAGATGTAGCTAAAAATGATTCTAAGACTACATCCTTATTAATGTACGATAAAAAAGAACAAAAATATGATGGAATTCCTGATGGAATGTGTGCTGATGATTTGAAAGTATTAAATATTTCAGAAGAAGGTCCACAAAAAACTTTAGTTGGATTATATGATGAGTCAAATCAATTTCCATCTATTAATTTAAAAGATTTAATAGATGGAAAAGAAGGATTTGAAGGTTTGTTAAAAGTAACAGAAGATAAACAAGGTTTGAAATTTACAACTACAATTAATCAGTCAATTAAAGATAGACTTAAATTAGATCTTAATAAAAAATATACTATTAAGCTTATTAACTCAGAGAATAGCCAAGAGATTGGAAATGCATATTATGCAATAACATTAACTGACAGTACTTCTAAACCAGTTATTACAAAATGTACTGAAGTTGATAATATTAAATTTAATCCTTCATCTTTAACTTATGATTTAAATAATCCTACACCTACCACACTCAAAACTCAGTTATCTGCATTTAAAGGAAAAGAAGAGTTAGGTATAGTTGATAATATCTGTCAAAACTTAAGATCAAAATTAAATTTACCTACTAATTTAGGAGGGTTTAGATTAAGTATAGAAGGTAATAGTTTCAAGACACAAACTTCAGATATTATTTCAAATAACAGTTTTACTGGCAAAGGATTAAATGATTTTGTATCTTTTGAACCAAGTATTGATGCTACTTCAAATATTACAAGATTGGTATTTAACAATAATTTTGAGAAAACAGATAGTTTAGGGTTAAAAGCATATACGACTTATACAGTTAAATTATTTGCAATTGGTAAAGATAAAAAAGTAGAAAACTCTCCAATTTCATCATATACAGTTCAAATTATTCCTAAAGCAGTCCCTCAGTCTCAAAACATAGATTTAGCTGATGAAGTAGAGACTCCAACATCAACCCCAACTCCAACATCAACCCCAACTCCAACGCCAGCTCCAACCCCTAAACCAGTTCCAACCTCCCAAAATAAAGAAGAAGTAGTAGTAGTGAAAGAGGTGCCAGTTGAAAAGATAGTTGAAAAAACTATTGAAGTCCCAACTGTGGTAAACAATTATTACACTTACTATCAAACACCAACTCAACCTGAATTGAAGGAAACAAAACCATCAACACAACCTTGTATTGTAGGAGATAAAACATTCTATTTGGCAGAAGGTCCAAACTCAGCATATTGTAAAGATTTACAGTCACTCGGAAGTACAGTAGCTCGTAGTGATCAAGCTCCAGAAACTCCTCAGGTTAGATATACAACAGCTTTATTCACTCAAAGAATAATTGCAGATACTATTCAAAAATTAAAATTAAATTCTAAGATTAAGGTTAAAAATTTACCAAATGATTGGTATAAAACTCTTGCTGATGCTAAAGAAATTGCTATTGCATCCCCTGAAGAATTGAGTAACTTTAAAGCTGTTTACTCATCTAGTATCCTTCGAGGAAGAAAAGATATTAATACTAGTGAAGTCACTTTAGCTCCACTAGATAGAATTAAATATATAGAAGTATTTGCATTATTAGACCAAGGAGTTTCTTCTGTAATTGGTTATACTCCAAAAGTTAAGGATATTGATATGCCTTCATTTGCAGTAGCCTATAAAAATAATACAGATACAATTTGGATGTATAGAGCTATTGCCTTTGGAATTGAATTTAATATCATTTCAAAGAATGAGTTTGATGCAAAAACAATCCAAAATTACGCAACAAGAGCTGATATGGCAAGATTCCTTGCTCGTTTCCAAGATGCAGTCGAAGAAAATCCTGCTTTACTTGGAGGTAAATAAAAAACAAATATTTGAGAAGAATCCCGTTACTAAAATAAGTAGCGGGATTTTTTTTAATTCCCCTCTTGAGGGGTGGCATCCCGCAGGGCTATAGTGGATTATCATTATGCAAAAATTTTATTTAAAAATATTATTTCATTTTACAATACCCACAAAAACAACTATTTTTAACTGTCAAGCTCATTAAGCCCATAGCCCATTATTTTGTGTTAAATTTTATGATATAATTTACAGAATAAATAAATTAAAGAAACTTTTTTTTAAAGCATAGTTTAATAATGAAAAATCCAATCTTACAAAACAAATATCAACGAACAGTAAAATTTCCATCATTTATAATTACATTTTTTACAGCTTTTTTAATTATTGTTCCACAAGTTTTTGCTCAACAGAATGAAAAAATTCCATCCAAGCCAGTCGAACCATTTTATCAGGAAATCCCAGCTAACGAGTTTTTTTTCTATGAGCCTCAAGTCACATACCTATCACCTGAAAAAGATGCTCCAATCTCTTTTTCTAGCATAGGAGCAACATGGGAGCAATATACACCTCCAGAAACTTCCATCCTTTTAGAAATTAGACTTAAAAATAAAGGTAAATTTTCATCATGGTATCAACTAGAACCTTCAATCGATGAATTTAATATATTAGACAATTCAAAAGTTTCTTCTTTCTTAACTACAAATATCGCTGACGGATACCAATACCGAGTCACACTTAAATCTCAAGAAAATAGTAAAACTCCAATTTTTGATAATTTAAAATTTACTTTTATTAATGGTGGTTCACCATCTGAAAAAACTTCCCTTTTAATTGCTTCCAAAGATCAAGCAAATACTATTAACGAACCAAAAATTGATTTTAAAAAGATATCAAATCCTAATAATTCTTTAGTTAAATCTACAACTCAAGTATCACAAGCAGAGTCAATCACTGTCTTCCCAGATTCAGTCAAAAAAACAATTAAAGTTCCAGTTAAAACCTATACAAATAATTCGATCAATACTTCAAATTTTGGTCCCGGAACAGCTGTTACTGCTTCAGGATTAGATATTATTACTCGCTCAGAGTGGGGAGCTGATGAAAGTTTAAGATTGTATAAAGGAGATTTAAAGGATCCAGAATTAATTAAATTACCAGACGATTATTATACAAGATTTGCTAATGAATTACAGGAAAGTTTAAGAGTAGAATCAGATTCTAATGGGAATCAACTAACTTGGCCACTTTCTTATCCACAAGAAATTAAAAAAATTGTCATTCACCATACAGCAACAACTAAAGATCTAGATGATCCACAAAAAGCTATTAGAGATATTTATATGTGGCATACCTTATCTAGAGGTTGGGGAGATATAGGTTATAACTATATTATTGATCAACAAGGAAATATTTATGAAGGTAGATTTGGTGGAGAAATGGTTGTCGGCGCTCACTCAGGAACTGGTAATTTTGGCTCAATCGGTATTGCGCTTTTAGGAAATTATCAAGATAATGAGCCACCTGAAGAAGTACTTAATGCCTTAGTCAAATTAATCAAAAATAAAGCACAACTTTATAATATAGATACGACAGGAAGCTCTATGTTTAGAGGTGAGTTTACTTATAATATTTTGGGACATAAAGACTTCATGTCTACTGCTTGTCCTGGAGAAAAACTTTATGACTTAATTCCATTAATTAGAGAATTGTCCAAAGTTTCCACTACCAATACTTTAACTTCAGCAAAATCAAGTCTCTTTGCATGGAATAGTGATATTCCACCAATCATTTCTATCAATCCAAGTAGCAAGAAAATGGGTAATTTAACTATTAAAAATAGTAGCACTCAAGTTTTAAGCAAAGATATTTATTTTAAAGTAAAAAATAATCAAAATGCTAAAACATTTTTAAGAAATTCAGATAATATTTTAACTGGCATTTTGGCTAAAGACTTGCAACCCGGAGAATCAGCAACAGTTCAAGTTTTACTTAATACTACCGTTACAAGTGGCTCTGGCTTAATTGAATTGCAACCAATTATAAATGGATCATTACAAGAAGGCTCAATTGCTTTTGGTCTTAAAGTCAATACACCTCCTCCAAAAGTAAAATATGATTATAAATTAATGAGTATTATTTATAGCAAGGAAACACTAAATAAAGGGGATATTGTCACAGCAACAGTTAAACTACGAAATATAGGCATTCAACCTTGGTTAAATAATGGAGAAAATAAAGTCACTTTGGGAGCAGACAAGCCAAGAGATCATCAAAATAATTTATTAGTCACTCCATCAAATCGATATGCAACTTTACAAGAATCTAGAGTCGCTTCAGGTGAAATTGGTACATTTACTTTCCAAATAAAAGTCCCTGAGAAAGATGGAGTTTATAAAGAATATTTCACTCCAGTAGTAGAAGGTATTCAATGGATGAATAATAATGATTCTTATATTTTGATTCAAATTGGAAATACAGGAGTAAATAATAATACAAATGTCCAAAACCCCGCACCTGCAAACCCAACTCCTACCCCAACCCCAGCCCCAGCCCCAGCCTCAGTTCCTGCACCTGTTAATCCAACACCTATTGGCTCAAATACAGTAAATATTGCAACAACTACTTTAAATACCAATGCTTATTTAAGACCAATTCGTATAGACCTTTCTTATCGTGGAAATCCAGCAACAATCGCTTCATCAGGACCTTATAGCTTATATCAAGGGGCGGTTAAAATTACAGATCTTAATGCAAATCAAAAAGCTACTGTAAAATATGAAAATGGTTCTTTCATCATCACCGTTGATAACACCAAAACTTATAATATATCTGCTAAGCCAAGATTTATCCCAGCCTCTAACTCAATTTTAAGAATAGATAATTGGGATAGAAAAACTACTAGTAATATAACTTATAATCAGTTTAGAGGAGTCTT
The DNA here is from genome assembly GCA_963169655.1 of Patescibacteria group bacterium. Classification (GTDB taxonomy): domain Bacteria; phylum Patescibacteriota; class Gracilibacteria; order UBA1369; family UBA1369; genus KLAP129. The sequence goes on along the minus strand of CAUJCM010000004.1, from coordinate 233,857 downwards.
GGAAGCAATAGTTTATGATGGTGAATTACATCTAGTCAATGAATTGCCAATGGAAGATTATCTTCGAGGTTTAGCAGAAGAAAATGATCGAGAACCAGTAGAAAAAATCAAAGCAATGCAGATTATCGCTAGAACTTATGCTAGGTTTTATATGGAAGTAGCTAAAAAATTCCCAGGCGCACCATTTGATTTAAATGACGATCCTCAATATTCACAAAAATATTTAGGTTATAGTTATGAGATCAATATGCCATTAACTGTAGCTCAAGTTAAAGCCACTGAAGGTATGTATGTAACTTTCCAGGGCAAATTAATTAAAACTCCATATTTCAGCAGATCAAATGGTAAAACAACAATTTCTGCTAAAGATAAATGGGGTTGGACTGATACTCCATTCTTACAAAGTGTAGATGACTCTTTCTGTAATTCTAATGAATATGCAGGACATGGAGTAGGTCTCTCTGGCTGTGGTGCTAATACAATGGCTCAGCAGGGATATACTTATGATCAAATTATTAAACATTATTATTCAGGAGTAGAAATAACCAAAAGCTCAAATTAAAAAATATGAGACCATTACCTTTTGAAGAGAGTTCTTCAATAAAAATAAAAATTCAGAAAAAACATTCTCCAAAGCCTAAGAACAAATTGGATAATCTTAAAGTTGAAGTTAAAAAAATTTCTAAAAGGTTAAATCAATATGCAGAAAGTGGGAATATTAAAGACAGGGAAGTAATGCAATTATTACAAGACACAAGGAATCAGGTTCTTTCACTTCATATTCAAAGAAAAGAAATATTTAAACAAAGCAGGAAAAATAAAAAACGAAATTAAAAGTCTTTACCAGCCATAATAACTACAAACTCCCCTTTAGGAGTTTTTTTACTAAAATAATCTAATAATTCCTTTGCTGACCCACTTTGAAATTCTTCATATATTTTAGTTAACTCTCTAGCAATAACTAATTTCCTCTCTGGAAAATATTCATTAAATTCTTTTAAAGTCTTTAAAATTCTATGTGGAGATTCGTAAAATACAATTGTATTTTCTTCTTCTTGTAATTTTTTAAGTAATGTTTGTCTACCTTTTTTAACAGGTAAAAAGCCTAAATATAAAAAGTGATTAATTGGTAGGCCACTAGCAGAAAGTGCTGTTAAAAAAGCAGAAGGTCCTGGGATAGGGGAGACAGCAATACCAGCTTGTCTAACAGCTTGTATTAGGAGAAAACCTGGATCTGAAATACCAGGAGTTCCTGCATCTGATATTAAAGCTATATTTTTACCTTCTTTTAATAAATCAATTAATTGGTCAATTTTCCCTTGATCCGAATATGAATGAAAAGATATTTTTGCAGTTTCTATTTGATATTTTTTAAGCATAATTCCTGAAGTCCTAGTATCTTCACAGGCAATTAAATCTACTTCTTTTAAAATTCTCAAAGCTCTTTGGCTAATATCTTCTAAATTTCCAATCGGTGTTGCGACTATATAAAGCATAATTTTTAAGTAAATTTTTTCTTTTTAGATTGAGAAATCATTGGCTCGCTACGATATTCTGGAATTGCTAAATCCACTTTCTGCCAATTATTTTTAAATTTTTCAATAACTAATTTAATTAATTCCTCAGTACTAATTTCTTCTTCCAATTTTAATGAAAAAATATCTGAATTGATAGTTTTGGCTAAAGTATTGCCAATTGTCACCCCAATTCTAGTAGCAGAAAAATTACCAATACCAACTGTTATCACAATTCTCTTTAAATCAAAAAATTCCAAGCCCTCTTCTTTCAATAAATTTTCAATTGCAGGTAAAATAGTTTTTATCTCATCTCTTTGAGATTTCCAGCTTTTAGAATTGATTACTTTATCATCTCTCAGCAAAATTAAATCTGCTCTATCAAATATAGTTTGTATAATTAAAGTTATCATTTGTTACTATGAATTAGACAATTTACATTTAGCTAGCTTCTGTGTATCAGGTCCGATATAACTTTTAACTTCAGTTTGTATTCTTGAAGAAATTGTGTTTTGTAAAACAATTGTAGGTATATTTTCATCACTTGGGTTTCCAAATTTTGCTAGTTGATCTTTTGAAGGTTGAACAGTCAAAGAAATTCTCACCATAGGTTGTGTAATTGAGCCAAATTCTGCAAAAGCTTTTCTAGGGTCTTCCCCAGGTGTGACTATAAATTCAAGCGAAACTATATTACTTCTTAAAGGGCTGATAGGCACAAATCCAGTATAAATACCACTGCCAGCTTTTGAAAAGTCTAAAGAATCTTCCAATTTAGTAAGTCCTCCAACTCCAAAAGGGCAAGAAAATCCATCAGCACAACAAAAATCTCTGCCGGTGCATCCTTTCCAAGTTTCAAAAACTCCATCTTTATTTTGATCTTCCCCAGCTAATTTCAACATTCCTAAAGCATATTGATCGTCAGTAACTTTCTTTTTTGCAAAGATTGTAGCTATAGTTCCATCTTTATTGATTAAATAAAGCTCATCAGTGCTATTTAAATTTTCTGGATTACAAGTTAAAGCACTACCTCCGGCACCAAGAGAAGTAGGATATTTAGGGCAGAAAGCATTTGATAATGTAGGATTTGGAGCACCTAAATAAGGGTATTGGCCAGTATTTAAGTCCACAGAAGGTTTATAAACTACACAATCTTGACCAATATATGGATCTCCATTATTACAAAAAGCTCCTAATGAACCAGGTGGTGATTTAGGAGTGGAAGAATTATCTATATCTAACCCTGGATTATAAAATTGAGCAGCATAACATCCAAAAGTCTCCCCATAAGTATTGTTCTCTTGTAAATCCTTATTAAAATATTCCTCAAAGTTAATAGCATTATTTCTAATTTCACGAGAAATTCTTTCCATCATAAATCTCGCATCTTCATAGATTGCGTTTTCCATTGCAAGTCTTCCTTGGATCTTTGTGATATTCACAAACACCGTTAAAACTAATAGTCCAACAGTTGCAAATAATGACACGGCAACAATTACTTCTACTAATGTAAAACCTAATTTTATTTTTTCTAATTTCATTATTTATATCTAGTCAAAGCACTTGATAATTTTACTTCATGCTGAGCGCCACCTTCCATCCAATAGATAGTTGAAGTTACTACCATCATATCAGCAACTTGAGCACTAGCTGCCGGAGAAATATTCCAAGGAGCAGAAGCACTTATAGTCTTATAATCTATCTCAATCATTCTATAAAATTTAGTTACTGCATCAGCCGTTAGAGGATTGCCATCACTACCAATAAAGCTGCTTCCTGTAAAAAAATTTCCAGTATCTTCATCAATCACATATTGATTTAAACGATATTTTTTTTCATCTTCATCAATTCCATCTTTTAGATTTAGTTTTGTATCTAACTTCTCTAAAAAAAAACCATCAATTTGGTCCGCATCCCAACCTAAAGTATATCCATTTTGATCATTATTCTCTTCAAGCATATCACTGTCTTTACATGTTTCAACTCCAGGTTTCATATTCCAACAGCCTTGTGTATTAGCACTAAACCTTAACCAATTACTATCTCTTAAATTCCTCATAAATTCTAAACCTTCTTGAGCTAAATTTAAGGCTATTAAAGAATCTTTATTAAATTGATTAGATCTGAGTGCTGTAACAATTAAGCTAGTAGCAGTAGTAGCACCAAGTGTTACAACAAAAAGTGCTATTAAAACTTCAATTAAAGTTTCTCCTTTTTTATTTAACTTTTTTTTATAATTTTTTAAAAACATTAATTACAAAATTTAACTTCAGGTATTCCTGCTAATTTATGAATGGTAATCATCCTACATCGATTAGCCTTTGTATCTATTAATTTGATATTTAAAAATGGGCTTGCAGTAAAATTTTCAAAACTAATATCAGCATAATTTGGAGTAAAGAATATTCCTCCCTTTGTAAAAGGAGCATTTTCATCGTTATCAAAAATAGTTAATTGATAATTTTCAGGTAAACTTCTCGTTTCTAAAACAAGATCTTTACCAGTCTTATAACTTCCAATTTCATCAAACTTGCCAACTTTACCAATAGCCCCAGATTTTGGCACATTCATATCCGCAAAAGTTATTATTTTACCATTTGTTGCATCAAAATAAACACCGTAATGTGCAGGAATTACAAAGTCAGGCCCACCACAATTATCTCCTCCACTTTCATTACAACCATCATTATCAAAATCAACATAATCTAATTGTCCCTTTCCTGTAATTGCCTGGCTTCTCATGGTACCAATCATCGACATAATTTTATCAAAATTATTATTAAAAATCTGCAAAGATTGAGATTGATTCACAGATCCAAGAGCTATACCAAAAACAACAACTAAAATAGCCATTACGATAATTAATTCAACTAATGTAAAAGCTTTTTTTTGTTTATTTTTTAAATATTTAAACTTAATCACTTTTTTAAATAATTTTGTTTTCATTGAGATATTAGCAAAGACTTTAATCTTTCACAACAAAGCTTATCAATTTTCCTTTTACATAAATTTCTTTAATAATTTGCTTTTGATCCAAAAATTTAGTTACATTTTCTTGTTTTTTAGCTAATTCTATTATTTCTTTTTCAGTTAAATCTTTATCAACCTCAATTTCTTCACGAAGTTTTCCATTTACTTGAATTACAATATTTAAAGTATCATCCATTAAATATTCTTCATTTACTTTTGGCCAAGAACTTAAAACAATAAAATCTTTTTCTCCTAATAAATGCCAAAGCTCTTCAGATAAATGTGGAGCAAAAGGAGCTAAAATTTTTAAAAAATCTTTCCAAATTATTCTTGCCTCATCTCCAAGTTTCAAAGTCATCACACTATTCACAAAAATCATCATTTGTGAAACAGCAGTATTAAACTTAAATTCTTCAATATCTTTTTCTACCTTCTGTATAGTTTTATGTAAAATATTTAAAGCTTTTTTCAAATCTTTTTCATCAAATTCTAAATTACCTTGAGCTACTTTATTTACTTCATCAAATACTTTATCTAGAAATCTCTTAATTCCTACTAATCCTTTTGTATTCCAGCTTACAGATTGTTCGAAAGGTCCCATAAACATTTCATATAGCCTCAAACTATCAGCTCCAAACTCTTTAATTACATCATCAGGATTAATCACATTTCCCCATCTTTTACTCATTTTTCTTTCATCTTCCCCCATAATTATACCAACATGGTGAAGTCTGATAAAAGGTTCATCATGATTAACTACTCCAATATCAAATAAGAATTTATGCCAAAATCTAGCATAAATTAAATGTCTTGTTGCATGCTCTGCACCTCCCACATATAAATCTACAGGTGACCAAAACTTCTCTAATTCCTTATTTACTAATTGTTGATCATTTTTTGGATCTATAAACCTCAAATAATACCAAGAAGATCCAGCCCATTGAGGCATTGTATTAGTCTCTCTTTTTCCAGTTCCTCCACATTTTGGACATTTGGTATTTACCCAATCAGTCATATTGGCAAGCGGTGATTCACCAGTACCACTTGGTTCATATTGATCAACTTCTGGAAGACGAACTGGTAAATCTTTTTCAGGTACAGCTACAGGTCCACAACTTTCACAATGAATAATTGGAATAGGTTCGCCCCAATATCTTTGTCGTGAGAAAACCCAATCTTTAATTTTATAATTTATCTTCCTAGAACCGAGCTCCCTATCTTCCAGCCATTTAATCATTTCATTTCTAGCTTCAGTGGATTTAAGTCCACTAAATTCTCCAGAATCAACCAAAATTCCATCTAAAGTCATGGGTAAATTATTTTGATTTTCAGCTTCAATTGATTTCTTAATCTCAATTTTATATTTGGTAGCAAACTCGAAATCTCTCTCATCATGTGCAGGAACAGCCATTACAGCTCCCGTTCCATAAGAATTTAATACATAATCAGCAATGTAAATATCAACTTCTTGATTATTAAAAGGATTAATTGCCTTTATTCCTTCCAAAATAATTCCTGTCTTATCTTTATTTAAATCAGTTCTCTCTAAATCGGATTTATTTTTAACAGCTTCAATATATTTATTTACTTCTACCCAATTTGAAATTTGCGATTTTAATTCTTCAATTAATTTATTTTCTGGGGCCAAAACAACATAAGTACAGCCGAAAATTGTATCTATCCTAGTTGTAAAAATCTTAATTATTTGATTAAAACCTTTAACTTGGAAATTAACTTCAGCTCCTTCACTTCTTCCAATCCAATTTCTTTGCATCTCTTTAATTGATGGTTCCCAATCAGTTAATTTTTCAATATCTTCAAGTAATCGATCAGCATAGTCAGTAATTCTTAAAACCCATTGTCTCATTAGCTTTTTCTCTACCAATGAGCCACATCTTTCACATTTTCCATTTTCTAAATCTTCATTTGCTAAACCAGTTTTATCTACGGGACACCAATTTATTGGCTCAAAAGACTCATAAGCAAGCCCTTTTTCAAAAAATTTAATAAATATCCATTGAGTCCATTTATAATAATCAGGATCAATAGTACTTATCATCCTATCCCAATCATAATCCAAGCCAATCAACTTTAATTGTCTTATATAAGTTTCAATATTCTTTTCAGTAGAAGTTCTTGGATGAACTTTATTTTTTAATGCAAAATTTTCAGCAGGTAGTCCAAAAGCATCAAAGCCCATTGGATGGAGGACATTAAATCCTTTTTGTCTTTTCATTCTACTAACAATATCAGTTGCGATATAGCCTTTAGGATGACCAACATGTAGTCCAGATCCAGAAGGATAAGGAAACATATCCAAAACATAAAACTTAGGCTTACTGTGGTTTTGTCCATTTGTTTGATAAACCTGATTTTTTTCCCAATCTTCTTGCCACTTTTTCTCTATCTCAGAGGCTTGATATTTAGGCATACTTATTATATAATATAAAGATATTTTTAAATTAAATTAACATGTCAAATCAAAACGAGCAAGACTTACACATTATAACAAATTTATTAAAAACAATACCATTATTTGCAACTCTTGACGAAAATATTCATTCAGAAATTATCAAAAGAGTGAATATGGAATATTATCCCGAAAATTATATTTTATTTAATGAAGGTGATAGTGGGGATAAAATGTTTATCATTAAAAATGGCATGGTTAGAATTTTTCATGCAGGTGACACACCTAGTTTTGATAAAGAGATTGCTATTTTAGGAGATAATGATTTTTTTGGAGAAATGGCATTAATTTCTGAGGCACTTCGCAATGCAACTGCAAAAACTATCGAGCCAACTCAAGTATTTATTATTACAAAAGATGACTTTTTAAATTTAATTTCATCAAATCCACAAATGGCAGAACAAATTAGTAAAGAGTTTTTAGATAGAGTCAAAGAAAATACTAGAGAAAAGAATTTATAATTTAGTTAATTGAGAGATTTTTATGTTATTTTTGTATTTATATTTTGGACATCAATTAGCTGATTATATTTTTCAACCCAGTAAGTTAGTTAAATGGAAAAAAAATTCACCTTGGGGAATTTTTGCTCATTCTTTTGTACACTTTATTATTATTTCTTTACTAGCCTACTTATATACTTTTAGTTATAAAGTACTGTATTTAGGTTTAATTATAGCAATCTCGCATTTTTTTATTGATTCAGTAAAATTAAATACTAATAAAAAATCTCAAAAAAATAGCAAAAAGATACATTATTGGTTAGATCAGCTAGCACATATTTCCGTATTAGTTTTGGCTACACTTTTTGTAAATTGTAAGGGATATTTCGCCGTAAGAGACATTAATTGGCAAAATATTTTTGATGCTTTTTATTTTAATACTTTCTTAATTACTTATATTAGTTTAGCTATTTTTGTCACTTTAACAGTTGAATACAGCTCTTTTAATGAAAATATGATTGGAGAAAATAAGAAAGATAAATTAGATACATCAAAAATGCTTAAAAGACTATTTATAATAACTTTGATTTATTTAATTTTTTTCTTAAGCTTCACTCCTGGCGTCGGACTCTTTTTCTCCAGTTAATTTTAAGAAAGTGAAGGTCCACACTATAACTGTAAAAGTATGGATTATTCCAATTAAGTAAGATGCAATAATTAGTCCCACTAATCCCATAATTGCCCCAACTATAATTCCTAAGTGAGGTAAATTTGCTAATGTCATTAAATATATCCCAGCAATAACTAAAATTGGGATAAGTAAAACGAAGAGAATTTGAATAATAATTCTAAGTCCGATTATTAACATTAAAATAGTTACTAAAAGTGTTTCTTCTAGGTTTTTAATAACTAAGCTAAAACTTTTGGTCATAGATGTAAAAACGCTTTCTCCATCAATTACAATAAAAAATTCTGTGTAAGTTAAAAACAAAGCTAAAACAACACCTAATATTGCTACAAAAACCATTAATGGGACTATAGTTGTCATAATATTCCATCCCATAATTCTCAAGGCTAGAGCTACGGTTGAAAATACAGATGTTATACTAAATGTTTGAACTAAAAGTCTATATTCAAAAAGAGGTAAAAAAGATAACAGTCCATAATTAATTCCTTTTCTTCCATGCACAATTTGCCCATTTTTTCTTCTTGCCACTAATTGAATTAAAGCTCCTTGGCAAATCACCGGTAAAATAAAATAACCTATTAAAACAATGATAGCGGTAATTATTAAAGGAAAAAGTAAATAGGTCTTATTAATCAAAAAATTAAAAGCATATTCAAGTACAACAGTTAAAAATTTATGTTCCCAATTTTGAAAAAGTTGAGAGGATAAAAAAGAATAATATTGATAAATAATATATCCAACTCCTACCCCTGTTGTAAAAAACGCTGGTACAGCCCCATAATAAAGAGCTAACTTCTTATGTTCTTGAGTAAAATCCCATGCTTCTGCTACTAAAGCTTTGTAATTCATTAAGTAAAAATAAACTACTTAAGAACTATCACAAAAAGTTTAGCTTGCCAATGAATAATTCTTCTGCTAGATTATAGCTCGCGTAAAATATTCGTTTTTTAATTGTAATAAGCTAATGAAAAGGAGTGAAAAGAAACAAGTAATTGCAGGATTTGCGGTACACCCAAAAGACACGGGTTCACCACAAGTTCAAATTGCAATTCTAACAGAAAGAATTAAACAATTATCAGCTCATTTAGAATCTCATCCAAAGGATAATCATTCTAGACGTGGGCTATTAATGATGGTAGGTAAGAGAAGGAAACTACTCAATTATTTGAAATTGAATGATAAAGATAATTATTCAGAGCTTACTGGAAAATTAAGTTTAAAATAAAATTCAATTTATAATTACCTTAACTTGATAATTAAGTCTACGCTCCAATAAAAGCTAGGCTTTTTTTAAAAAAATAATCAATAATAATTAATATAAAATCAAATGGATCAGACAATATTTTCAATGGATATTGCAGGTAGATTACTCAAAATAGAAACAGGTTTACTTGCAAATCAATCCAGTGGTGCAGTCACAGTTTCTTTAGGCGATTCCGTAGTTTTTGCTAGTGTAGTTATGGGAGAAGCAAAGGAAGGTATAGATTTTTTCCCTTTAACTGTAGATTTTGAAGAGAAATATTATGCAACAGGAAAAATCAAAGGTTCAAGATTTATGAAGAGAAATGAATCTAGGCCAACTGATAAAGCTGTTCTAAGTTCTCGTATGATTGACAGGCCAATTAGACCTTTATTCCCCAAAGGAATGACTAATGAAGTTCAATTAATTGTCTCAGTTTTATCTGCTGATATGGAAGTTGACCCATCTATACTCGGACTTATAGCTGCATCTTCTGCTATTTCAATTTCTGGTATTCCTTTTGCCGGACCAGTAGGTGCTGTTAGAATCGGGTTGGTTAACGGAGAATTAATTATTAATCCAACTTATGTTCAAGAGGAATCTGGAGATTTAGACTTAGTTGTAGCTGGTACTGAAGAAGCAATTACAATGGTTGAGGCTGGTGCAAAAAATATCGACGACGAAACAATGTTAAAAGCTTTAGATTTAGCTCATTCTGAAATTAAAAAAATATGTGCACTACAAAAGTCTTTTGCAGCTAAATATAAAAAACCAGATTTAGAAGTAGCTTTTGCTCCAGAAAATTTATCATCTCTAGAAGCAGTAACTAGTTTTGTTAATAAGGAAATGTTAGATGGTGTTGCTGGTCCTACTAAAGGTGCTATCAAATTAAAATTAAAAGAAATTGAAAAACAACTATTTGAAAAGTTTGAAAATGAATTAAATGAAGGCAAATTTTCTAAGAAAGATTTAAAAGAAGATTTGATGACTCTCTTTGAAAAAAATATGAGAAAAAATATTTTAGAAGAAGAGAAGAGGCTGGATGGAAGAAAACTTACTCAAATTAGACCATTAAGTTCTCAAGTCAGTTTATTACCAAGAACTCATGGATCTGCCTTATTTCAAAGAGGAGAAACCCAAGCATTATCAATTTGTACACTAGGTTCTCCGGGCTCTGCACAGGTTGTAGAAACTATGGATGAAGATACTGAAAAATATTATTTCCATCACTATAATTTTCCTCCTTATTCAGTTGGAGAAACTAAACCTTTAAGAGGTCCTTCTCGAAGAGATATTGGACATGGAATGTTGGCTGAAAGAGCATTGGTCCCTGTGATTCCAGATCGAAAAGATTTTCCATATACCATTTGGGTTGTATCAGAAATTATGACTTGTAATGGATCTAGCTCTATGGCTTCAGTTTGTGGTTCAACACTAGCTTTAATGGACGCTGGGGTTCCAATTAAAAACCCAGTGGCAGGTATTGCTATGGGACTAGTTACTTATGATGGAGATTTAAAAAATGGTTATAAAATTTTAACAGATATTCAAAGTTTTGAGGATTTTGCAGGAGATATGGACTTCAAGGTAGCAGGTACAAAAGACGGTATTACAGCTCTACAAATGGATATCAAAGTAAAAGGACTTTCAATTGATTTGTTGAGAGAAGCTTTATCTCAATCAAAACAAGCTAGAAGTGAAATTTTAGATTCAATGGCTAATACTCTTTCTCAGCCTAGAAGCGAATTATCAAAATTTGCTCCAAGAATTATTTCAATACAAATTGACCCAGAAAAAATTAGAGATGTTATTGGAAAGGGTGGTGAAACTATTCAGAAAATTACAAAAGAGACAGGTGTAGAAATAGATATTGAAGAAACTGGATTAATTATGATTACTTCAGTTAATGCTGAAGCTGCTGAAAAAGCAAAATCTTGGATTAAACAAATCACTTATGAGCCAGAGGTAGGAGATATTTTTAGTGGGAAGGTAGTAAGAATTACTGACTTTGGAGCTTTTGTAGAGATAAGTCCAGGTAAAGATGGTTTGGTACATATTTCAGAACTTGCAAATCAAAGAGTTAATAAAGTAGAAGATGTTGTTAAAGAAGGAGATATTATCAAAGTTAAACTTATTGGTATTGATGATCAGGGTAGGTATAAACTATCTCATAAACAAGCAGTTAGTACAGAAACACAACAATAAAATTAGTGATTTTAATAAAAAAGCGAGATTTAAATCTCGCTTTTTTATTTTATTTATATTTCGATATTTTATTTACACTTTTTCTAAATTTAAGTACCACATTCTTTTGGTTTACGACTCTCTCTTAATTTCTTACCCTCTTAGTTTATGCTTGCTCTACTTTAAATCTGACGTCACCATCTTAATTTACAATTTCTCCTCCAAACACAGCTAAAGCTGAATTTACATTTCCTTGTACTTGATCTTTTTTATTAGACTCAAGACCAACTGCATCTCCAAATAAACTTGCATCAATAATGCCGTCAAAAGCTATTCTTTGATTAAATTCTTGTAAGAAAGCTTCTTCACTTTCTACTAAGACTTCATTAGCAAAAAATTTATCTTTATGAAAATTACTACTAAAAGCCAAAACTACTTTACCTTGCGAAGATTCAACTGGTTTTCCTGCCATTAAGCATCTTTTAGTTAAAGGAGTGTTAACCCTTCCTAAAACCTGATGCCATTTTGCAGTAATTTGATCTAAAGTTAAATCTGTATATTTTGTGTCTGATATTTTTTCTATACTAATTTCTGTATTATTCTCTTCATTAGCTTGAGTATTTGGTATACTTTCCACTGCCTGTTCATCAGCTTTAATTTCTTCGGTTATATCAGGCTTTTTTTTTGAGCCCTGATCTATTTTCTGGTTTTTTCCAAGGCAAGATTTAACGATTGCAACCTCCAGAGGTAGTTCAGGAATATAAGAGTATTTTAGTTTTTCATAAGATTCTTGGAAGTACTCAAGTATCTCCAAAATCCTTAAAGTTTTTTGATGATTATTTTCTCGAATATTTTCAATCATTTGATTCCTCAAAAAATCTAAAAAATCCTTATTGAATTGTTGTAAATCCACACCAACATCAAATAAAAGATTTAGTTTTTCAATAGCTAAATTTGTCTGACAACTTTCTAATAAACCATAAATATCCTCACAAGCTTGTAAATTACTGATACCAAGTAGCTTTTTAACTTGTTCAGTTTCTACTTTTCCATTAAAGATAAATTGTTCTAACAAAGTTAAAGCATTTCGAAGTCCTCCACGTGCTTGTTTTGCAATAATTTTTAATGCCTCTTCTTCCACCTTAATATTTTCTGCTGTCGCTACTTCTTTTAACCTTTCAATAATATTCTCATCAGTTATTCTTCTAAAATCAAATCTTTGGCATCTCGAAATAATCGTTTCTGGCACTTTATGAATTTCCGTTGTTGCTAAAATAAAATATACAAAACTAGGTGGTTCTTCCAAGGTCTTTAAAAGTGCATTAAATGCTTCTTTTGTTAACATATGCACTTCATCAATAATATAAACCTTATTTTTTACACGAGTAGGGGAATAATTAATTTTCTCTTTTAAATCTCTCATTTCATCAATACCGCGGTTTGATGCCGCATCAATTTCAATAATATCAATGAGTCTTCCTTGATCTATATCTTGAGTCAAATCACTTTCTTCAAACTCTCCTTGCTCAGTCATTCCCTCTATATTTATGGCTTTAGCAAGTAATCTGGCTGTAGAAGTTTTTCCTGTTCCACGAGGTCCAGCAAATAAATAGGCATGAGCCAGCTGATTAGACAAAATAGCATTTAATAATGTCGTTTTAATATGGTTTTGACCAATTAAAGATGAAAAATTTTTAGGTCGATATTTTCTATATAAAGACATCCTTTAAAATGGTGAAATTTTATAGTAGTAAAATATCTTATTTTACTGAATTTAAAAATTGCTTATTAAACGAAAATATTGCCTATCAATTAATAAATATAGATTTACTTTATTAATAAGCCTTAATTTTTTCATTTATAAATTTTTGTATTTTATTTTTAAATATTTCTTCTGAAAATTTTTCGGCTTTTGTTCTTATGATCTCTCGTGAATATTTATTTTCATTATTTATTAATCTAGCTAAAGCATCTTCCATTGAAGCTAAATTTTGTTCATTAAAAAACTCTCCATTAATTCCAGCTTCAATAAATTCTAAAGCACCCCCAGCTTTATAGGCCAATACAGGTCTTCCAGCTGCCATTGCCTCAATCATACTAATACCGAAATCCTCTTCAGAAGGAAATATCAAACCTTTACTTTCTTCTAGTAATTTTTGTACCTCTAAATCACTAATCCTACCCTTAAATTCAATGTTTTCTCCAGCAATACTTTCCAAAAATTCTCTTTCTGGTCCATCTCCAACAATTATTAATTTTTTCCCAATCTTATTAAACAAGTTAATGGCTAAATCAATTTTTTTATAAGAAGTTAAAGTAGAAATAATAATAAAATAATCTTTTGAAGAGTTATTGTATTGAAACTTATCTACATTAACTGGAGGATAAATAACTTCTGAGGGTAATCTATAATATTTTTCAATTCTTTTTTGAACATGTTTAGAATTAGCTACATAAAAATCTACTCTATCAGCAGCTACTCTATCCCAAATCCTAATCTTTTCTATTGCCCTTCTTGCAAAAAATCTTTTTATTGGATTAAACCACTTATCATTTAAATATTGATGTGAATAATCCCAGGCATAACGCATTGGTGAATGACAATAGCAAATATGTAAAGTTTCAGAACTTGTTAAAGCTCCATGAGCGAAAGCTGAACTTGAACTAATTACCAAATCATAATCTGTAAAATCAAAAGACTCAATTGCATACGGCATCAATTTGATTAGCCATCTATATCTTTTACGGATAAATTTTGGAAATTTTTGTAAAAAGGAAGTTTGAATTTTATCTTTTGGAAAATCATTACCACATTTTTCTTCATCATACAAAAGAGTAAAAATTTTGGCTTCAGGATAAATCTCCATTAAAGATTTAACTACTCTTTCTGCTCCTCCAAGCCTGATTAATAACTCGGCAACAATTGCCACCTTGATATTTTTTTGTTGTTTTAAAACCATATAAATTAATTAAACCTCAATCATTTTAAGGAAAGCCTCTTCATCAATTAATGGAATATTAAGTTTTTTAGCATCTTTTTCTTTTGTACTTGATTTGTCTGATTGCCCAATAATAACAAAACTAGTTTTAGAAGAAACACTATTAACTACTTTTCCTCCATTTTGCCGTATTCGCTCTTTAGCTTGATCTCTAGATAAATTTTTTAAAGTTCCAGTTAAAACAAAAGTTTGACCCTTTAGCTTTAAACTTAAAGGGGCTCCATTACCTTTGAAAGATATACCTACATCTCTAAGTTTTTTTAATAATTCAATATTTCTTTCCAATTTAAACCATTCTAAAATCTCCTCACTAACTTTTTCTCCAAATCCTTCAATCTCAAGTAGTTTATCTTTATTTAGCTCTTGAACAATTATTAGTAAATCATTTATATTTTCAATATTTTGATGTTCATTTTGATCAAAATTCATTTCATTCCATTCATCTCTAAAATATTGTGCCAAGTAAGTTGCTGTTTCCTCACCAATATGCCGAATTCCTAGAGCAAAAAGAAATCTTTCAAGATCAATATTTTTTGACTTTTCAATAGCTTTAATTAATTTATCTGATTTTCTTTCTTTAAATAAGGGTAACTGTAATAAATCATTAATTGTTAAATAATATAAATCAGGAATTTCATCTATTAGCTGATTCTCCAACAAAACATCAATTACCTTTTCTCCTAGACCGTCTATATTCATCACTGTTGCATAATGTATAAATCTTTCTCTATCTTGGGCAAAACAGTCAGGATTAGAACAGCGAATTACTGCTTCTTCATCTTTTTGAATGACAATTGAATTACAAACGGGGCAGTTTTTGGGAAAATTAAATATTTTTTCTTTTCCAGTTCTCAAATCCCTTAATACTCCCACAATTTCAGGAATAACATCTCCAGCTTTTTGAATAATAACTGTATCTCCAATTCTAACGTCTTTACGCATCAATTCGTCTTTATTATGCAAAGTAGCTCTTGAAATTGTAGAACCTGCAACTCTTACAGGGCTCAAAACTGCAACAGGAGTTAGAGCTCCGGTTCTTCCTACTTGAACGTGAATATCCAAAACTTTAGTAGTAGATTGTTCTGCTGGAAATTTATAAGCAACTGAAAACTTTGGAGTTTTAGCAGTAAATCCAATTAAATTCTGTTGTGATTTCTCATTTACTTTAATTACAGCTCCATCAATTTCAAAAGGGAGTTTTTCTCTCAATTCTTCAGCCTTATCTAAAAATTTATGCACATCATTAATATTTTCACAAAAAGTAAAATGACCTTCAACAGGAAGTCCCAAGTCCATTAATCTTTCCAATACATTCTGTTGTCTTCGAGGTTTTGCTTCCATATCTGTTTCACCAATAGAATAAAAAAACGCTGATAGTTTTCTATTTAAAGCTATTTGAGGATCTAATTGTCTTATGGTTCCAGCTGCTAAATTCCTTGGGTTTTCAAATGTTTCCTCTCCTTTAGCTGTTTGCTCTTCATTTATTCTTAAAAAATTTTCTTTATTGATAAATACTTCCCCACTAACTTCTAAATTAATAGTTTCTGTTAGCTTTAAAGGAATAGATTCAATAGTTCTAACTGTATGAGTAACATCCTCACCCATAATTCCATCACCTCTTGTAATAGCTCTTTTAAAAACACCTTCCTCATAATGTAATGTTATATTTAAACCATCAATCTTCAATTCACATAAATAATGTATTACTTGACTTGTAGGTATTAACTTTTTAATTTTCTCTTCCCAGTTAACAATTTCTTCAAAACTAAAACAGTCAGCTAAACTTTTCTTAGGAGTAATATGTGCTATTTTTTCAAATTTACCAGATAAAGGGGCGCCAACTCTTTGAGTAGGAGAATCAGCAGTAATAAATTCAGGGTATCTTTCTTCTAATTGTTTTAATTCATTTTTCAAACTATCTCTAACAGCTTCAGAAACTTCAGATTTATTAAGTATGAAGTAGCTATAATTTAATTCTCGAATTTTTTCTTTTAATTTTTCTATTCTTTCTTTAACTTCTTTTTTATCCATTTTATTTTTTATTAATCGAGATTACTTTAATCAAAAACCAGTTTGCTTTCAATATTTGAATTTAATATGCTAAAATAATATTAGTTTAATGCAATTTATTCTATGGTTTTTCCTAACAAACAGCAAAAAGAAAATAATATTGAAATGAGTTTAAATGGACAACCTTTATTAATTAAAAATGAAGGTCAAAAAGTGTTATTTTTAATAAGAAAAGCTTATTTAGAAGGAAGCTTGTCAGTTACTGGTGATATTGCTCCCGAAATTCAGCAAATGTTAAATAAGCCTTTACCTATTTCCGATAAAAAATTTCAATCAGATCCAAAAGATCTTCAATTTTTAGAAGAGTTAATAAAAAAGATAGAAAGTGGAACTATCAAGCTATTTACCCCATCCTCTTTATTAAATTTATCTGTTTATAACAATTTATCATCTACTCATAAAGCAAAAGCTGATTATGATATTTTAATAATATTAAATAAAATTAGAGCTATTAAGAAGCTATGGGATAGTGGTGACAAAGATAGTTATCAAATTTTAAATTTAGTACAGTCTTTAAGAATAGCAAAAGAAGGTATTGAAAATATTGAGGGGGATGTATTTATCATTTAATTTACCCTTTAAAAAATCTCATAAAAATGGTAAAATAAAAGGATAGAAAAAATAAAAATATGCAAAACGACCCACAAAATACCCAAACAAATGATGATATTGTAATTGCAGGCCTTCAAAATACTGCTAATTCTAGTACATCATCAACTACTTCCAATCAAACAACAGGTTCAGCAAATAGCTCTACTACATCATCAACTACTCCAGCTCCAGTAGATTCCACAACATCTCAAACTAATACTGTAAATACAAATAGAAGAGCTTTTGATTTAACTGAAGGTACAGAAAATAGTGCAGGTAATATTCAGCCAGAAAAATTTGCCATACCTAAAATGGTTATGGAAAAATATTCAGATTTAGTAGATCTTATCAAAACTACTGAATCAATGGATGATCAAGAAAGACAATATTGGTTTCAAATTTTACCAATAATGACTCCTGAGCAAGTCGAGAAGTTCAGAAATATTTTAGCTACTGAAAAGAATCAATTAGCTGAATTAGACAAAGAATATGAAAATGAATTAAATCGATTAAATGAAAAACATTTAATTGAATGGAAAGAATTTGAAACAAAAGAAAAATCTAAATCATTGAGAGAAGCTGAAGCAAAAAGTAAAGAACAAGAACAAGCTGAAGAAGCTGAATTGCTTGCTAAATTAAGTGATATTTAATTAGTTTTTGATGTCAGAATATAAATTTGGTGACATTAAGGATCAAAATCCCAAAAAACCATCCCGTAAAATTCCTATTCAAGATGGAGAAATTATTTTTAATTTAGGTGCTAAAAAAGGAGAAACTGTAGAAGTTCAGAATCAAAATAAAACTTCACCTAATACTTCATCTCAAATCGCATCTTCTAGTGTACCAGACAATAATTCTAACTTAAATAATCAAAAGCCTAGAACTGTTAAGAAGCAAAATAAGGTTTTTAATAAAATATGGCATACTTTAGAGTTTATTAGTGTGTCTGCAATTATTTTTACTATTTTCTTTTTTATTTTAAATTTCACTTCTTACAGTCAATTATTTCTTACTAAATTAAATCAACTAAGAGGAGAGTTTAATCAAAACCCATATAGCCAACAAGAGCTTATAGCTCAGCAAAATGCTTCTAAAGAAGGACAAAAACCACTCCCAATTGCAATTAATACTACTCAAGCAAAAAAACAGATTCCACCTTTAAGTATGGAAATAGCACCTCCCGATGACAGAGTTATAATTCCGAGAATTAGCCAAAACGTTCCAATAGTTCAAATTTCTACTGATGCATTGATTAGAAAAGATTGGAAAGCATTAGAAAACCAGGTTCAAGATGCCTTGAGATTTGGTGTGGTTCATTATCCAGGAACAGCTTATCCAGGGGAAAAAGGAAATGTTGTTGTCACTGGTCATAGTTCTTATTTTCCCTGGGATCCAGGACGTTTTAAAGATGTATTTGCCTTACTTCATCAAGTAAATGTTGGTGATCAAGTTGTCGTTTATCACAATCAAAAAAAATATGTTTATCAAGTATATTCAAAAAAAGTAGTTAAACCTAGTGAAATTGAAGTTTTAACACAATCAGGTGAAACTCGACTTACATTAATTACTTGTACTCCTGTAGGAACTGATTTAAATCGTTTGATTGTGTTAGCAAGGCCGATTTCAGTGAGTTAATAAAAATAGTTATTACTTTCAATTTAATTAAGAAGAATTTGATTATTTGACTTTTAAATTAAAGGTTATTAATACTTTCAACATCTTTAAAAACTTTAATAGTGAAAATTGCAGTTTTAGTATCGGGAGGGGTAGATAGTTCAGTTGCCTTAAAATTATTACAGGCGGAAGGACATGATATTACAGCATTTTATTTAAAAATATGGCTAGAAGATGAGCTTAGTTTTTTGGGTGATTGCCCATGGGAAGAAGATTTAGATTTTGTACAACAAATTTGTAGTCAAAGCAATATTCCATTAGAGATTATTAATTTTCAAAAAGAGTATCATCAAGAAGTTGTTGGATATGCCTTAGATGAAATTAGAGCAGGTAGAACTCCAAATTCAGATTTTTTATGCAATTCCCAAATTAAGTTTGGAAAATTTCTTGAAGTAATAAATAACAATTTTGATTTAGTTGCTAGTGGGCATTATGCAGATAAATTAATAATTCCCAAAAATGAAAATTCATCAGAAAAACACTTTTTAAAAATGGCTAAAGACTCTTTTAAAGATCAAACATACTTTTTAGCAAATTTAAGTCATCATCAGCTTAAAAAAGTCATTTTTCCATTAGGTCCATACCTAAAATCTGAAGTAAGAGAATTAGCTAAAAATTTTAATTTACCAAATTTTAATCGTAAAGATAGTCAAGGAATCTGCTTTCTAGGCAAAATTAAATACAATGATTTTGTGAAATATCATTTGGGTGAAAAAAAAGGAGAACTTATTGATATTAATACTGGAAAAGTAGTAGGAGAACATCAAGGTTATTATTTTTATACTATTGGACAAAGAAAGGGGATTAAATTGAGCGGAGGGCCATGGTATATAGTTAAAAAAGACATACCAAAGAATCAAGTTTTTATTTCTAATCATTATTTTGAATCACAGCCAAGAAACCATTTCAGCATTGGACAAATACATTGGATTACTGAAAAGCCTGGAGATAATCAGTTAAAAAATTTAAAAGTCAAAGTTAGACATGGAGAGAATATTTATGATTGCAAAATACTTGATCAGGATTTATTGACGGTACAAATTTCAGGTTCAGACCAAGGCTTTGCTCCTGGTCAATTTGCAGTATTTTATGCAGAAGGACTTTGCCTCGGATCTGCCACAATTTTATAATCAGTTTGAAATCATAGAAAAGTTTTAGATTTAGCTTAATTATGTTAATATATTTATAGATTCAACCAATATATATGAAGTTAATTGAAGCTGAAAATATAATTATTGATTTAAAAAATAAATACAATGTAGATTTAGATGCTTTAATTAAAACTATTAAAGATTATAACCCTGACTTCAACGAAAAAAAATTTAAAGATGCTTTTGTTTTTGCCACTATTGCTCATCATGGACAAACAAGAAAACAGGAGAATCTTCCATATATCATTCATCCATTTGAAACAGTTAAAATATTAACTCAAATTCATGCTGATGAGCCAACTTTAATTGCAGCCTTATTACACGATGTTCCTGAAGATACTTCCTATACTCTTGAAAATATTGAAACAAGATTTGGTAAGCAAATAGCTTATATGGTTGAAGGGATTACCAAACTGTCTAAAGTTCACTATCGTCATGATATGCAACAAAGAGACATAGAAAGTATGAAAAAACTTTTTGTTCATGTTGCAGAAGATCCAAGAACAATGTTAATAAAATTAGCTGACAGGCTCCATAATATGAGAACTCTTGAATACATGGATGTCACAGAAAAAAAAATAAGGAAAGCTAGAGAAACTTTAGAAATTTTTACTCCAATTGCAAATTTACTTGGCATTAGGGAAATACAAATGGAGCTAGAAGATCTCTGTTTTTTACATTTATATCCTGACGATTATAAAAATCTAAAGAACAAAGTACAAGAAATTAAAAAGGAAAATTCGAAATATTTAAGCAAAATGGTTTCTGATACTGAAAAATCACTAAAAGATTATGATATTGATGCTATCGTTTATTCTTATCAAGAAAATCTTTATAGAACCTACAAAAGAATGAAACGAGAAAATCAGAAAATTGAAGACATAGAAACTATTTTATTTGTTAATATCATCGTTTCTGAAATTTCACAGTGTTATCAATCTTTAGGTATTGTACATAGCTTGTATAAAATGAAACCATCTAAGTTTAAAGATTATATTTCTCTACCCAAAGCCAATGGATATAGAAGTATTCATACTACAGTTTTTGGGATTAAAGGTATTACAACTAAATTTTGTATTCGAACTACCGAAATGCACTATGAAGCACAATATGGTATTGCAGCTAGTTATTTTGAAAATAAAGGTAAAAAACCCATCTCTACTGCTACAAGAGCTAGCTGGGTTGAAGAAGTTTTACAGTTTCAACAAGATAAAAGTTTTGAATCAAAGTATTTAGATGAGTTAAAAAATAGTTTATTAAAAGATCGTATTAATGTTCTTACACCTCATGGTAAAATCCTCGAATTACCTATCGGCTCAACAGCAATTGATTTTGCATATAATATTCATACAGAAGTAGGTCACAGAGCAATGTGTGCCATAGTGAATGGCCATAATACATCCTTAGATTATATTTTAAAGAAAGGGGATATAGTTAAAATTATCACTACTGATTATCCTAAAGCTCCTAGTTATGAATGGCTTAACTATGCCAAAACAACCATAGCTATCAAGAGAATTAAAGATTATTTTAAAAAAGAAAGTTATCCAGCAAAAGTCCAATTGGGAAGAAAAATATTACAGAAAGAGTTTGACCGTGCTGGAATAGGAGTTATCAACAGTTTACCAAAATGGAGAATACAATTACTTTCAGAAGCACACCCATCATTAAATATACAAACCACTGAAGATATTTTTGTTAATGTAGCAGAGGGATCAATTTCTCCTCTTGAGGTTGTTAATTCTTTTACTCAAAGTGGCATAAAATCAAAATATAAAGGCCATTCTCCAAAAGAAGCAATTTCTATAAAGGAAGTTAAACCTACTAAATTCAATTTACGTCTGATTGGTAAGCAAGTAGTTAATCCAATTAATGTCCTTAATATTATTCAAAAATATAAAGACAATATAGAATTACTTTCAAGTGAAGTTAAAACTGGTTTTTTTTCAAAAAAGCTTATTTTTAAGACTTCAATGAAAGCAACACACTATAAATATATTTCTCTACTTTGTCGTGATTTAGAAAATATTGATGGAGTGGAAGAAGTTCAAAGATTGTTTAGATCAAGAAGAATTATTTTTTTCCTTGGTAGTTTTATTACATTCTTAATTTGGATTTATCATCCCTTAGCTTTAAAACTCATTGCTAGTCAGCAACAACTTACTGAAAGTTTTAAGAATTTATTAGCGAATATTGTATTATTTGCTGGTTTATTATTTATTTTTGCTTTAATCCTACTTTTAAATCATTTCACAGAAAGAAGTTTGCCAGAGTTTAGGGATACAAAGAAGTTCTGGACTATGGCTTATATTTTAAGTAGTTTTGCCTTGATGACTATATTTTTAGAAATCTTTTTAATAGAATTAACTTTTGATTGGGCTTGGGTACTTGGTACCATAGCTTTAATCTTTGGTTATTTGACCATGCAATATATCTACTATAAAGGAAAGAAAAAGCTAGAATAATTAGCTACTATGCCTGAAGTGCATAATATCTCCATCTTTTACAATATAATCTTTTCCTTCTAGTCTTAGTAATCCTTTTTCCTTTGCTGCTAATTCTGATCCACTTGCTACAAAATCTTGATAGCTAATTACTTCAGCTCGAATAAAGTTCTTTTCAAAATCTGTATGAATAACTCCAGCAGCCTTTGGAGCAGTATCACCCTTGTGAATAGTCCAAGCCCTCACTTCTTTCACTCCTGCAGTAAAATAAGTCATTAAACCTAAAGTTTCATAAGCTGACCTTATTAGACAATTTAAACCACTTTCTTCAATACCTAAATCTTTTAAAAAGTCTTTTGCTTCTTCATCATTAAAGGTAATTAACTCTTCTTCAATTTTTGCACAAATAGGCACTATCATATTACTACTTTTCAAGCCTAAATCCTTTGTTACTTTTTCAACATCAATATTACTTAAATTTTCTTCTCCTGCATTCAAAATATATAAAAATGGTTTTGCAGTTAATAAGTGTAAATCTGAGATTAACCCTAATTGATCTTCACTTAATTCAATATCTCGAACCTTTTTCCCTTCTTGTAAGTTTTTTTCAATTAATTCAATCAAATTGGCATAGGCAACTTTATTTTTATCTCCAGATTTCATATCATTTTTAGCTTTTGCTAGTCTTTTTTGAATAGTTTGTAAATCAGCCAAAATCAATTCAGTTTCAATAATCTCTAAATCCCTTTTAGCATCAACATCACCGTGCACATGTATTACGTTTTCATCTTGGAAAATTCTTAAAACTTGTCCAATCGCATCAACTTCACGAATATGAGATAAAAACTGATTTCCCAGTCCTTCACCTTCTGAAGCCCCTTTAACTAGACCTGCAATATCTACAAATTCAACAACTGCTGGAATCACTTTTTCTGGTTTAACTAATTCTTCTAATTTTTTCAATCGACTATCTGGAACTTCCACAATCCCTACATTTGGATCAATAGTACAAAAAGGATAATTAGCTGCCATTGCAGTACTTGATTTAGTTAAAGCATTAAACAATGTAGATTTACCCACATTTGGAAGACCCACAATACCTATTTTCATAAAAATTAATTTAAAATTTAACTGCTATTTTACTTGGACTTACTTCTAACATTTTTATTTTTAAATCTAAAAGAGAAATTATATCACTTAGTTTTATTTCATAAAACCCATTGATAATATCTTTTTCATGAATTTTAAGTTTGAAACTTTGTCCGTTAATTTGTTTCAAATCTTCCTCATTTCCTTCAATAGTTAATAAAATATTATTAGGTACAAATTCTCTAACTGCACTTTTAATTTTATCTTCAGCTACTACATCAACCATTACAGTTTTTTTGTTATTATTATCAGGAATAACATTATCATCATTAGTATTTTGATTGTTATTTTTTTCCTCAATTTTATTTATTTTTACATCAACTTGTACCGTATTTGGTTCAAATGTAATATCTTCTGTCTTTAAATTAATATTTTCAGGAATTTTTAAATTAATTATTTTGCTAAAATCATTCTTTTCTTGTCCTTCTAAATTAATATCAATATTTAGACTATTGATTTTATCGATATTACTTTGCAAGCCAGTAATTTTAACATTGTTTTGTCTCAAGCTAACTTTCTGTACCTCAAAGCCTAGCATTGGTTTACCCTGTACCTTGGATTTAATTTCTACCTCTTTACTTGCTAGTTTAACTAGTTCTATAGTTACTGTTTCAGGCTCAATAGAAACTATATTAATTTTTGGGTTCTTGATTGAATAATACACTGGTAGTTGATAATTGCCTTCACTTAAACCTAAAGTATTAATGCTTAAATCAAAATCACTAATATTTGGTGTATTAAGGTTTTTTTCTAGTAATTTATAATTTACTTTCACTGTAGGCAATTTTTGGGCAACAATTAAACCGGGAGTCAGGTTTAAAACTTTTATTTCGAGTGACTGAGGAAAAACAAATACATAATTTTCAACTCCTACAACAAAAAACCACAAAATAATTGCAGACAAAAATGCTAAAACCTTAATATTTAAGTATTTATATATATTCATTTAGCTTCTTATTAATTTTTTTGCTTTTTTCTTAATATCATTTGGTGTTAAGACTATTTTAAGTAGCTGTTGTAGTCTTGAGAGATCAATATTTTTTTCTAATTTCCCATTTTTAGCAAAACTGATATAACCCCTTTCTTCTGACACTACAATAACACTTGCATCTGTGTGATCAGTAAGCCCAATTGCAGCTTTATGTCTGGTTCCAAGGTTTTTATCCTTATTGTCAAAACTAGTAGGTAAAACTGAGCCTGCTGAAGCAATTCTACCATTAACAATAATTACCGCTCCATCATGTAATGGTCCTTTTTCACGAAAAATTGATATTAGTAATTCTTTGTTGACCAAAGAGTCCAATTTTATACCATTATCTATATATTCTTTCAATGATATTCCATGTTGAATTACTATTAATGCTCCTTCTTTACTTTTGACTAGAAAATCACAACTTTCAATGATTGCTGTAATTAGAGAGTCTATAGCTAAATGTTTGTCTTGAATAAAAAAATTTGTATTTCCAATTTTTTCTAAGGCCATTCTGAGTTCTTGTTGAAAAAGAATGGGGATTGCAACTAATATAATTGTGAAAAAGTGTTCAAGAAGCCAAGAAACAGTTAATAGCTTTAAATAATTACTTACCAAATAGACAATTCCAATTATCACTAGTCCTAACACTACATTACTAGCTCGTGATCCTTTTAGCATTTTTAATAAATAATAGAAGATTACTGTTACTATTAAAATATCTAAAATTATTTGCCAGGCACTAATATCTGTGTATTTCAAATTTACCCAAAAATCACTAGTTAATTCACTCAAATTAAAAATAAATTTTGCTATTAAACTACCTAAATATTCCATATCAAATATTAAATTATTAATATTTTATGAGAGTTTTAGCTTTTTGCAATTAAAAAGCATTTAAAAACCCCTTTTTGACAAGGGGCTTTTAAAATTATGAACTACTCAACAACAACTTTGAGTTTATTTATTAAATACTTTAGTTAATTTCTTTCTATTAATCCAAAGTGATACAAATAAAATAAATGCATATAAAGTTTCAGCAGGTCCAGTTTTTGCAAGATTATTAGGAGTATTTTCATCTGCTACAGGCCTTAATTCTTCACTATCTTCATTTATTAAATTATTAGTTTTTAATTCATTATCATTTATTAACACAGGATTTACTTCTGCTGATGGTTTTAAATTTTCTTCAAAAGGAGAACTTTCATCATCTACAAATTCAAAAGCATCTGGAAATGCTGCTAAATCATCTTGCATAAATGAATTATCAGCACTGTTTTTAACAATTATATTTGCTTTTTTTGTAGGATTAAAAGTCGAATAATATTCGAAATTATCACTATTTTCAAAAGTATAATTGAAAGAATCACCACTGCTTAATACAGGACTTACAAAGCTTTCTCCATTATCTGAAGAACCAACAATAGTTTGATCTTCTGAAGATGTGTTTGTCCATACTACTGTAGTTCCAGGAGCGATATTTAAAGTTGCAGGTTCAAATCCAAATGCACTCATATCCACACTAATACTGTTTTGAAGAGAAGAGTCTGCTAACTTTGTACTTTCTTTATCATTCACACCTAACAATGTGTTACTTGCTAAATTTTCTTCGCTATTAGTTTTAGATTCAATATCTGAACCTAAAACATCAGCTTTAATTTGTACTGGCTCTTGAACCCAATAAGCTGCATATCCTGCTAAACCAACAATAATTAAAGTAGCAATAATTTTTAATTTTGTACTTGGAGTCACTTCATCTTCATCAATTTCTTCATCATCATCTTCTTCTTCCAAATTTCCATCGATTGGACTTACTACTTTATTTACCTCTGCGTTATTTTTATGAGTGATATCCATATAAGTAGCATCATCAATATCAAAATCTATTTTTTCAGATTCATTTTCTTCAAAAAGATTTAATTGATCTGGTGAGATATCAAAATCTACTCCATGATCTTTATCTAAATCATAGTAATTATCTGTATTTTCAGTATTTGTATTATTTGGATCTAACATATTTTTGTTTTTTATTGAGAAATCTTCATATAATATCATAAAAAGACTAATTTTTATAGGCTGTGCTTAAGAGGATAAGCAAATACAGCTTTACAAATTATAAAATTAGTTGCTAGTATTTTAAAGCTTTAGAATGCTTTGAGACCTCTAAAAGACAAAAATTAAATAAAAAACCCTAAATTAAATATTATAAAGTATTAGAGTGACCAGCTCTAATAGAATGAAAAATCATTCAAAAAAGTTTAATTTTAAAAAACTTCAAAAATAGATTCTTTACAATACTTAACTTAGGGAAAAGAATATATTTGATTATTTTCAAATACATACTTCTCCCTAAATAAAACTATATTTTAACGATCATCATATTATAATAAAACAAATATTATAGTTTGTCAAGGTTTGAAAAAAGAATATCTTAATTAAATTTATAAATAAAAAAAACTAGTTTAGAATGTATTAATCTTATAATTAATTCATTTTACAAACTAAATTTTTAGAATATTAAAAATTTATTTGAATTATAATTTGATTTCAGCTAAATTTATCGCGCTCACCAATATGTGCCGGGGTAGCTCAGTGGTAGAGCGAAGGACTGAAGATCCTTGCGTCGACAGTTCGATTCTGTCCCTCGGCACCATTTTATAAAGTTTTTGCTTAATCATAATTATTTCAAATTTAATTTTGAAATTCTATAAATAGTATTAATATGAGTTTATATTTCTATTGGTAATATATGATTAAAATTAAGAGAATTTATGAGGAATATGATAGTAAAGATGGGTACAGAATATTAGTAGACAGGCTTTGGCCAAGAGGTATTTCCAAAGAAAATGCACATATTGATTTATGGTTAAAAGAAATAGGGCCAAGTAATGAATTAAGAAAATCTTTTAATCATCAAGTTGAAAAATGGCCAGAATTTCATAGAAAATTTCTTCAAGAATTAAGAAATAATACAGAAAATCTTAAAATACTTGAAGAAATTGTTAAAAAGCATCAAGATATAACCTTACTTTACAGTGCTAAAGATCAAGACCATAACAATGCTGTGGTTTTGATTGAATACCTAAAAAAATAACTATGAAAATTACTATTTTTGATACAGAAACAACTCATTTGCCAATTCGTGGAAAAAGTTTAGATCAACAGCCTTATATTATTCAATTTGCTTCTCAAACTTTTGAATTTGATCAACAAAATAGGGATTTTATTGAGGTCTTTAGATATAATCAATTAATAAAACCACTTGGTCCAATTTCTCTAGACAGTCAAAGAATTACTGGAATTACAGAGAACATGGTAGCTAATCAACCGGTCTTTCAAGCGGTAGCAGACCAGATAATACAAATTTTCAAAGATTCAGACCTAGCAGTTGCACATAATATTAGTTTTGACCAAGAAGTATTAACTTATGAATTTGAAAGATTAGGTCTTTCAACAAACTTCTTGCCTATTAATGTTTTTGATTCAATGGAAGGTACAAGAGACCTATGTAAATTACCTGGTAGAAGTGGCTACAAAGCACCTAAATTAATGGAATTACATCAATTTTTGTTAAATAAAAGTTTTGAAGAAGCTCATAATGCAGAGAAAGATGTAGAAGCGCTTTCTAGATGTGTGAAAGCTTTATTGAAAAATGATTTATATAAACCTATCCTTAAATCCCCTACAATTGAGAATAATGTAGTTGAACAAGGTTCTTTATTTTAGTTAAACCATTGTCTAAAATTCTGGCAATATGAATAAGTAATAATAATGTAGAATTTAGTTATATTAACCGTAACTTAATTTATTATTATGAAACATAGACCTATAGTAAAAAGCTTTTTATTTTTATTTAGTGTAAATATTTTGGTTCCTGCCACAACAGTAGCTCAATCTAATAATATTTTCACAGATGTTGATTCTTCTACACAATATACAAGGGCTATTCAAAATTTAAAAGAAAGTAATATTATTTCAGGATATGATGATGGAACTTTTGCTCCTGAATCTGAAATTAATAGAGCAGAGTTTACTAAGATTTTGGTAAATTCAGTAGCAAAAAGTAATATTAAAGGAAGCAATTGTTTCCCAGATGTTAAAGACGATTGGTATGCACCTTATGTTTGTACAGCCAAGTCTTTAAAATTAATTGATGGCTATCCTGATGGTACTTTTAAACCAGCAGAAAATATTAATTTTGCTGAAGCATCTAAAATAATTGCTAATGCCTATCAGTTAAACTCTAATCAAATTAATATTGATCCATGGTTTAAAGGATTTGTTGACTCATTAAGCAACAAAAATGCTATTCCACTTTCTGTTGAATACTTTGATCAGGAAATTAATAGAGGTGAAATGTCTGAAATGATCTGGAGAATTTCAAATAATATTAATAACAAAGCCAGCAGAACTTTTCAAGAAATCCAAGGAGATGGAATTTCCACTATCAAATCTTGTGCTGATTTAGAAGAAAGGATGAGAACTCTCAAATTAAATAAAGGTGATGGTTTTTACGATGAAGATTATGTCACTGATTTTGCTAGAGATCTTGAACTCCCTACTAGCTCAGGAAATTTAATGACTTCATCACCAAATATAAAACAAAATGCCGCACCTGATTTTTCTCAAACAAATACACAAGTAGAAGGTGTTGACGAAGGAGATATCATTAAAAATGATGGTAAATATATTTATATTTTGAAAGACAGATCTTTAAGGATAATCAATGCTTATCCTGCTGAAAAAATGCGTGAGTTAGTTAATTTTAAATTAGAAGGAACTGAAGGTGGATTTTATCCAATTGATATGTATGTAGATGGAGATTATTTAGTTGTAATTGGTAGTGAAAATTTAAGATCTCCAGAAATATTTGACCAAGGTAATACTTATATTTATCCATATCAGAAATCTCACTCATTAGTTTATGTTATTGATATTAAAGATCGTGCAAATCCAAAAATTTTGAGAACTCTAGGTATGGATGGTGACTATCAAAATTCAAGAAGAGTAGGGGATTTTGTTTATTTAGTTTTAAATGATTATCCAATGTTCCCTTATGTTGACATCAACACACCTATTCCAAAATTTGAAGATTATTTACCTCATTACTCAGATAGTTCTACTAATATCAGTGACCAATTAATTCTTCCATGTGGAGATTACCAATATATTCCTAAGTTTAAAAACTTTAATTTATTAATAACCGTAGCAATTCCGATTAAAGATTTTAACAAACAAGTTTCTCGAGAAGTGTTAATTGGCTCTGGAGAAGAAATATATGCATCTGATAAAAACCTCTATATTACTTCATCTGATTGGACAGGAGCTTATAGATATAGTGGCATTAGCCAAACAAAAATTTATAAATATAGCTTAGATCAGGAAAAAATCAAATTTGTGGCAGAAGGAGCAGTACCAGGTGATGTTTTAAATCAATTTTCTATGGATGAATATCAAGGTAACTTTAGAATAGCTACTACTGAGTCTTCTTATGACCGCTTTGAAACTTATCATTCAAATAATTTATTTATCTTAGATCAAAATTTAAAACAAATCGGAAAATTAAATAATATCGCAAAAGGAGAAGAAATCTATTCTGTCAGATTTATGGGGGAAAGAGCCTATATTGTGACTTTCAAATATATTGATCCATTTATGGTTTTTGATTTAAGTAATCCAAGAAATCCAAAGTTATTAGGAGAATTAAAAATCCCAGGCTACAGTGATTATTTACACCCTTATGATCAAAATCATATTATAGGTTTTGGTAAAGATGTTGATCCAGCAGAAGTAGAAAAAGACCAAGACTTTATCTATTATACAGCTGTACAAGGCTTTAAAATGGGATTATTTGATGTCACAGACCCAAGTCATCCAAAAGAAATTGCTAAAGAAATAATTGGCGATAGTGGCACTTATTCAGAGCTTTTAGACAATCATAAAGCTTTACTTTTTGATAAAGAAAAAAACTTAATTGCTTTCCCAATTTCGGTATATGAATTACCAAAACAAGAAGCAGCATGTAGTGATTTTACCTATTCATCTTGTCCATCAAGCTGTCGAAAAGTATGCGTCCCTAAATGTGAAGTTCAGAATGGAGTCAGAATATGTGACAATACATGTGATGGAGCCAATAGTTGCCAACAAGTACAATCTAAAAGTCCAAAAGCAGTGTTTGAAGGAGCCTATGTTTATGGAGTTGATTTAAATAAAGGATTTACTCTAAGAGGAAAAATTTCTCATTTAGACTTAAATGAACAAAATGAATTATTAGCTTATGGCTATAATACAGCTTATAATAAAGTAATTGACAGAATTATTTATATTGGAAATTCCTTATATACAATTTCTCAAGAAGTAGTCAAAGCTAATGATCTAAATAATAATTTGAAAGAAATTTCAAAGATTCAACTAAAAGATCAATTTACCAAATCAGCTTTAAGTCAATTTATTGAAAATTTATTTAATTAATTAAGCAAAATATTTGAAAGGCCACTAAGAAATTAGTGGCTTTTTTTATATTTATCATTATGCTTGAATCATTAATATTTAAATATGCTCAAAGCTTTACTAATAGATTTATTGCCATTAGAAATCTCAAAAGAGGACGCTAAGTCACGCATGCTTGAGGCTGAAAGCTTAATTCATACTTATGGTGGGCTAGTTCTTTTAAAAACTTATCAAAAAAAAATAGCACCAATTTATAAAACTTATCTTGGAACAGGTAAATTAAATGAATTAAAAGAAGAGGGGATAAAACTTGGGGCAAATATTTTAATTATCAATAATGAATTAAAACCCATTCAAACTTATAATATTAGTGAAATGTTTAGAAAAGCTAATATACAAGTTTGGGATCGAATAGACTTAATTTTAAAAATTTTTCAAAAGCATGCAAAAACAAAAGAAGCTCTCCTTGAAATTGAATTAGCAAGTCTCAAACATATGGGCCCAAGAATTTATGGTATGGGAATGATTTTATCAAGACAAGGAGGTGGAATTGGAGGTAGAGGAATTGGTGAAACCAATACTGAAATAATGAAAAGACATATTGCTGAACATATTAAAAAAATTGAAAAAAATCTTGAAAAGTCTCGCAACAATCGTGTTCTCCATCGGGAAAATCGCAAAAGGAAAAACTTTTTTAATATTGGACTTATTGGATATACTAATGCTGGTAAATCTAGTTTACTCAATGCTTTAACTAAAAAAGATGTTTATATTGCAGATAAATTATTTGCCACTTTAGACACGAAAGTAGGAAAATTATTTTTACCAAATGTAAGTAGGGAAGTGTTAATTACTGATACAATTGGATTTATCCAAGATTTACCACCTGATTTAATAAAATCTTTTCAATCTACACTTGATGAAACAATTGAAGCTGACTTATTAATTCATGTTATTGATTTAAATGATTATAGGTGGGAGAAAAAAATTAATACAGTAAATGAAATTTTAGGAAATCTACATGCAATATCTAAGCCAATAATTTACGTCTTTAATAAAACTGATTTATTACCATCAGATTTTGATTTCAATCCAATAAAAGAAAAATATCAAAGATTTCACCCATGTTTTGTTTCTACTCATACTTTTAATGGACTGGGGCAGTTAAAAGAAATAATTAAAAGTTATCTATAATTATTGATAAATATAATTTTCCCTTAAGTACTGATTATTAAAGCTCCTTATGAATTTATAATTATACTAGCAAAATATAATTTTCCCTTAAGTACTGATTATTAAAGAGTTTTTAATTAGTATAATAAAATACTAGATTTTTATGAGTTAATAAAAATTTAGCAGGGAAATTTTCCTTTTTAGTTTTAGAATCAAAAAGGTTTTCTAACATTTTCAACTTATAAACACCTTGTAAAATAATAATTATTTTTTTTGCTTTCAATAAATAGCTTGGAGTCATTGAATAGCGTTGTTTAATAATATTATCATTAGTTTCAGTAGCTATAATTAAATCCTTATTTTCCCAATCATTGAAACCTGGAAAAATTGATGCAAAATGCCCATCATTTCCAATCCCTAAAATAACCAAATCCAAGCCTTTAACTACTTTCCCCTCTAAAATCTTTGTATAGTTTTTAATACATTCATTCGAACTTAAATGTGTATCGTAGCCAAATAAATTTTTAATATTATTTTGAGTTTGAAATAAGTTTTCTTTAATCATCAAATAATTAGAATCTTTATCTGTCTGACTTACATTTCTCTCATCAACAATAAAAAAATTACATTGTTCCAAAAGCTCTTTATTATTGGATAATTCTAAATAGATTTGTCTTGGTGTATTACCTCCAGCTAATCCAATGAGTCGATCTCCTTTTTTAAATTCTTTAATTATTTGATTAGCAACTTCTTGAGTCCATTGACTTTGTTTTTCAAATATGTGAACTAGATGGTCCTTTACTTCCTTTTTCATAAATTTGCACTTTTAAATTATTTTTTTTAATTACTTCCATAATTCGATCTATCAGTTTCCAAGCCTCTAAAACTTCTCTCTGACTTAAAAAATAAGTTTTATCACCATGAATAATATTAAATATTAAATTTGCATAATCTCCCAAACAAAAGTCAGTTTTACAGCCTATTGATTGAGTTAAATCTATATTCTCATACTGCACCTCTTGGTCTTTATCTTTCAAATTTACCTTTTGAATTAACTTTAAACTGATTTGTTCAAGAGGTTTCATTTCAAATACTAATTGGTTTCTAGTTATATTTTCGTTTTGATAAGCTAATTTTTTAAACTCAATTATTATTTCAGTTTTATCTTCATTTAAACATTTTCCAGTAGTAAAAATGATTGGGACTTGAAACCAATCTCTTTTATCAATAAATAATTTAATTTCTGCAAAAGTTTCAGTATTACTATTTTCTTTTACCCCTTCTAAATCCTGATAACCTTGATACTGACCAATATTAATATCATCAATATTTCCAGAAAATTTTAAAGATGAAATCAGATTTTCTTTTTCACGATGAAGATTATTTAGATCCAAATTAATTGGAATATCCATAATTGCTAAAGCCAGAATCTGGATTAAGTGAGATTGTATCATATCTTTGGTTGCTCCAACTTGATCATAATATCCAATCCTTTTATCAACATCTTTCTTTTCTAAAGCTTTGATAGAAATTTTCTCAATTTCACTACCTTTAATCATTAAATTCACTACATTATTTTCTTGCCTAAGTTTTAAAAGACTTTGTACAGGCCTTTTCCCAAGATAATGATCTAATAAAAATATATTGTCATTTTTGAATTTACTTTCAATTAAACTAAATAATTTTTCTGCAGTTTGGTAGTCTTCTCCAAAAGGCTTTTCAATCACTAATTTTAGATTTTCTTTTTCATTTTGAAAGGTATCAGCTAAATTACTAATTAGATCAGCAAAAACAATTGGAGGAACTGAAAAATAAGCTATCTTATCAGCCTCTCCTGGGTATAATTGAGTTAGAAATTCTTTTAATTTTTCAAAGCTATTTAAATCATCATATTTACCTTGATGATAATAAATATGCTCAATAAATCGATTTACTAAATCTTCTTTCTTTATATTTTGTAGTAAACTTTCTTTCACTTTATTTCTAAAGTTTTCATTTTGAAATTCACTTCTTGCAAAGCCTACTATTTGAAAATCTTCGGGTAATACTTTTTGCCAAAATAATTCAAATAATGCAGGAAATAGCTTTAAAAAAGCCAAATCCCCAGTAGCTCCAAAGATAATTATTTGTAAGTTATTATTCATTTAACCAATTTTCATGAAATATTCCTTCTTTATCAATTCTTTCAAAAGTATGAGCTCCAAAGTAGTCACGAAGTCCTTGAATTAAATTAGCTGGATGATCTTTATCAGTCATACTTAAAAAATAATTATAAGCTGCACTAAAAGCTGGGAGAGCTATTTCATTTTGCGTACTACTAAGAATGAATTTTTTAACCTCTTCAAGATTATTTTGAATTAATTCTACCCATTTTTGTCCTTTCTTAAACATTTCTTGAAGCTCAATTAACATCTTAGTTCTAATAATACAACCCCCTTGCCAAATTCTACATACTTCAACAAAATCAAGATCCCAATTATGTTCTTTAGAAGCTTCCTTTAAAAGCTCAAAACCTTGAATAAAAGCAATAGAACTTCCAAATCTATAAATTTGATTCCAATCTACACTTGCCTCATCATCGTTAAAAGTTCTTCCAATAATTTTACTAAAATTATTTCTCTCATTTTTTAAAAATGACAAACTTCTAGACATTGTTGCTTCCATAATAGTTGTAGTTGGAATTCCATTTTTAATAGCTTCAATTGATGTCCATCCACCTGTTCCTTTTTGAGAAGCTCTATCTAAAATTAAATCTACTAAAAACTTTCCACTTTCAATATCTTTTCTCCTCAAAACCTGTACTGTAATCTCACTTAAAAACGATTGATTTTCACTTTGATTAATTTTTTCAAAGATTTCAGCAATTTGACCTGCATCAAGTCCTTTAACCTTTCTATGATAATCATAAATTTCAGCAATCATTTGCATAATTGCATATTCAATTCCATTGTGAACCATTTTAACGTAATGACCAACTCCTCCATAACCAAGTGGTGTCACACATGCTTGTCCTTGAAAATCTTTAGCAGCAATTTGATCTAAAATATTTTCAAATTTAGGCCAATCTTCTTTTGTAATTCCAGGCATTAGACTTGGTCCTTTTAAAGCACCTTCTTCACCTCCAGAAATACCCATTCCAATAAAATTCAAACCATATTCTTTACATTTTTTAACTCTTTTTTCAGTATCTTCATAAAATGAATTTCCACCATCAATAACATAATCTCCTTCACTTAAAAACGGCTTTAACTCTTCAATTACTTGATCAATTGCAGCACCTGCTTTAACCATTAAAATAATTTTTCTAGGTTTTGCTAGTGAATTTACAAAATCTTCAATTTTCTCATATCCATTTAAAAACTCATTTCCGTGATTATTAATTAATTCTTCAGTCCTTTGAAATGTTCGGTTATAAACTGCTGTTTTAATATTTCTTGAGGCAAAATTTCTAGCTAAGTTTGCACCCATAACCGCTAAACCAATAATACCAATTTGATTATCACTCATAATAAAAAAAATTAAATACGCAACTAATATATGAGTAAATATAACTTAAGTCTAGAAAGTTAACTTTCCAAATGAACTAATAAATTTTCTTTATAGAATTTAAGAAATTAATACTTCAAAAGTTTGTTTTGCAGAATCTTCCCAATTAAATTTTTCTAATTGTTTTTCTCCTTCACTAATTAATCTTGAAATATAAACTCCATCAGCAACAAGTCTTTTAAGCCCTACACTAATTTCTTCAACTTTATCTGGATCAGCTAAAAAGGCTCCTTTACCAGCTATTTCTGGCATCGAGCTAACTTTAGAAGTAAGAACTGGCCTTCTATAAGCAAAAGCTTCTAGTATTGGTAACCCGAAACCTTCATATTTTGAAGGGAAAGCAAATACACGACATTTTTCCAGTAAAAATCTTTTTTCCTCCTCACTAATATACCCAGTTAAAACTACATCTTTATCTAAATTAAGTTCTGTAATTTTATTTTCAACTTCCTCAGCACCAACACCATTTTTCCCTGCTAAAACTAATTTCCAGTCTGGATATTCTTTTATAAATCTAGAAAATCCTTCAACTAATTTTGTTAAATTCTTTTTAAATTCTATTCTGCCAACAAATAAAATTATTAAATCTTTATTATTCAGTTTTAGCCTTTCTAAAATTCTGTTTTTGTCTTGAGCAGTCCATTTTGTAAATAGTGGGTTTAATTCCCCAGTCAAATCTGGTCCACCATGATAAATTACTTTAATTTTCTCAGCATCACAATTGTAATACTTCATTAATTCATTTTTAACATCTTCACTTGGAACAATAATTTTATAAGCTTTTTTAACTGCTCTTTTCGTACTCCACTTTAACAGCAACTTATTTTTAAAATCATAGGCTTTTTCAAAACCAGGAACTTGAAAGGCAATATCATGAATAGTTACCACAGTTTTTTTAGGCAGAAATACAGGTAATATATGAGAGGGAACAAAAAGTAAATCTACAGGATGAAAAAGCATTTCTAAAGAGAGCCTTAACATTGTCCATAGCCTTTTGTGAGGAATAATTTGTTCTTTAACATTAAATGGAAGCTCAACTTCAAAATCAGTTTTTTCTTGAGTATATAATTTTACATCTAAATTGTGGTCTCTCCCTAAAATAGGTATCAATGAATTTAATAAATGAAATGAATACCACTCAACTCCAGTTGGCTCTTTAACTTGGTATCTCGATGTATCAATCCCTATTTTCATTTGTAAATTTAATTTCTCTAAATCAAGATAAAACTTTACATAAATTTAATGTTTTTGTCTAGCAACAACAAGAGCATCAATATGGGTAAATCCATTTTCCTTCAATATTTTGGTGGCTTCTATTAAGGTAGACAAAGTTGTTGCAATATCGTCAATAATTAAAATTCTTTTTGCCTTATCCAAGTCTTTATAGTTCTTATTAAATTGAAAAACATTTTTTACATTTTCTTCTCTTTGTTTTTTATTTTTTAAAGTCATTTGAGCCTGATTATCTTTAATTTTTAAAAGTAGGGGATAGCACTTGATTCCCAAAAATTTAGTTAACTCATTAGCAAGGATTTGGCTTTGATTGAAACCTCTTAGCTTAAGTTTTTGAGGGCTTATTGGAATATAAGTAATTATTAAATCTGTTATATTAAAATTAATTTTAATTACTTGAGATGCTTTGTTCACAAATTTTTCTGCTAAAAAATACCCATACTCCAAAAGCAAATCATATTTAAAACCATGTAATAATTTAGCTAAAATTCTATGTTTTTCATAAACCCATAAAACATTTAAAGAATTTAAATAAAATATATTATTATTTTTTTCTATACATATTTGGCAAATTTTTCCTTGAAGGCTTTTTTGCTCACAATATGGACAAATTATGTCTTGAATTTCTTTTACTTCCAACCAGCACTTTTCACAGACAATACAATCTTCTTTTTCGCAGTTAATACAAGTAATTGGAAAGAGAAAATTGATTATAAATTGCCTTAATTTTTTTAAATAAGTAAAAATCATTTGCATTTAATGATATAAATCAGCAAAATAACCTTAAAATTAAATATTTCTTAAATTATTACTGAATGGTCAGGATTAAGAATTTAGGAGCCTCAAAAGATATACAAACTTCCATTAGCCAGAGTAAAACAAAACCGCTAAAAGAAAGCAAAATCCGTAGTCTTCAAAAAAAACAAAAAATTCAAAAGAAAGTAGAAAAAGTAAAAACTATTGGAAGACAAAAACCTATTTCCAAAATCGAAACAGAGTATAAATACAGTTTATGGTTAATCCCTGCTAGAGTTGCTTTCTTCCTTAATGGCTTATATTTTTTAGCATTTTCAATAATTTCTTTTATTGGATTATTTAGTGATTTTAAAATTATTAAACCTTTTTTTACTTTACCTTTCGACACTAATTTTTCTTCTTTCTTTTTATTAGAAATAGCTGCAATGTTTTCTTTTTTAGTAAGTTTAATGTTTTTTCACGCTGCAAGACAACCACGATTATATAAATGGTTTTATTTTTTAATGATTTTGTTGGTACTTCCATATCATTTCGTTTCCAATATTCAAAAACTCCAGATTGATTTACCTTTAGATTTCCAAAATTACCTCTTTTTTGATACTATCATTATGACTATTTTATGGGGAGCATATTTGTTAAGCATATATTCTTTCTTTAAATTAAATAATCACAACAATTCATAATCAACAAATTATGGCTAATACAGATGACAAAAATCCAATTAATGATAATCAATCAGCTACAAATACTGGTGGTGGCAATCAAGCAAGTCAAGAGGATAATGCTCCAGCAAATTTTCAAATTGGACATCTTATCCCTATGGAAATCAAAGTCAAAATTCCAGCTCATAATTTACAATTTGATGAGAATAAGTTTTTAAGACTTTTGGCCGGTTCTATTTCTCTAAATAAAGAGGAAAAGAAAAGAATTATTGATTCAGTTCCAAAATTAAAACAAGTACAAATAGATGAATTAATTAGAATTTTTGAAGAAGAAATTCAAAAATTTGCTCAATTATCTAAAAAACATGTTCCTCAACTTGAAAAGATGGTTAAACAACAATATCAAGATTGGGTGGATATTGAAACTGCATATACAGCAAGTGTCCGTAAAGAAGAAGACAATGCCAAAGCTGACGAAATCCGCAAATCGCTTGGATTATAAAAAATATTTCTAATAATTATTTAAAATAAAACTATGAAAAAATCACTCATTTTAATCACTGCAGTACTTTTACTAACTGCATGTACAAATAATGCTACTGATCAAACAAATAATAATTCAAATTCTACAAATAATGGTCAAAATCAACAAAATGTTGTAGACACTCAAAATCAAGTCGTCTCAGAAAATGAGGCTCTTGAAAACTTAGATATTCCTTCAGAAGTAGATCAAGTTGCTTTACAGGGAGCACAAACTTTAAATGATCAAAGCTATTGTCAAAAAATTAACTCTCCATCACTTAAAGAACAATGTGAAAATCTATTTAAGGAACCAGAAGAACAAGTAGTTAAAGAAGAAGATTGTGAAAGTTATCAAACTCAAGACCAAAAAGATGCTTGTAAATTAAGGAAAGAAATTGAGAATAAAGCTATTCAAGCACAGAAGGATAAGGAAGAGTTAGAAGCAAAGGAAATGGCTATTATGCAAAAGGCTATAGACAAAGGAGATCTTGAAATGTGCAAACAATTGACTTTAGAGCATACTAAATCAATGTGTGATATGAATATAGAGAAGAACTAACAGATAAATTATTTTATCCATTAGAATCAAAACATAGAGCAAGTGCGGTTGCAAATCCAGTTGTGGGCGCATTGTTTTTAACAAAGACAGAACAGTGATCTGTAACTTCTTTCGTAGTTGCATTATGTCCATAATATACGGCGGTTTGAGCCATATTTGCTGAAGTTAATATTTTAGGGTCTGGAGTTTGTGCCATCGAACAGCTATATATTATATTATTAGGTGGACAAATTAATTGTATTTGTCTTTCTGTACCTGGTGCAATACTATTTGCCGCTAAAGAAACAACTTTTAATTGTCCCATACCATTACTAGCTTTAATATGACCTGTCACTTCTAAGTTAGGTGTATGAATTTGCACCTTATTTATACCAAAAGTCGCTACATCTTGATAAGTACTATCAGCATTATATGCTACTATTTTTGCCATTCTACCAACTAAATTAGGAAATCCTAAAATCATGGTGCTTGGTTCTACAAATAAACCATATCTACCTAAACCACTATATTCTCCACTACTAAATGATGAATACATCTTGGTAATCAATGGTCCTAAATAACCATTCATCACTATACCAGGGTCATTATCTTTTGTAGTATTAATTGAGAATCTTGAACCATTGAACATAGAGTCTCCATTAACTGTAACATTGGCGTTAGCAATTATTTCACCTCTATCTGTACTTGCAGTTGGAGAATTGTTATTTTTTACTGTTAATAAATCCTTGGTTGTACTGTCACTATTAAAAGCTGTGATTTTAAACCCTTTACCTGTTAAATTTGCAAAGCCTGTAGTGATAAAACTAGGTTGCATAAATAGTCCCCATCTGCCTACACCAGTTAGTGTGCCAGAGGTAAATACGTCCCAGCTTCTAGTAATTAATGGTCTATCAGCATTATTAAGGACTACTCCTTTATCACTACTACTCATTTTAATATCACCACCAATTTCAATAGCATAATCATTTGTTCCTAAAATAGCGGATTTTCCAGATTTATAATTAATAAAACTTCCTGCTTTAGAAGAAATAGTACCATCTGCAGCATTAATTACACCAGAAACTGCAATTCCAGATTTTGAAGTACCTTGAACACCTATAAAAGATTCAGAGGAACCTTTAACACCTGTACTACCCCCTTTACCTTCAGCATTAACTGCAAAATCATTTCCACCTAATTTTATACTATTATTACTTACTGTATTAACAAATTCACCTGCCAAGCCTAAAGTTCCATTTTGAATTGATTTAATAGTACTATATGGATCTAATATAGAATTAGAAATAGCTTGAATTGCATTATCTTTTGTACCTAAAGATACAATTGTATTATATTTTGTATTATTGAATTCTCCTGCTTTTGCAAATATATTTGTATTAGTATTGTTTATTATTCCATAAATTCCTACCCCATCTGTTGAAACTCCAAGTACCCCATTTCCATTTTTTGTTTGGCCAATAACTCCAGATCTTGAAGCACTACCATTTGAAGATCCATACACCCCACTTTCATTTTCTGAAATACCAACAACACCATAATTATTTTTTGAATTTCCCTCAATAGCAAAATCACCATTAGTTGTAGCCTCCACACTATTAAACTTTGCATCCGGCAAATTATTATCTGCTGGATTATTTGAAGGAGCCGCCATTACGGATGATCCAATAACTGCAATCCCTAAAACTGAAGCTGTAATTGTTAATATTTTATTAATATTTTTCATAATTTATTTTGTTTTTTTGAATATAAATCTTTTTATTTTATCATTTTTTGCTATATTTATCAATGAATATCTTTATAAATAAAATAAATATGAAAAAAACAATTATTATTTTGAGTTTAATCACATTTCTCACAGCTTGTAGCATCTCTACTACAACTAAAACTGATGAAATTAAAAGTGATGACAATACAAAAAATTCAGATCAAACAGTAAATATCACTCCAGTCACTTCTTTACCTCCAATGGATAAAGATGAAGAACAAGCTTACTTTAATAAAATAGTTGAAATATTAAATATAAATTCACGCGAAGATTGTCCAAACCTACCAGCCAATATCCAATCCCTTTGTTATGACAAATTTAGTAAATCTCAAGGTGAATCAGAAGTAGTTCAATAAAAATGAATTTTCAGATATTTTAAAAGCCTCTTAACTAAAGAGGCTTTTTTTATTTCTTTTATTTTAATTTTTCCTCTAAAATTTCAACTCTTTTCATTAAATCTGCATTATCTTTTTGAAGCTTATCATTTTCCTTTTTAAGTTCTTTAATTGAGTTTAGCATTGTCCAAATAATTGGATCATTATTTACAGTTAAATATCCACTATCATTCATATCAACTGCTTCTGGAATTACTTTTTGAACTTCTTGTGCTATTACTCCAACATTTTCACTATCACTATTTAAGCCTAAAACATTATCTTTTTTATATTTAAAAACAATTGGATTAACTTGCATCAAGTCATCAAGCCCTCTTGAAAAATTCTCTTTGACATTTTTCAATCTGCTATCAGAAGCAACAGTCCATGATGCACCCCCAGTAGTTTTTGTGGCATTTCCATTAACTCTAATATCTCCATTGGCATTCATTGCCCAGATTTTACCAGTGCTATCAGAAAATGCTAATCTTGTATTAACGCTCGAGCCTGTACCTACAAATAAACCAGCACCAGCATTTTTAACAGAACTTGGTCCACTAGCAAAAATCCCAGCACCAGCAAATGATTGTCCAAATAATGTATATGTACTACTTTGAGTAGCATCACCAAGTTGTTTATTAACGGTAGCAATTATTCCAGCTCTATGTCCATTTGTTCTTATTCCAACACTTTGACCGTCTTTATCTAGTAATCCAGAACCACCCACACCAGAATTATAAATTGCATCTACATCTATACCTTCAAACATTACAGGAGTATTTTTAGACTGCTCATTATAACTAGCAATTAAATTACTATATTTTCCAGTTAATCCATAAAAAGAACTAGATATACTTAAGTTCATTTGAGGTTTAACTTTTGAGAAAGAAAACAATTGAATACCTTTTGGAGCCAAAATAGATAGTCCATCATTACCACCAGTTACTCCGTCTGTATAACCTATTTCACCATTTTTTCCATATTCTTCATGGACTTTAACATAAATATTTTTTTCTGGCTCTCTAGCATAAATTTGAAAACCACCTAAATTACTGAGTTTAATAGGATTATTATAATTCTCGTTTTGAATTGGCCCAGAAACCTTTATACCACCTTTGAAATTAGCTACTACTGAACTCCAAATACAAGCATTATTTGAAACATAAGGGTTTGGAGAACCAGCCATCATACAAAATACAGTATTTGAAAATTCTTGATCTTTATTCCAACTGCATTCTCTTGTACCATTAGCAAAAATTCCTCCAAGATTTTCACAATTAGTTTTATTATCAGCTGCTACTTTATTGAATTTAATTGTGCAAGGACTAGAATTTGATACCATAGTAAAACTATCAGGATCAGAATTATTTGCACCAAAATTCATTATTCTACAAAAAGCCTCTAAAATATCTACTTTTGGTATAGTAGAATTAATTGCCGTAATGCTGTTAAAAGTTGCATCAGGTGCATTAGGTGATGGAGGAGTATCAGTAGGAGCAGCAAAAACACTTTGAATTCCAAATATTAATATAGCAAGACCAACTAATGATAGGAAAGATAGTTTTTTATTTTTCATAATTTTATTTTTAATTTTATCTATATTCTTATAACAAAAGACTTCAATAATATCAATAAGCCTTAAATTATTTCACAACTACTTTATAGGCTAAATTTAATAGTTTATTAGACATTGGCACATCAATTTGGGCAAAACTCTCTCCAATAAATCCTTGTTCATCCATAACTTGCAGTCTAATTTTCTTTAATCCTCCTAATTTATAATTACCTGTATAGTAAGGCGAGTTGGACCAGCTAGTATCAAAAACAATATCATTTGCGCCACCATAGTTAAAATCCCATCTATATTTTAATTTTCTAGATTCAGTAAAATCATCATAAGATTGACTCGCATCAAATTTAAATTGTCTATCATTTAAATTCTCTATATTAATCATTGCTATTGGCTTATTGTCATCTAAAATTTCTACTTCAATTTCTGCAAAACTACTTAAACCTTCTTTATCCCTAACCTCCATCCTTACT
This sequence comes from Patescibacteria group bacterium, assembly GCA_963169655.1. Classification (GTDB taxonomy): domain Bacteria; phylum Patescibacteriota; class Gracilibacteria; order UBA1369; family UBA1369; genus KLAP129. The sequence continues at coordinate 190,223 of CAUJCM010000004.1, read as the reverse complement.
TTATATTTTCCCACCTCACTATATGCATGATTCCAAATATTTTTGTTTTGAAAAGTAGTATCAAATTCGCCATCTCCATCAAAATCGAATCTATAATATAAATCATATTTACCATATTGATCATCACTAGAAAGAGATGTATCAAATTTAAAAATAGAATTCTTAGGAGCTTTAATTTTATCTACTTGAAAGACCGCTTTGGGAGGCTCATTTTTTACCACTAGAATCTTATGTATTTTTGTAGAAATTCTACCTTTTTGATCTAAAACTTCTAGTTTCACCTCATAAGTTCCTGGCTCCTTATATCGATAAGAAGCATTATTATATATTGAAAAATAACTATCTATATTTCCATCATTATCAAAATCCCATCTATACCTTAAACTATCTCTAGGGATTCCATTAGTATTTACAGATGCAATGAAAGTAAATGTAGTTTGAGTTGTTCCATAATTACTGGTTTGAGATCCATATATATCATTTCTAATTGCAAAATCTACCTGGTTAATATTACTAGTATTTTCATCAATTACTGGAATTTTTTGATTTAAACTTTCAGGCTTAAAAGCATCATATTTTGGAGAAATATAATTATTATTAGTATAATTACTATTTGAATCAAAATTATTTAAATCATTATTTTTATTATTATTAATTAGGCTTTGATTATTAAAAGAATCAGTTTGTCCATGAAAAATTGTAGCCCCCATTTGTGTTAATCTCACATTTGGAATTAGAAAATCTTCAATAGCACTCGCTTTAGCAACAGCTGAGAACAAAAAACCCAAAATTAAGCTTAGTAAAAGGATAAGAAAAAGTCTTTTAATCAAATTAAAGGCATTTTCCAATTTAATTAAAAATTTTACTCTTTTATCATAGTCTAATTGTTCATATTCCTTTGTTTGTAGCTCTTTATCCACAATTTTAATTTAATAGAATTGAAGATAGTTTTATAACACATTCTATTAATTTAGTCAATATAAAGAGAGTTTAAATATAATACTTCACAAGGAATCTTCTTCATTGGATAGGCTGGCGGGAAATTACGGACAAAGGCTATATAGTTACGGTAATTCCCCTCATTGAGGGTTTCAGCTAAAAGCTGACGGGGTTGGCTTACTCGTTTAGAATAAATCAGAATTTAAAGAAAACAAAGCCAAATCTGCAAAATTACTTAACTGGATACTTTATCTCGATTTTAATATTATCTGGAACCGATGGAAGTGTCGGAGCCCAAGCAGGCCAAGATTCGATCTCAACTTTTTCAATTTCAGGCAAATTTTGAATAAAATCCCTAGCAACTTGAATTTCTTTACCAACTATACTTTCTTTAATTTTTTTAACTAATCTCTCACCATTTTCTTTCTTTGGACTTAATTCATAAACTTCTACACCTTGTATTGTCGCAGTAATTGTAATTTTTTGTGCATTTTTATCATTTTCTACGATCTTATAAGAAAAAGAGTCTTCATCTATATTCGCAAGTGATTTCTCTGGGTTTTTCTTCATCTGTAATTCTCTTTTCAAAATACTCATCATATCATCTTTATTATAAGCAATCCCACTAACTACAACCTTTCCTTTAACATCAAAAGATTCTAGCTTTTGATTTTCTATATTTGGTGGAATTTGAATATTAACTTTGCCAAATTCCATTAAATCTTTCCCTGTCATTAAAACTAAATTAGTACCTTGACTCTCATTCTTCTTACTAATTACAGATTTTAACTCAACTTCTCCTGAATCTTTTAAGTCACTTTCCATTTTAGCTTTTGCCCCTTCTACATCATCTTTACTAATAAATTTAATAATATTTGTTACTCCACCTGCAAAATCAGTTTTACCAATAGCATAGAGCTTCTTTTGATTTTCAGCACTTAAAGCAGGCAAAAAGAACTTTGTTTCAGCTTTAATATTACCTCTTTCCCCAACTGGTTGATCAAAAGAATCTAATGGGTCAGCAATAACTTCTAAGTCTAAAGTTCCTGGATGATCAACACTGCCAGCTGGAATTGTGACAGATCTATCAATTCTATAAACAATACCCTCAGCTGTCTGGAAGCGAGTTTTGGGTACAAGAGGCCAATCATTTGGACTAGTATTTAAAACAGTAATAATTCCTTTGGCATTTTGTCCACCTTCAGCATTTTTTCCCGTAGATTGATAAGTAAATACTTTTTCAATTTCTGTTGTCACTTTATAACTTGGAATGATATTTGCAGGATGTGTATCTAGTTCTGCACGATTTCTATCAGCATCTGCTAAAATAACATTTTTTGGTACTTCAATCACGCTAGACTTTGGAGTTAATGTTAAAGTGGCACCAGGTAAAGCTATATAAGAAATAACAAGTAATAACATCAAACTGACGCTAACTAAAGTGAACAAAGCTTTTTTATTTGGAGAAACTAAAACTAAAGTAGATTTATTAGTATTCTTATTTTGCTTTTTTATCTTGTCTTTACCAGATAAAATTAAGTTTTTAGGTAGTATTTTGATTGAGCTACGTCCACTTTTAACAAGTTCTGAAATAGATAATTTTTTTTCACTACTTCTACTAGGTGAATCCTCAGTTAAGCTATTTACTGAGGCTTTTAGAGGAGTAATTTTTTCTTCTTCATTTTCTTTGAATTTACCGCTAACTAGTGAAGGATGTTCATGTCCTTCTAATTTATCAAATACTTCCATTCCAATTCTTTTGGCCAGATTAAATCCAGCATCATCATTTGTAATAATATAGATGTTTTTATTTAAGTCATCTGCTTTCCTTTTTAAAATTTTCAAATTAATTGCACTTTGAAAAATTACAGCTCTTTGAGGTATAACTAGATAAATATTCTTTATCTTTAGTCTTGAAAGCTTTTCATAAATAGTTGTCACTTCATCATCAATCTCTACATACAAAATTTTCTTGGTAATTTTTTTTACCTTTTGAGGTTCTAATCGATCTTTATCATCTTCCCTAATTTTTCTTTTTTGTATTGCCATTAAATTTGCATTAATCGAACAACCTTTTTAAGTAATTTAGCTAAAATTTGTTCTTCACCAACATACTCTAATCCAATATTAGCAAGAGCTAAAGAGGGGACATCTATTGGAGTTTTTAATAATTTTGTCTCATCTGTTAAATTAGAAATCATTTTAGGTTCTAAAAAAGTAATACTTGGTTTTTTGGGAAAAGGTAATTGTTGTATCCATTCACGACTATCAAGTACTTCTTTAATCTCTGGCAATTGACTGCCTCCACCACAAAGATAAATTTTAGAAGGAATAGTATCCAAATTTTCAATTTCCGCTAATGTTAAAGCAACACCAGATAGCCAAACATCACAATCACTTTTCATTGCTTCTCTAACAATTCTTTGTGATTGTTTTTCTAATTTTTCGTTTGAATAAGCTAATTTAATTTTTTCAGCATCTTCAAAACTAATAGACAAAGCATTTGCTAGTCTTTTTGTAAATGTTCTTCCACCAAGAGTAAACATTTTAGTTCCTTCTACACTACCATTATTCACCACAGCAATATCAGTAGTTCCACCTCCAATATCAATAAAAATTGCACTTAAATTTCCACCATCTTCATTACCGAGGCATCTGGCTAATGCGTATGGTCCTGCAGTAATAGCAATTAAATCTAAATCTAATTCTGCAGCAATAGTTTGAAGTGAACCATAATGTACTAAGGGAGCAAAGGCATTAAAAATGCTTATAGTCACTTCTTTCCCTTGAAAGCCCAATGGATTTGAAACTTTGTAACCATCAATTCTCACATCTACAATTGCCGCATTTACAAGTTTAATATCAATTTCGTTATATCCAGTTTCAAAAGCTAGTTCTGACCTCACTTCATCAAAAGCTTTCCATTGAACTTTATGTACAATATTTTTTAACTCAGATAAATCAATTTTTGTATCAGGTTCTCTCCTTGTATAAGAAATGGTTGTTGTTGAGCCTTTTACCAATTCTCCTGCAATACCCATAATTAATTGATCACTAGAAACACCAGCCATTTTTTCAGCTTTTCTTATTGCCTCATTACAATTATTTATAACTGCTCCAATATCTGTTACTGCACCGCTAGACATATCTCCAAGCCTTTGTTTATGTTTTCCAACTCCCAAGATTCTACCTCGATCACCTTCAGCAGAACATATTAATGCTTTAATTTCTTCAGTTCCAATATCAAGCGCAATAAAGAGTTTACTTCCGAGAATTTTCTGAGATTTTTTAAAAATAGCCATTTAAAAGTTTATATATCAACTAATTCATTTTACTTTAATTTCAAAATTTTAGCGTACAGCTAAGGAGTTTAGTTAATGCCATATTAGTATTGTGACCATATGTGGTCAAGTTCTTTGATTGGTCAAAAACAAATTTAATAGCCCAATTTTATAAATTATTAATAACCTCTTTTAATCCTTCTAAAAGTCTCAATTAGGAAGTTAAAATAATATTTAACATTTAATGGTAAGTCCTGGCAGTGAATTAAAATTTTATTCTCTCCACCAAATCCTTTTTTAAAAAAGCTTAATCCTGCCCAAGGGTGCTTTGGAGCATTTTCAACAATACCCCAAAAATTATAATACTTTTTACCTCTTATTTTTGCTTCTTTTATAGCTTCCCATTGTATTAAATATGATCCAGGTATTTTATTGTATTCAGAAAGTGATGCTCCATGGTGATAGATAGCTTCATTTCCATAAAATAAGATAATTGCAGCAGCAATATTTTTTTCTTGGTATTTGGCAATATATACTTTAATTTGGTCATTTTGAGAAAAATATTTCAATTCAGAGAGAAAATAGTTATGAGAATAGGGGGTAAAATGTTGTCTTTGTGCTGTTTCCAGATGGATATTATAAAAATCCTCAAATATTTTCTGATCATTACCAGAATATACTTCCACTTTCAGCTTTTCAGCTTGTTTAATAGCATATCGATTATTTTTACGCATTTCTGACAATAAATTCTTTTCATTTTTTTCAAGGTTCAGCAACCATAAAATTTCAGGATGCATCATATGTACTGGAGCATTTCGAAACTTTAATTCTTTAAAAATATTAATATTATTAGTATTTTCTTCCATTAAAGGACTTATCCTAATAAAATTTACTTTTAATTCCTTTGCCTGATCTCTTAAAAACTGAATCACAATATTTAGCTTTTCTTGGTCAATATCAATATATGGCAAAAAGAAAAAATTTCCCCTTTTGGCATAAAATAAAATAGCTAGATATGAACAAATAATTTCTTCTTTTTCATTTAAAATTAAAAGATAATAAGGCTCATTTCCTAAATCTTTTTGCATTTGTCCATATAAATATGATTGTAAAAAGGACTGTTTAGAAGAATCAATTTTTTCCTGTCCTTGTTGATATTCAATTTGATTTTGAGTAACTTTAATTTTCAGCATATTGATTAACTATTTTAATAATTTTATTTATTTCTTTGCTTTTTAATTTTGGAAAAGTAGGCAAATTAAGAATTTTTTTATTAATATTTTCACAATTTATAGTTTCTCCAACTTGATAAAAAGTTTTACTAATATTGATATCTTTTGGAGCTATTGGGCTCGCATACCAATCTCCTAAATAAATACTTTTTTTTCTAGCTTGTTTAATAACTGCTTGCGCATTGTTAATCTGTATTGGATACCTAAGCCATATAGATCCCAAATATTTCTGAACACTTAATTTATTCTTAATATGTAAGTTTTGATCATATATTTGTGCAATTTTTTCTCTCTTTTTATTAAAAAAATCAAGAAATTCTAGCTGAATTAAGGCCAAGTTACATATTGCATTTGGTAATTTTGTTGGAAAATTTTTAGGTCTAATTCCCATTTTTTCCTCCTGACTTACTTCCATATTCAATAAACCAATCTTCTGACTTAAAAACATTATGCCTTTCCCAATAAATGAAAAATAGAACAATTTTGCAAAAGAGCTAATAATAGGATGCCATAAATTTTGCATAATTTTTAAATATGACATCTCATTGACTTGTTCTAATTCTTTACTCAAAACATTTTCAAACTGTTTATTATTACCAGCTATCATGCCACCACTTACGCTAGAAATTACTTTTGACCGACCGAAACTAAAAAAACTGATATCTCCAAAACTACCTAAAAATTGATTTTGATATTTTGCTCCAAGTGAGTGAGCGCAATCTTCAATTAAAATTATATTATTGTCTTTACAGAATTGAGCAATTTTTTTGATGTCCTCTGAAAAAATACCAAAAGTATGTTGAATAATTACTGCAACAGTTTTTTTTGTAACCTTCTTTTGAAGTTCTTCAAGTGAAAAGTTATATGTTTCATTAATATCTACATATTTTGGTTTTAAATTATTCCAAACAATTGAATTTACTACTACCATACAGGTGAAACTTTGTATAATAATTTCACTGTCATCTTGCCAGTTTAAAAAATTTTTTAAACTTTTCAAGATAATGAATAAAGCTTCTCTCCCACTTCCCACTGCAAAAGAATATTGAAAGTTAAACTTTTGCTGAAATATATTTTCAAGTTGAGCTCTCTTTTTCCCATTTCTCCACCAAAATATATTCCAGGGAAGAAGTAGCCAAAAAGCTTTTAAAGTATCTTTCCAAGTATTATTAGGTGAAAGTCCAATATGTATCGTTTTAAGTGGCTTCATTCAATTTCTTAATAATATAATCATTTCCTCTACTGATAAACAAAATAACTGTTTTTTGCCCAGCTATTTGATCTTTAATTTCACTAAGTAATTTACTTTTATCATTAGTAATCACTATAAAGTTTGAAAAATTAAGTTGATTAAAGCTTTCTTGTAATATATCCGCAAAGTCATTTGAAGTGATATATGCAAAATCCACAATTTTAGAAATAGCTTCAGCTACTCGCCTATGCTCTTTTTCACTATTTTCACCAAGTTCTAACATGCCAGGAAATAGTATAATTTTTCGATAACCTTGATACAAATTTAAATAGTTTAATCCAGCAATTACTCCATCTGGATTAGCATTATAAGTATCATCAATTAAAACTAAATCATCGTTTACATCAATAACAGACATTGTGTGATTTCGTAATTTCAATGTTGAAGCAATTTGAGCAACCTCATCTAAGCTAATACCTAGGGACAGGGCAACAGAACAAGCCCCCAATAAATTACTAATATTATGTCGACCTGGTAAATGAGTTTTGAATTGAATATCATTTATAGTGAAATTTAATTCTTCTGGGGTTTCTTCAATATCTTTTATAACGAGGTTATCTTCCTCAAGCCCATATTTATTAATTTCTTTTAAATCTAATTCTTTAGCCCAATTTGATAATTCTTCTGAACCTTTATTATCTGCATTAAAAATAGCAATACCACTTTTTTTCATATATTGTATTAATTCAAATTTAGCTTTCTTCACATTTTCAAAAGAGCCAAAAATACCTAAATGAGCATCTTTAACAGCAGTTATAACGGAAATATCTGGTCTCACCATTTGTGCAATTTTTTTTATTTCTCCAATTTTGTAAGCTCCCGCTTCTATCAATAAAATTTGATATTTTTTATTTAAATTTTTTAAAATTAATCTAGCAATACCAATTTCAGTATTTGTGTTTCCAGGAGTTTTTAAAACTTGATATTTTAAAGATAATATTTGATATAGTAGTTCTTTGACTGAACTTTTTCCATAACTACCAGTAATTGCCACTACAATTAATTTTGGATACTTTTTCATCTTCATTGTGGCAAGCCATACTATTATACTTTTTACTAATTTAGTGATTGGAATAAATAATAAAACAATTAAAGTGACAATAAATGGAGTAAATGAATATAAAGTTAATAGTTTATAATATATTTGAGTTATTAAAGCATCACTTTGCCAAAATCCATCAGCTTGTTGATATTGCAAAATTGCATAATTTAGAAACATTAAAATTGGAGCGATATAACTTAGTACAAAAATTAGAAGTGATTTTAAGGTTAACTTTGGTATTGGTAATTTTTTTTGAGTAAATTTTAAGATAGAAACAGTAATTTCTAGTAAATTAAATAAAATTAAAGCAATTAAACTTATCTTAATTAATAATAGAAAAGCTACTAAAAAATTATTTTTTAGAATTATCTCTGATGACTTTAAAATACTAAAATCTAAGCTCTTAAAAACTGAAAAATTTATTAAATAAAAAATACATAACAAGATTACAAAATAAGCCTTAATAAAGAATTGGAAATTAAAAATTTTTTTTCTAACTTCTCTAATACTTAAAAAATCTTTCATTCTATCAATCCTATATTCTTTTAACTGCCAATAATAAAGATAATAAATATTACCAAAAAAAGTAGCTGTTATTAACAGTAAAGTAGCTAAAATAAAATAAAATATCCCAAAATTTTCTATTAAATTTTCTAAATAAATATTTAAATTATACATTTGTGTAAGCATAGTATTCATCATATCGATATAGCTTTTGAAGATATTTTATAAAAATAATTTTAACTGTTTTGCAATTTCACTAGCATGTGTTTTGTGTATACCGTGTTTACCATCATTAAAAGTTATTAATTTACTTTCTTTGATTCTATGATGCATATATAAAGCATCAAAATATGGAACATAAGAATCTTTTTTACCCCAAATAATTAATGTAGGTTTATCAATCAATACAACAGAATCTCTTAAATCTTCATTAATAACTTTAACAAAAGTACCTTTCATTACACCTTTAGCTTGAGCATAGTCATAAGCTCTGACTAATTTATATATTATTTTCCTTGTTAAAGGAGCAATCCATTTTAAAATTGGTAAATAAAATATTTTTTTTCCAGTTTTACTAATTAATTTAGCAAATTTAACTCTAATTTTTTCTTTAGGTTTAATTCCAGCAGCTGCAATTAAAATTAATTTATCTGGCTTCTCAACAAGTAAATTCTCATTTTCCAAAGAAAACATTTTAAGAGCGATTCTTCCTCCAAATGAATGTATTATCAAATCATATCCTTCCACCCATTTAATAATATTTAAAATCTTATTAATAACTTTTTCTACAAATTTTGTATAATCCAAAACGCTCCATTCTTTGTCAGGATTTTCACTATTCCCAAAGCCTGGTAAGTCAATTGCTATATACTTTCTCTCATTCATCCCCTCTAATTCTTCTAATTGCTCAATCAATGGGAGCCAACTCTCTTTGCTTCCTCCCCAACCATGCAACATAATTAAAGGGCGCCCTTGACCCTCCATCAAAATTTCCGTTTTAATACCATCGATGTCTATTATTTGCTTTTCCAAATGGACTTTTACAAAAATACGAAGCCTATTGTAAATGAAATTGGCAATTAAAACAAAGGATGTTAAAATTCTCATAACTAAAGTTCTAAAAATATTTTATAATCATTATTAATAAAAATATGGAACAAAATTTATATTCAACAGACAATATCAAAACTACTGTACAACTTTCTAGTACTTTTATGACAAAAGTTTGGACAGTTTTTGGTTTAGCAGTTGGTACTTCAGCTCTAGGAGCATTTATCGGTTTAAATTTTTTAATTAGTTATTTTATCAGTATTCCTGGTTTAATGTATATTTTAATTATTGCTGAATTCTTATTGGTTATTACTTCATCATTTTGGAGCAAAAAAGAGCCAATTAATTTTATAATCTTTGGAGCTTTTGCATTTATTACCGGTCTTACTTTAGTCCCCATTTTAGCTTATTTTGTAAGTACTGCTGGAGGTTTAGATTTATTAATCAAAGCATTAGTAGCAACAGCTTTAATGTTTGGTGGTTGTGCAGTTTTTGGGGCAACAACACATAGAAATTTACAGGGGATAGGAGGATTTTTAATTATGTCCTTGATAGGTATGGTTATAGTTGGGGTAATTGGAATATTTATTCCTTGGAATAATACTTTTGAAATGATTTACGCAGGTATTGGGGTGGTTTTATTTAGTATTTATACAATGTATGATGTTCAAAAATTAAAAGCATATCCAGAAGATATGTACATTATGGCTGCAATGCAATTATACTTGGACATTTTTAATTTATTCTTATATATTTTACGTCTATTAAGCGCTTTAAATAGAAGATAGAAGTTAAATAAATTTTCAGAAAACAAGATGATTAAAGATATAACTAATATTAAAATTGGTACAATTTGGAATGATGCGAGAGGCTCCTCCTTTAAAGATACTATTGAGTCTGAACCACATCTAAGTGCTGATATTAACTTAAAATCACCAATTACTGCTGATTTAATGGTAGTAAAAGTAAAAGATGGAGTTATTGCTTTATTAAATGAGTTGGAAGTTGATATTGGCTTCACATGTAATAAATGTAATGAAAGTTTTATTAAAAAAATTAAAATTGAGTCATTTGAAAGACAATTTCATAGTCATCCTTTAGCAAAAGATGAAGATAGTTTGGAGATATTTCAAATTTCTATGAAGGATCTTTCAATTGATTTGACTGAAGCTTTAAGACAAGAAATAATCTTGCATTTTCCCATGATTCCAGTATGCTCTGAGCACTGTAAAGGGCTATGTTTTAAGTGTAAAGTTAATCTTAATAAGAAAGAACATTTAAAAACTTGCACATATCAAGATGATTCTGGTAAAAATACTTCCACAAATTCCTATAAGCCTTTTGCTAACTTAAAAGAACTTATTAATAAAAATAATAAATAACCTAAATATATGGCTAAGCATCCAGTACCAAAGTATAAAACAACTAAAAGCCGATCTAAGTCTAGACATAGTACTTTTATGTCTTTGACAAGAAAGAAATTGATGGGAACAGTCACAAAACTTAAAAATCTTGATCTTAAAGGTAATTTAAAATTAAGAGAAAAAAGTAAAAAAACTGCTACTGTCAAGAAAGTAAAAGCTTAAAACTAGCTTTGAAATTCAATTTTTGTTATAATCGATAGATATTTAAAAATTTATTAGTTAATTTATGGCAAGTTATCGTCATTTGGCACGTATAGCAGTAATGCAAACATTATTTGCTTATCAATTCAGAAATGAAACAGTTCCAATTGATTTAGAGTATAATAGTAAGGAATTTGCAGATAAATTAACTGATTTAACTTTTGCTAAAGACTTAGTGAATGGCGTGGTTAAATATCAAAAGGAAATTAAAGATTTAATTACCAAAGAAGCTCCCGAGTGGCCTTATGATAGGATTGCTTTAATTGATAGAGTAATTATTTCAATGGGAATTTATGAAATTTTATATTCAACTGATGTGCCACCAGTAGTAGCTATTAATGAAGCCATAGAAATTGCTAAAGTTTTTGGTGATTTGAATAGTAGTAAATTTGTTAATGGTGTATTAAGTACTATCATGACCAAATATAAAAATGATAATGAAAAATTAATAGCTAAATCATCTCCCAAGAAAAATGTAAAGAAAACCATTTCAACAAAAAAAAGTCCTGTCAAAAGAACTTCTAAGAAAAAATAAAATTTATGTTAGAAGAAAGATATAAAAATTTACTTAATCAATTAGATATTCAGTTTAATGATTATCAATTACTTGATTTAGCTTTTATACATAAGTCTTATGTTAATGAGCATCATATTTCAAAAGTAAAACATAATGAAAGGCTAGAATTTTTAGGAGACGCTGTTTTGGAGCTAATTGTAACAAAATATTTATATTTGAATTATCCTCAAAAAGAAGAAGGAGATTTAACTAATTGGAGATCAGCTTTAGTCAAAGGTCAACACTTAGCTATTATTGCCAATGATCTTGGACTTGGAGTTTATTTGTATTTAAGTAAGGGGGAGGAGAGATCTGGTGGAAGAAAGAAAAACTATATTTTAGCAAACACAGTAGAAGCATTAATTGGTGCTATTTATTTGGATCAGGGTTATGAATCAGCTGAAAATTTTATAGTCAAATATATCACTAGTAGATTGGATTATATTTTAAAACTAGGAGAATATGTTGATGCAAAATCCAAATTTCAAGAAAAATCACAAGAAATTATCGGCATCACACCAGATTATCGTTTCATTTCTGAAACAGGTCCAGACCATCAAAAAGAATTTATTATGGCTTTATTTATAGGTGAAGAAAAAATAGCAGAAGGAAAAGGTTCGAGTAAGCAAAAAGCAGAACAACAAGCTGCAATAAATGGACTCAAAGTTAAAGGTTGGTAAAATTTATATTATTGCTGAATTAATGAGTTATTAATATCATCAACTAATTCAATATCATTTTGTAGATCTTTAGAAACTCTTTTTTGAAATAAATACCACACAGAGAATATCAAAATAAGGGTTAAAATAATCATAATTAATTGAAAACCAAATTGTTGATGCCTTGTTTTTAAAGGTAGATTTACCATATTATAAATTGATTTACAGCGAGTATATCACAATCTATTTTTCAATAAAATAAAAAATATTTAAACCTTCTTAAAAACTTATTTTCTCAAAAATTTTATTTACAAATCTATCATCTTCCCAGAATTTTTCTTTACTTAAATTTGGATTTAAGGGGATTTCACCTAAAAATTTTACTCCACAAACACTTTCAATTAGTTTTTCATTTGATTGACCAAAAATATCTCCAGTCATATTTTCTATTACTCCAATAACTGGCACTTTCATTGTGTTGCACATATCTACTGACTTTGCCGCATCATATATTGCTAGTTTTTGAGGAGTAGAAATTATTATTACCCCATCTGGCTTAACAATATTAAAAAATGTGAGTGGAGCTTCACTAGTTCCCGGTGGAAAATCTACGATTAAATAATCAATTTCTCCCCAGTCAGCATCAAAAAATAGTTGTTCAATAGCTTTCGCTAGTACTGGCCCTCTCCACATTATCGCATCTTCTGCCTTTTTTTGAATCGCACCCATCGAAATTACTTTAATGCCATTAAAATTTATTGGCTGTATTAATTTATCTTTATTAGCAATATGTCTTTCATTAATACCCAAAGCTAAAGTTAAGTTGGGGCAATCAATATCCAGATCTAAAAGTCCAACTTTAAATTTTTTATTATTCAGAAAGTTTGCAAGCAACACAGAAATTACTGTTTTACCAACTCCACCTTTACCACTATGAATAGCAATAATTTTTTTTATGCCAACCGGTTTACCTTTTCTGAGGCCTGATGCTCTTGTAAAGTCGTCTTGAAAATGTTCACCAACTCCACTTACTTTTGGCCATTTAACTGGGATATTTAATTTTTTTCCAAGATTACTAAGAATTACTTGCAAAGGAAAACTATTACTCAAAGCAATTTCTACAAGTGTCTTTTTTTGGTCTTCTTTATTTAATTGAATACCAAGTCTTTCAAAGATAACTAATACTTGAGGAAAATCTTTTACTAAATCTTTAATACATTCTTTACCAGATAATTCTTTAAACATTTCTACTAACAAATATTATCAAAACTTTCTTTGCAAATTATATACCAAAACTATTATAATGCCATTAACAAAACTTGAATTTTAATAAAATTGAATAATATAAAAACAAGAAAAGAGTTTTCTGCTGGTGTAATAGTTTATAGGGAATCTCAAACCTCTCGAAAGTATTTATTACTTCATTACCCTGGAGGTTATTTTGACTTTCCTAAGGGACATTTGGAACAAGGTGAAACCGAAAAAATGGCAGCTGTAAGAGAATTATTTGAAGAAACAGGTATTAAAGATATTGATATTCACCAAGAATATAAAGAAGAAATCAATTATCAATTCAGACATCAAGGAGTTTTAATTTTTAAAACAGTCACTTTTTTTCTTGGTAAAACTACTCAAAGTGAAGTTACTATTTCAGATGAACATCAAGGTTATTTATGGCTAGATTTTGACACAGCATTATCAAAAATGTCTTTTGATGATACTAAAAATTTAATTAATAAAGCTCAAAATTTTCTCAACAATTTAATATAAAAACTATGAAAACTCATTATCAAAAAGTATTAACTGAAAAAAATCAAATTACATTAATTCCATTTTTCAATAATTTAAAAAATATCCCAAAATTATATCGGGATTTTATCAAAAAGCGTGAAAAAGCAGGGGATTATCATGGAAAATATGGAGAAAATTTTATTCATTTTCCTGATGGACCAATGGAACCAAATCAAATATTATTTTTTTGTTTTGGAGATTTAAATACTATTTTGGCTAAACAAGTCAGAAATGGTATTGCTCAAAGCGTTAAGAGTTTAAGAAAAAAACCAATTACAGAATTATCCATTGTTATAGACAAAAAACTTGGAAAATATGGACAAGAAATTGGAGAAGCAATTGCACTCGCCAATTACAAAGTAGCAGTTTATAAAACAGGTGAAGAACAAAAAAACTCAGATAATAATTTTATCAAAAAAGTTAATATTGTTGGAGATATCGATAAAGTTGGAAAATATGATTTAGAGGAGGGTATAAAAATTGGTTTAGCTGTCAATGAAGTAAGAGATTTGGTAAATGCTCCAAATAATATTGTTAATGCTGATTTCTTTGCTAAAAAAGCAGAAGATATCTGCAAAGAAAATAAAATCAAAATTACTGTTTTTGATAAAAAGCAATTAGAGAAAATGAAAATGAATACTTTACTTGCTGTGAATCAAGGTTCAAACATAGGAGCAAAATTGGTAGTAATGGAATATTTACCACTTGGAAAAAGACAAGATCCCATTGCCTTAATTGGTAAAGGAGTCACTTTTGATACAGGTGGTTTAAATATCAAACCTACTAATGGAATTAATGGAATGCATATGGACATGGGAGGAGCAGCAGCCGTATTAGGTGTTTTTATGCTCTTAAAAGAATTAGAAATTAAACAAAATGTGATAGGAATTTTGCCATTAACTGATAATTGTGTAGATGCAAATTCTTTAAAACCCAATGATATCATTACTTCATATTCAGGTAAAACAATTGAAATAGGAAATACTGATGCTGAAGGTCGTTTGATACTTTGTGATGCAATTTCTTATGCAGTAAAAAATTATAAATTATCTTCTGTTATTGATTTAGCTACGTTAACTGGAGCTTGCATTGTAGCTCTTGGAGATCAAATGGCGGGAATGTTTGGAAATAATGCAAAAATGAAAGATAGGATGAAAAATGCCTCACTAGAAACTGATGAAGAGGTATGGGATATGCCTATTCATGAAGCTCACCGCAAGGCAATGAAGGGGAAATTTGCTGATTTAAATAATATTGATACATCAGGAATGGCTGGAGCTTCGACAGCTGCAGCCTTCCTAGAAAACTTTGTTGAAAATCACGACTGGATTCATCTCGATATTGCTGGACCTGCAATGCCAAAAAACTGTAAAGACATAGATTTTGTTGGTGCAAGTGGCTTCGGAGTCAGGCTAATCACTAGATTCTTACAAAATTTGAAATAATTTATTCAAGAATTATTTCATTTTTATTGATATATTCATAACCCCAAAAACTAGCCGTTACTGCTTCAGCTGATCCAGTAATGGCTTGTTTAAATTTAGTATCACAAACATCTCCAGCAGCAAAAACACCTTCAATATTTGTTTCACTATTTCTATTAATAATTATTTCATTTTTTTGATTTAATTCAACTCCAAGTTCTTTTGCTTCTCTTGAATTTGGAAGTAATCCAATTGCAATAAAAATTCCATCTAAAGTTATCTCTTTACCATCTTTTAATTTAATTTTCTCAACTTTTTGATCACCTAAAATTTCAGCTACTTCAGAATTACTCAATAATTCAATTTTAGAATTAGCTTTAACTCTTTCTAAATTTATTGGTTCTGGATGTAACTGGGTCCTTGAAATTATATAAACTTTTTCTGCAAATTCAGAAAGTAATAATGCTTCTTTTGCCGCACTATCACCACTTCCCACAACACAAACAGTTTTACCTCTATAAAAAGCAGCATCACAAAGCGCACAGAAAGAAACTCCTTTATTTTCAAACTCACTTTCACCAGGTATTCCAAGTTTTTTATGTTTGCTTCCAGTTGCTAATAAAATAGTTTTAGCCAAATACTGATTACTTGCAGTTTTTACTATAAACCCTGTTTTTTTATCAGCATTTAGTTCTTCTTCACTTATTTTAATTTTATCAATTTCCAAAACTCTCTCATTTTTCATTTGTACTCCAAAAGTAGTTGCATGTTCAATTAAATTCATCGCTAAATCTGGCCCAGAAATCTTTATTATTCCAGGCCAATTTTCCACAAGATGGGTTGTAGTAATTAAACCACCAGGAAGTTCAGCTATCATTGCAGTTTTTAAATTCATCCTTGCAGCATACATAGCACCACTAGCCCCAGCACAACCACCTCCAATTACTAAAAAATCAAATTTTTCCATAAAATAAAATTAAGCTTTTCCTAAAGTTTTTTGACCAGGTTTCCAATTTGCTGGGCAAAGTTCACCAGTTTGCAAACTGGATAAAACTCTTAAAGTTTCATCAGCACTTCTTCCCACAGTTAAATCATGAACTAATTGATATCGCAAAATTCCATCTGGATCAATAATAAAAGTTCCTCGAAGGGAATGACCTTTTTCTTCAATTAAAATACCATAATCACGACTTACTTCTCTAGTTGCATCAGAAAATAATGGATAATTTAATTGTCCTAAATCTTTCATCCAAGCTAAATGTGAATGTACTGAGTCAGTACTTCCACCAAGTACCACTGCACCTAATTTTTCAAATTCTGGCATTTTTTCACTCATTTCAACTATTTCTGTAGGGCAAACAAAAGTAAAATCTAAAGGGTAAAAAAACAGTACAACCCATTTACCTTTAAATTCACTTAAAGAAACTTGTGAGAATTGATTTTCTCTAACCACCTCCATTGTAAATTCTGGAGCTTTTTTTCCTACTTGTAAAAACATAAGATTTATTTGGTTACATAATAATTTGATTTATAAAACTATCTTTAATTTTAAAGAAAATCAAGTGACTTCATTTGCTATATTTTTATTACTCAGTCTTAATAATTAAATCCTCGTTTTTTTGGTTCTTTATTTCCAAAGGCATTATTTAAAGATCTATCAGCCTTTATTTTATTCTTAATTAAAGTATTTTGAGAGCTAGAAGAATTAATAGTTCTACCAGGTAGTCCTACTACTGGCTTAATTTTCCTGACCTTTTTGCTTAGGGTTTCATTTGTGATACCACTTCTACTATAAATACTTAAGTCTACATCTTTATTAACATTTTGTGATTGTCTATTTACTTGAGATAAATTATTACTGTTATAATTTGAGCTAATTTCTTCAACAGTTAAATTTTCAACAGTTGCTGGTAAAACATTAGTATTTATTAATCTTTGTTTATATAAGTATTCACTGCCTTTTTCCAACACATCATTATTTATAGTCTTTCTTTTTGAAATTCTTTTATTCCCAATTAAAAAATCAGAATCTCTGTCACCTAAATCTGTAAAATGATCAACTTCTCCAAGTAAAGTAGCATTAGTAGTTTTTTCAAAAGCCATTAATTCAATTCTTACGCCTCTCGATTGGCAATATCTCACTACTTCTAAAAAGTCTCCATCACCAGAAGCAAGCACTATCACATCTACTTTCTCTGTGAGCCTAATCATATCAACTGCGATTCCTACATCCCAATCAGCTTTTTTTGCACCAGTATGAAAGACTTGTAAATCTTTAACTCTCATTTCAATTCCAATATCTCCAAGTGCATCAAAAAACTTAGATTCAGTATTATCATCTGATTTGATTACATAAGCAAAAGCTCTAATTAATTTTCTTCCATTCACGGCCACCTTAATTAATTCTTGATAATTTACATTTGTACGAAAATTTGATTTTGCTGAATGATATAAATTTTGTGTATCAATAAAAATTGCCACTCTTTGTTCTGGATGTGAGGCTAAATTAATTTCCATATTTTAAATTAAAATTATTTTTCTTTTAACGAACTTTTGTAAATATTTTAAAGCATACACCCTTATCCTCCAAATAACATTGCTTTAAGTTCTGGGTTCATCATATTTGGATTCCATGCAGGTTCCCAAACAATTTCAATTTTTACATCTTGAACATGGGGTTGAATACGTAAAATAGCATCAACTTCAGTAGTAATTTGTCCACCCATTGGACATCCAAGTGAAGTTAAAGTCATTGTTACATTAATAATACCATCAATTTCCTCTTCTACATCATAAATCAAACCCATATCAGTTAAACCAATTCCTGTTTCAGGGTCACTTACTTGATTGATTAATTCTAAATACTGTTTTTTAGTCCATTTATTTTCCATCATTTTAATTGTTTTTTGATTTATGTAGGGTGGCTGCTTTTTTGATGCAACTAAATCCTAGAAGAGCACATTTTACTCTACCAGGAGAAATAGGAATTTCTAATAACTTTATAGCTTCTTCTCCAGACATTTGCAAAATATCATCTAATTTCTGTCCTATAATCTTATCTCCAAACAAAGAAATAGAAGCTACACTTATTGCACATCCATTTCCCAGAAATCCAAAGTTTTGAATTATCCCATGATCATCAACTTTCAAACTAACAGTGACTTTATCTCCACACATAGGATTTAAATCTTCTGCTAAAATATTCCCATCTTTAAGTAGTCCTAAATGTCTAGGATTTTTAAAATGGTCTAACAATATTTCTCCATAAATATCCATTATTTGAAAATATTAATTGCTTTTTTAATACTCTTTTCTAACTTTTCTATATCGGATTCTTGATTATAAATTGAGAAACTAACCCTGGCCAATGCATTTACTTTTAATCTATTCATTAAAGGTTTTGCGCAATGATGACCTGCTCGAATACAAATATTATCTTCAGCAAATATTGAAGCTACATCATGAGAGTGAATATTTTTTATTTCAAAAGAAAGTAGATTAGAAAATTGATTTTCATTGGTTGGGCCATAAATTTCAATCTCTGAAAATTTTGAAAACATCTCATAGCAAACTTTTACTAACTTTTTCTCATATTTAATAATGTTTTCTAAACCAATTTCTTGCATCATTTTCAGGGACTTACTTAAAGCATATATACCAGCAACATTAGGAGTCCCGGCCTCAAATTTACTTGGGGCATCCAACCACTTATTTGGCAAATCTTTAATCATTCCTCCTCCGAATTGATAAGGATTTAATTTTTCAGCTAGATTTTGTTTGATATAAACCCAGCCAGTTCCCATAGGACCAAATAATTTATGGCCTGTAAAAAAGGCAAAATCACAATTTAATTTCTTTACATCAATCTGATAATTTGTAGATGCTTGTGCCAAATCTAAAGCTATCAACACCCCATTCTCTTTTGCCATCTTGATGATATTTTTAAGATCAGGCTTAATACCCAACACATTTGAAAGTCCAGTAATTGCTAGAAGTTTTACTTTCTTATCTTTTAAAAGTTCTAGATCCTTGTCATCAAAATCACCATTATTATTCTTTACTTTAATTACTCTAAATTGCAGGCTATTTTTTCTGGCTATTTCTTGCCAGGGTAAAAAATTTGAATGATGCTCCAACTCAGTAGATACAATAATATCTCCTTTTACAAAATTTTGAGCAATGATTTCAGCAGACAAATTTGCTCCTTCTGTTGCATTTTTGGTAAAAATTATTTCATTTTCTTGGGCATTACAAAAGTTTGCTATTATTTTTCTTGAATTTGCATAAATTTGATCAGCTTTTTCAGCTAATTTATAAATCCCACGATGAATATTCGCATTATACGATTGATAAAACTCACTTTCAGCATTCATTACTATTTGAGGTTTTTGTGTAGTTGAAGCACTATCCAAATAAATTAAATCTGGATAATTTTCAAAAATGGGAAAGAGTTTTCGAATTTCTATAATATTCATTTTATCATTAAGATTAGGCTTAATTTTACCTTTTTCACTTTTGAAAGTAAATTTTTATAAATTATTTAACTCATTTTTCAAGGCTGTAATCACATTTACTTCTGTTATATCCACTTGATTTTTCTCAGCCAAATAAAATGAAATCCAATCAGTTAAATGTATTAAATACAAAACTCTTTCCAGTTGAGTGTCTCCTTTAGAGTAAATTTCACTCACAGAAGAAGCATATTTTTTAATAACCTCAGCATTTAACTCAATTCTTTTACTATTTTTAAAATATTCATCACTATTCCTCAAAAATATTACTGCCAGCATTGGATAATCTTTTGCCCAACCAACTAATTCATTATGATTCATTTCTGGAATTATATTATACCAGCCTAATCTTTTAGAATTTTCATTAATTTGTTGTCGAAAACGAGTTGCAACACCTTCATATAAACTTGTCGTATAAATAACAGGAATCTTATTAAAAAGTTTTTCAGCAATTTGATTTGCCTCATCTTTCATCTCATTCTGATTTTGATCTATTAACTGAATCACAGAACTAAATTCTTGTTCAAACTTATTATCAATAACCCCCAATTTATTAAATACCTTAAACAAAATAGGAAAAACCAGCCCAAAAGCAGCACGAGGAGGAAGCCCCCCTTCAACTTGATGATAGTTAAATCCTTTATTTTGAGCTATTTCAATTAACTTTCCACCAGAAGCAATACAAATAATTGTTGAATTTCTTTTTTCTGCGTCTTCACACATATTAAGTGCTTCCTCAGTATTACCTGAATAAGAATTTATAATCACTAAAGTATCTTCATCTACAAAAGCAGGAATTTGATAGTCTTTATTTACTAAAATTGGTATTTTAACAGAATTGAATAAAACTTCTTTTAAAATAGAAGCTCCAATACCAGACCCGCCTAGACCACAAAGTAAAATATTTTTAAACTGTTTTTCATTATTTGAAACAGTGAAATTTAATTCACTATTTAAGGCCTTTTGTAAATCTTTAGTAAAATTTTCAATATATTGTTTCATTTTAATTTTTTAAAATAATAAAAATTTTTTGATCTATTACTTCAACTTTATAAGTTTTTAAAGCAATCACAGCCGGCAATGAAATTGCTTCTCCAGTTCTAATATCAAATTGTGAACCATGCCATGGGCATTCTATTACATAATTTTCTAGTTCGCCACTTGATAGTTTTGAACCCTGATGCGTACACTTATCGATAACTGCATAATATCTGCCATTTACAAAAGCAAGCATAATTGCGGTGCCTTCCACCATATATCTTTTTTTTTCACCATCTTTCAAATCCCCAACTTTGGCTATTTCTACCTTTTCCATATTTATTTAATTAATTTAATTAGATTTATTTCAATTTGATCTCTTTCATCAGCATCAATACCAGTAAAAAAATTTTTTGATTCAGCGATAAAAGCTTGAATTAACATTTCTACAGCTTCTTGATATTTAAAACCTCTACTTGCTAGGTAAAAAATTTTTTCTTCATCTAATTGGCCAGACGATGCGCTATGTCCAGCCTTTACTTCATTGGCAATCACCTCCAAAGCAGGGATAAATCTTACTGAACTTTCTTTAGACATCAAAAGTGCGTCACATCTTAAATAGGTATCAGTTCCTTGTGCAATTTCTGGCACAATTAAATTACCTTTTACATCAAATTTACTTTGATTAAAAAGCAAAGTTTTAATCAATACATTCGCTCTTGTATTAGCCACATTATGATGTGCCTCAGTTAGTAAATTTACATTTTGATTTTCTCTTCCAAGAAAAATAATCAATAATTCTAAATTTGCATTAGCCTCATTTAAATTAAAATCAAATTTCAATCTTCCACTTCCATCAATGACTACTATTAATTTTTCTGTTTGCTCTCCATTTATGTCCATCATAATATCTTGGAATTGATTGATCCACTTCACTTTATTGCTAATTGTATTTTCTAATTTTGACATATAAAAATAATTAACCTACGGATCTAGACATTTCCATTTCTATCAACTTATTCATTTCAAGTGCATATTCCATTGGTAAAATTTTAACAATTGGATCAATAAAACCATTAACTATCAATGCACCAGCTTCTGCTTCACTAAAGCCTCTTGATTGTAAATAAAATAATTGATCTTCAGATATTTTTGTGACAGTTGCTTCATGGGCCATTGAAGCATCATTTTCTTGCACATCCATTGTCGGATAAGTATCCGATCTCGAATGGTCATCTAAAAGCAGTGCATCACAAACCACTCTGGATTTCACTCCGGTAGCACCTGGTAAAACTTGTTGCAATCCTCTATATGTAGACCTACCACCATCTTTACTCAATGATTTTGCTGTTATAGTAGAAGAAGTATCAGGAGCTGCATGAATAACCTTGGCTCCAGCATCTTGATGTTGACCTTTTCCAGCAAAAGCCACACTTAAAATCTCTGCTTTTGAACCTCTTCCCATCAAATAAACAGAAGGATATTTCATGGTAAGTCTGGATCCCAAATTACAATCTAACCAAAACATAGTTGCATTTTCATCACATCTAGCTCTTTTTGTGACAAGATTATAAACATTATTAGACCAATTTTGTATTGTTGTATACTGAACTTTAGCGCCTTTTTTACAAATAACTTCCACAACAGCAGAATGTAAACTTTGAGATGAATAAGTTGGAGCAGTACAGCCTTCCACATAATGAACTGAACTACCTTCATCAGCAATAATTAAAGTCCTCTCAAACTGACCCATGAATTCTGCATTAATTCTAAAATATGCTTGAAGAGGTAATTCAATATATACTCCTTTTGGCACATAAATAAAACTCCCTCCACTCCAAACAGCTGTATTTAATGCAGCAAATTTATTATCTCTCGCTGGAATAACTTTACCAAAATATTCTTTAAAAAATTCTGGATATTTTTGTAAAGCAGCATCAGTTCCTTCAAAAAGAACTCCTTTTTTGGCCAAAGTTTCTTGCAAATTATGATATACCATTTCAGATTCAAATTGAGCACCAACTCCAGCTAAATATTTTCTCTCAGCTTGAGGAATTCCTAATTTATCAAATGTATTTTTAATTTCTTTGGGTACTTCTTCCCAATCTTTATTCTGTTTATCAGCTGGTTGCATATAATAATGAATTTTTTCAAATTCAATTTCTTTTAAATTTCCACCCCAATTTGGTAGTGGTTTTTCATTAAAAATCCTTAATGCTTTTAAACGGTTATTTAACATCCATTCAGGTTCATTTTTATGGGCTGAAATTTTCCTAATCACTTCTTCATTAAGTCCCACGCCAGTATCAAATTTAGCTTGATGATTAGTTTTAAAGCCAAATTTATAATCATCAATTTGATCAGCTAATTCTTGATTACTAATTTTTTGTTTTTTATTAGTCATTAAAAATTTTGATAACCATTTTTCTCTAAATCTTCAACTAATTCTTTTCCACCAGTTTTCACTATTTTCCCATTTTTCATAATATGAATAAAATCAAAATTCATATAATTTAAAAGTCTTTGATAGTGAGTAATTAAAATTGTACTCATTCCAGTTTCAGATTTAATTTCTTCAATTGATTGAGCTACTTTTTTTAAACTATCAATATCTAGACCCGAATCTATTTCATCTATCAAAGAGAGTTTTGGTTTAAGTGCTGCCATCTGCACAATTTCTGCTCTTTTTTTCTCTCCACCAGAAAAACCTTCATTCACTCCTCTACCTATCATGCTCTTATCTAAATCTACTTTTTCAATCAATTCTTTTGCAATCTTAAAATACTCCATTGGACTCAAAACCTTTTCTCCAGATTCTTTAAGTTTCACATTAGAAGATTGTCTTAAAAAATTACCAAAAGTTATTCCAGGTACCTCTTTTGGATATTGGAAAGCCAAAAACAAACCAGCTCTCGCTCTCTCATCTGTTGGCATTTCCAAAATATTTTGTCCATTAAACTCTATTTTACCAGAAGTAATTTTATATTTAGGATGCCCCATAATTGCATAACATAAAGTACTTTTCCCAGACCCATTAGGCCCCATAATTATATGAGTTTCACCTTTTTTAATCTCCAGATTAAAATTTTCTAAAATTTTTTCATCATTAATTGAAACAGAAAGATTTTTTATACTAAGCATAAATTCAAAATTAATTATTTTCGTGCTATAATAAAAGGATTAACTTAAATCGATGCTCAATAATAACGAACAAAGCAGTAATTTACCAGAAGAAAATTATTCTTCCATGGAAGCAAATAATCAGCATGAGGTTAATTTAAGTGTACACACAGAGAAAATAGATACAGAAAGAGATAATTTTGATTTTTTAAGTGGATTAAATCAAGTTAGTATTGAGAGAAAAACTGAAATCCTTGAGAAATTAAGACAATGGGAAAAAGATAGTAGATTAGATTTATTAAGGTCTGCAGGTCTTGATTTAAATACTTTAAAAAAATCACCATTAGAAAGACATATAATTTTGGCTAGTAGCTTTTTAAAATTAAAGCCATCTAAAGATAAATTAATATTTGAATGTGATTTTCAAGGAAATGATTTTGCGCAAACTCAAATAGATTTAAGTGATTTATTTCCAGCAAATATTTTAATAGTTGATATTTTTGACACTGAAGGAAATTTATTATTTAAAAACGCTAAAAGAAATTTTATAGATGGAAAGCCATGCTATACAACCTCAGATAATAAAAAGGTTTATTTAAGAGATGGTTTTACAATACATTTAAAAGAAACACAATCGTCATTAGCTTTGATTGATCTTAGGCAAGGACAACAAACACATAAACATAATTTTAATGAACAAATTTATTTAACAGAAAATCAAAAAAAAATTCAAATTACTGAGAGAACTCAAGAAATAGCAAAGAGCAGGGGACGGGTGTTAATTACAACCCCAGAATTTTATGATCAAAAATTACCAGAAATTATTAGAGATCCGCAAAATCAAGATGCCTTTAAAGATGGAAAGATAAACTTTGATTTAATATTTAGTAAAATAGAAGATTTATTAAAAGGTTTTGGAGTTTTTTTTGATGATTTAACACAAAAGATAACTAAAAATTTCAATAATAATGAAGATAGAAAATTAGCTAATCCGATTCAACAAAAACCAAGTCTTCCACCAGAAGATTTACCAATCAGTACGAGAGAAAACACTCCCTCTTCAAATAATAGGTTGGTAAATATTGCTAGATCTTTTATAGGTAGTACTAATTTTAGAGGACCAGAAGTAGGGGGAGGAAATTTAGCTTGCGCGCAGGTTGCATCTTTTATTTTAAAAGAAGCTGGTTTAATTGATAAAACCATCTTAAATGTTGATGGTGTAGAACAAGAACTATTAAGAAGAGGATGGACTAAACACAATCAACCTGCACAATCTGGAGATGTAGTTTTATGGGGAAGAACACCAGCAAGAGTTGTTGATGGTATTGCAAAACCTGGTCACAGACATATTGGAATAATGACAAATGCTGAGTATTCAGTAAATAATAATTCTTCCAAGAAAGTTCCACTTGAATCAAAGGTTGATTTTAATTCACCTAGAGGAGTTTATCTTTTAAGACCACCTAGTAAAGTCTCTTAAACTATTTTTTTCTTTTGCTATCAATTAAATTTTTAGCTTCTTCAGCAGATAAAGAATTTAAATCTTTATCTTTTGGAATTGAAACATTTAGCTTTCCATCAGTAAGATAATTTCCATACCTCCCACTTTTTGCCACAATACCATTGCCAAAATCTTTTAAAGCTCCACTCATTTTATTTTCATTTCCTACTTTACCTTTTATTTGTGGAGACTCTTGCATAGCTTTTTCAGCATCTTTTAATGTAAAATTCATAATATCATACCCAGCAGGAATGGCTTTGTTTCTACCATTAATTTTTAAATAAGGTCCATAAGGTCCATAGTCAAATATAACCTCTTCACTATCTTTTGTTTTACCTAGATTTTTTGGCCAGCTAATAATCTCCTGAGCTTGTTTCAAAGTTATCTCTTCAGGATTTATCATTTTAGGAATTGATTTCATCTTAAATCCTTTATCTCCTTTTTCACCAATTTGTAAATATGGTCCATACCTACCAACTTTTTTGAAAATTTCCAAATTAGTTATCTTATCTACACCCAACTTCTCTCCACTTGAAGGCTTAGCTTTAAGCAATTCTACTACCATATCTTCAGTCAAATCAGCAGGAGCAATATTATCTGGTAATGGTGATTTTTCATCTCCACTTTCCAGATAAGGTCCAAATCGACCAATACGTACTTGTGCGTTTAATTTTTTTCCTTGAGGTGCCATATCAATAGTACATACTTCTCTAGCATCAATATTTTGTGTAATTAATTTACTCAATCCTTCCTGTGTCTTATTTCCAAAATAAAATTTATCAAGATAAGGAGTAGATTTTTTTTCACCTTCTGCAATTTTATCTAAATCTTCTTCCATTTCAGCAGTAAAAGTATAGTCAATTAAATGAGTAAAATGTTTTTCCATCAGTTTAACAACTGCAAAAGCAGTAAATGTTGGTATTAAAGCAGCACCTTGTTTAAAAACATATTCTCTTCTAACAATTGTATCCATAATAGAGGCATAAGTTGAGGGTCTTCCAATACCTTTATTTTCTAATTCCTTGATTAAGGATGCTTCAGTAAATCTTGCTATTGGCTTTGTTTGATGTGATTTTATGTTCATCTTATCAACTTTCATATTCTCATTTTCATTAATTTCAGGAAGAATTTTCTCTTGGTTTTCTAGCTCTTCTTCAGGATCATCTGCACCTTCTACATAAGCTTTTAAAAATCCAGCAAAAGTAATTTGTTTTCCGGTAGCTCCAAAAACATTTTTTCCATCAGCAATTTCTACAATTGTTGAGAGCATTTTAGCTTCTTTCATTTGAGATGCTATTGTTCTTTTCCAAATTAATTCATACAAATCTAATTCTTCTTGTGTTAATTGTCCTTTTAATTCTTCAGGTAATTTAAATTTATTTCCTGCAGGACGAATTGCTTCATGAGCTTCTTGAGCATTTTTAGTTTTAGAACTATAAGTTTTAACTTTCTCTGCTACAAATTCAGATCCATACAGTTTAGTAGCTTGATTTCTAACTTCCTTAATTGCTGATTCCGCCAAATTAGTAGAGTCAGTTCTCATATATGTAATATATCCATTTTCATATAATTTTTGAGCCACTTGCATTGTTCTCTTAGCAGAATATCTAAGTTTTCTTGCCGCCTCTTGTTGCATTGTAGAGGTTGTAAAAGGAGCCTCAGGGTTTCTTGTAAAAGGCTTTTGGCTTATAGATACAATCTTAAAATTATTATTTTCAATTGATTTTACTAATTCATTTGCATCTTCTTCACTCAAATGAACTTTATTTTTATCTTTTAACTTTCCAGTTTCAGGATCAAAGTCTTTTCCAGTTACAACCTTTTTTCCATTAACTGATTTTAATTCAGCAGAAAATTTTTCCTTTCTAGGAGTTTCAAAAATAGCATTTAAATCAAAAAAATTAGCTGGAATAAAAGATTCTCTTAATTTTTCTCGCTCTACTACCATTTTAATCGCTACAGATTGAACTCTACCTGCTGAAAGTTTAGGAGCAATTTTCCTCCATAAAACTGGAGAAACTTCATAACCATATAATCTGTCCAAAATTCTTCTAGTTTCTTGAGCATGTACTAAATCAATATCTACATCTCTTGGATTTTCTAAAGACTTTGAAATAGCTTCTTTTGTAATTTCATGAAAGACAAGTCTTTTAACTGGTACTTTCGGTTTTAGAATTTCTAATAAATGCCAAGAAATACTTTCTCCTTCTCTATCCTCATCAGTTGCTAGATATAAATTACTTGCACCTTTTAAAGCGTCTTGAAGTTTTTTGACTTGTTTCTTTTTTGTTGGAGGAACTATATACAATGGTTTAAATCCGTTTTCAGTGTCAACCCCTAGTCTAGCCCATTTTTCTTTTTTATATTTTTCTGGTACCTCTTCAGCTTTACCAGGTAAATCTCGAATATGTCCAATTGAAGCCTCCACTCTAAAATCCTTTCCAAGGTATTTAGAAATGGTTTTAGCTTTGGCTGGAGACTCTACGATTACTAAATTTTTTCCCATTTTATTTTTTCAAAAACTTGTTTAATAATACTGATGAAAACTTTTCTGTCAAAATACTTCTTTAAAATTAGAACCAAATATGGCTAAAAATACAAAAAAAAATCAAGAAAAATTTTATTATCAAGATCGTAAATCAGTACCTCAAGAAGCAAAGTGGAAAATAGAGAAAATGTATCAAAATACTAAGGATTGGCAAAAAGATTTTAACTTTGTTCAAAAAAGTATTCCTAAATTAAAAAATTATAAAGGTAAACTAAAAATAAAATCACAACTCTTAAAATTCTTTCAAGATACTTATTCCCTAACAAGAAATATTGAAAAATTATATGTATTTGCTAGTCACAGTTTGTCCGTAGATTTAGCAAGCCAAGAATATCAAATTTTAACTCAAAAAGCTCAAGATTTATATACATTACTTCCAAAAACTATCGCTTTCTACTTACCTGAATTAGCGTCACTTTCAGATTCAAAATTAAAAGAAATTATTAAAGATAAAAGTTTTAATGAATATCATAAAGAGCTAAATTCAATATTAAAACTTAAAAAACACATTTTATCTGAAAAAGAAGAAGCTTTGCTTTCACAAGTTGGAAAATTAACTTCTGGTCCCGATGATATTTTTTCTGCTCTAGATAATGTAGATCTAACATTTAATTTCGTAAATATAGATGGTAAAGAAGTTCAATTAACCAATGGAAATTATCAGACATTTTTAGAAAATAAAGATAGAAAAGTACGTAAAGAAGCTTTTGAAAATTTATATAAATCCTATAAATCCCACATTAATACTTTTGCTCAAACTTTAAATTTAGAAATAAAACAGCATAATTTTTTTACTCAAGCCAAAAACTTTAATTCATCATTAGAATCTTCACTATCTCGTAATTTAATTGATAAAAAAGTTTACACAACACTAATCGAAGAAGCACATAAATCTCTACCAATTCTTTATAAATACTTTCAATATCGAGCTAAAAAATTAAAGTTAAAGAAATTAACTATGTATGACCTTCGAGTAAATTTAACTGACACCAAACCATTCAAATTTACTTATGACCAAGCAGTAGAATTATGTCTTGAAGCAGTTAAACCTCTGGGTGCTGATTATTGCAAAGTTATGGAAAAGGGGTTTAAAGAAGGTTGGGTGGATCGTTATGAAAATAAGGGTAAAAGAGGAGGTGCTTATTCTGGTGGATGTTATGATTCAGATCCTTATATCTTGATGAATTTTACCGGTACTTTAAATGATGTTTATACATTAATTCATGAGGGAGGTCATTCCATGCACTCATATTTAGCAAGACATAATCAACCTTATGCTTTAGCTGATTATTCTCTATTTGCTGCAGAAATTGCATCGACAGTAAATGAGCGACTTTTAACAAATTACTTATTAAAAAAATATCAAAATAATAATCAGTTAAAACAAAATATTTTAGCTTATGAAATAGACGCCATTAGAGCAACTTATTTCAGACAAACTATGTTTGCTGAATTTGAGCTCCTAATTCACCAATCGGTAGATAAAGGGGAACCTCTTACAGTTCAATTTTTTAATCAAGAATATCAAAAATTAAATGATTTATATTATGGGCCAACAATTGAAAAAGATGATTGGATACAATATGAATGGGCAAGAATACCACATTTTTATTATAATTTTTATGTCTATCAATATGCTACAGGAATAGCAGCTGCTTATTATTTTGCTGAGCAAATTTCTAATACAAAAACTTCAAAAAACACTGCCGAAAAATATTTAAACTTCTTAAAAAGTGGTGGAAATGACTTTCCATTGAATCAATTAAAAAAAACTGGTTTAGACTTTACCAAGCCAGATTTACATAGGGCTCTTGCAAAAAGCTTGCAAAAATGCTTAAATCAACTTTAGAAAATAAATAAAAATAAATTATGAAAAGAACTAATTTAGTGATCCAATTAATTTTAAGAATTGCTATTGGAATAATTTTTTTGATTTCTGGTATTCAAAAGATTCAAGATCCAAACAGTTTTATTAGCAGTTTACAAGCTATGAACTTTCCATTAGCTGAGTTTCAAGGATGGTTGGTAATTCTTTCAGAATTAATTTGTGGAACATTTTTAATTTTTGGTCTATTACTTCGATTTTCAATTATACCACTTGCTATTATTATGTTAGTAGGATTGTTCACAATCCATTTTAAAAATGGTTTTAACACAAACACTTGGTATACAATTTTGTTATTTTTACAATTATTAAATTTTGGACTTAATGATCCTCAAAAATTTTCTTTAGATTATTTTATAAAAAACAAAAAATAATATGAAAAAGATTTCTATTTTAATAATTTTTATTTTCTCATTTTCATTTATTAACGTATATGCCGAAGATTTACCTGTAATTTTTGGAGATGAAATAAATAATAATTCTCAGAAATATACTCAAATAAATGGCCAAAGTAACTCAAAAAATTATAATTTATTAATTGGTATACAAGATGAAAATCAAAAAAGTGAACAAATAGTGAATACAAATATCGTCAACACAAATAAAATTTTTAAAGATTTATCTTCAAATCATCCTTATATCAATGAAATTAATAAATTAGTTGAAGATGGTGTTTTTGAAGGTTATCAAGATGGAACTTTCAAACCAGACAAAGCTTTAAATCGTGTAGAAGCATTAAAATTAATTTTTGAGATTGCAAATATAGACTTTACTCCAGGTATTACTCCTGCAAAATTTAATGATATAGAAGAAAACACCTGGTATAGTAAATATTTGAATCAAGCTTATTATCTTGAAATTATTAATGGTTATCCAGATGGTTCATTTAAACCTGCTGCTGAGGTTAATCTTGTGGAATTTTTAAAAATGCTATTAATAGCTCAAAAAGTAGATCTAGGCAAAGTTAATATGATGCAAATTGCTTACCAAGATGTGGAACCAAATACTTGGTATACAAAATATATTAACTTTGCTAAACAGAATAATTTAATTGATCCAGATTTTTCAAATCGCGTTTATCCAGATCAACCTCTAACTCGAGGAAGAGCTGCTTTTGTTTTATTTAGTTTTAAAAATTGGCAAAAACAAAATATTCTCAGCTCCTCAAGCAATAAGACAAACGATGAGCACAATATCAATCTAAATGAGGGGCAAGCACTTTTTGTGAGTAAAAACTATAATTTTGCGATTCAATATCCAAAACTATGGTTCTATTCTAATGTCAGTAATTCTGATGCTGGAGTAATAAGATCTTATACATTTGGACCAGATGATCTATCTTCTAACCCTCCATTAGTTTCTTTGAATTTGCTTCCTTTAGGAAGTAATTTCTCAACTAACTCCAATAGTTCTAAAATTGCTTATGTAAAAAAAGAAATTTCTGATAATTTAATTTCTTTAGAAGCTAATATTGGAAAGTCTTCACGGATTTATCAAATAGTAGGACCAAAAGCTCAAGAGAATATAATGTTACAAATGCTTGAGAGTATAACTACTAATATTGACGGTTTAGAATCATACAATCCTGCTGAAAAAAATAATACTGAAAAACAAACTGAACAAAATACTGAAGAACAAGCTGAACAGGTAGAACCTTAGTGTTAATTAAAAATATGTATTAATTTATAAAAGAAGACATATCAAATTTATGTCTTCTTTTTTTATATAAAAATTTAGGAAATATTTTCAAATTTACAAGAAAAGTTTTCGATGTTATTCCAGCTTTAAATTTTTATAAAAAAAGCTTAATAAAGTTTGTAAGCATCCAGCAATTTACTTCCATAACTTTGTAATTTTATCAAGTTTGCAAAATATTTTTCAGATGATAATATATCATCAAAGCACAATATATTGTGTTTAGTTCTCCCTAGACCCTCAATAAGTAGTGTTTTTACCTTTTTATTTATTTAACCCTCTTTTACATATGAATGTAAGCACCATGGCGACTCGTACTTCGCTAAAAACTATATTAAAAAGAGATGGTAGTGAAGTACCATTTGATATTAATAAAATTATCAATGCTGTAGAAAAGGCCATGAATGCTACAGATGAATATAAGAAAGGAAGTCCCGAATTAATTGCTGTTTCAGTAGAAGTTCAATTATTAAGAGAGCATAGAAAAAATCCTTCTTTTGTGCCTACAGTTGAAATAGTACAAGATTTTGTTGAAATTGAATTAATGAATCAACATTTTCCAGCTACTGCAAAAGCTTATATTATTTATAGATCAGAAAGAACAAAGAAAAGAGAAGAATCAAAACCAGTACCAGAACATTTACAACTTCTAGCATTAGAAAGTAAGAAATATTTTAAAGACAATCCGCTTGGAGAGTTTGTTTATCTCCGTACATATGCTAGATGGATTAAATCAGAAGGGAGAAGGGAAACTTGGATAGAAACTGTTGATCGCTATATAGATTTTATGAAAGAAAATCTTGGGGATAAATTAACAACTCAAGAATACTCAGATATTAGAGAGGCAATTTTAAGACAAGAAATTATGCCTTCAATGCGTTTAATGCAATTCGCAGGAGGACCAGCAAAAAGATGTAATACTTGTGCTTATAATTGTTCTTTCATCGCCCCATCTAAAATTGAAGACTTTGCTGAAATTATGTATTTATCAATGCAAGGTTGTGGCGTTGGATTTTCTGTTGAAAGCCAAAATATTGAACAATTACCTCAAATT
This sequence comes from Patescibacteria group bacterium, assembly GCA_963169655.1. Classification (GTDB taxonomy): domain Bacteria; phylum Patescibacteriota; class Gracilibacteria; order UBA1369; family UBA1369; genus KLAP129. The sequence continues at coordinate 157,576 of CAUJCM010000004.1, read as the reverse complement.
GCTAAACAACATAGAATATCAGGTGAAATTCCTACGCATATTGTAACTGACTCTAAGGAAGGTTGGTGTGACGCTTTAACTATGGGACTCAAAACATGGTATGCAGGAAAAGATATTAAATTTGATTATTCTTTAATTAGGCCAGCTGGATCAAGATTAGAGACAATGGGAGGAAAAGCTTCTGGTCCAGATCCTTTAAAGGATTTGTTAAATTTTGCAAGGGCTACAATTATTAAAAGAAGAGGAAAAAGACTTAGAAGTATTGATGCACATGATATTATTTGTAAAATTGGGGAATGTGTTGTGTCTGGAGGGGTAAGAAGAACTGCTATGATTTCACTTTCAGATTTAGACGATATTGAATTAAGAGATGCTAAAAAAGGCCAATTTTATATTACTGACCCACATAGATCAATTTCTAATAATTCTGCTGTATATGAAAGCACACCTTCAAATACAGAATTAATGGAGGAGTGGATGGCTTTAATGAAAAGTGGCTCAGGAGAAAGAGGGATTTTTAATAGAGGATCTTTAAATAAAACATTGCCAGAAAGAAGAAAAGCTTATTTCAAGAAAAAAGGGATATTAAAAGATGGAAAAGTAACTGGTTCTATTGGTTCCAATCCATGTGGAGAAATTATTTTACAATCTAAACAATTTTGTAACTTAACAGAAGTAATTGCTCGTGATGGTGATACAAAAGAAAAATTATTAGAAAAAATAAGACTTGCTACTATCCTAGGAACTTATCAAGCATCTTTAACTAATTTTTCATATATTTCTAAGGAATGGTCAGACAATTGCCAAGAAGAAAGGTTGCTTGGAGTATCTGTCACAGGACAATGGGATTGTGAAGAAGCTAGAAAGCCTGAAACTTTAAAATCTTTAAGAGAAGAAACAATTAAAGTTAATGAAGAATATTCAAAAAGGTTTGGAATCAATCCTGCTACAGCTATTACGTCTGTAAAACCATCTGGTACTGTTTCACAAACCTTTAATACTTCTTCAGGAATTCATCCAAGGCATTCCAAATATTATATTAGAAGAGTTAGAATTTCTGCAACCGACTCACTTTTTAAAATGTTAAAAGAACAAGGCTTTCCTTGTCAGCCAGAAGTTGGGCAAACAGAAGACAATGCCAACACCTATGTGCTTTCATTTCCTGTAGCAGCACCAGGAAATATATTTAAAAATGATATTACGGCTTTGGACCAATTAGAATATTGGAAGAATGTAAAATTAAATTATACAGAACATAATCCTTCTGCAACAATTTCTATTGGTGAAGATGAATGGATTCCTGTACTCAATTGGGTGCAAAAAAATTGGGATATTATTGGAGGTCTTTCCTTCCTACCAAGATTTGACCACGTCTATCGACTTGCTCCATATGAAGAAATTGATCAAGCAACATATGAGGAAATGGTAGCTAAAATCCCAGAAATTAATTATGCAAAACTAGTGATGTATGAATTACAAGACGAAACAGAACAGAAAAAAGAATTAGCTTGTGCAGGTGGTGCTTGTGAAGTTGATATAGTTTCATCTACTTCAAAATCAAAAGCATAAAAAAATGAATCTTTAATTAAAATATAAAAGGGGACTAATTGTCCTCTTTTATTTTAAATAATTCTTGGTTCAATTTCTAAATTAATATCAAAAATTTCTTTTACTTTATCTTGAATAATTTTTGCAAAATTTAAAATTTCTTTCCCTGTTTTACTTTCAATATTAATTATTACTAAAGCATTTTTATCATAAGTAGAAATTCCATTATCTTTAAAACCTTTAAATCCACATTGATCTATCAACCAACCAGCAGCGATTTTCCAATTATTTTCATTTTTAAAAGCTACCAAATTTGGAAAAAAATCTTTTAATTTTAGAAAATGTTCATTACTAATAATCGGGTTTTTAAAAAAACTTCCTACATTAGGAATATTTTTATAATCAGGTAATTTTAAACTTCTAATTTCAATTACTGCTTCGCAAATATCTTTCGGAGTAACTATACTTAAGTCCATATTTATATTTTGGAAGTAAGTAATTAATGCAGGATAACTTAAAACATTATTCTCTAATTTAGATAATTTAAAATAAACTTGAGTAATAAAATATTTACCATAGTTTTGAAAAATACTTTTACGATAAGAAAAATTACAATCTTTATTATCGAAAGTTTTTATTTGTTTATCTTCCAAGTCTAAAACCTCAACTTTTATAATAAAATCTTTAATTTCACAACCATAAGCTCCAATATTTTGAACAGGTCCAGCACCAACCGTACCCGGTATTAAAGCTAAATTCTCTAATCCAAAAAAATTATTATCTAATGTATATAAAACAAAATTATGCCAATTTTCTCCTGATCCAACTTTTAATTCAACTTCCTTTTCATTCTCATTAATGACTTCAATACCTTTAATTGAATTTAATAGAGTAATACCCTCCCAATCTTTACTAAAAATTAAATTACTACCTCCTCCTAAAATTAAAATCTGTAAATCATTATTTTTTGCAAATTTAATAATCTCTATTAATTCATTGATATTATTAATTTGTGAGAAGTAGCGAGAATTAGCTTTAATTGCTAAAGTGTTTAAAGTTTGAAGATCATAATTTTCTCTAATAAAAGTCATCCCTCTTTATAGTCAAAATATTAATTAAAAATAGCAGTTTAAATTCTGCTATCTTAATTTAACATTTTTTATAATAAAAATAACCATTTATTATAATTTCTTTTTTTCCTCCATATAGTCATTAAATTCTCCTAAAAGTAAAAATAATTTTTTAATAGGTTGAGGAATGCCATTAAAGCTGTCTATATAATTTCTTAAAATTTTAGCCTCTCCATTTTGTATTAACATGTCAGCAACAGCAAGATGATCTTTTTTGGGTAAAGTTTTAGCAAGAGTAATTCCAAAATAGATTGCAAACCACTGCCCATAACCAGCCTTGATTAACTTCTCTGCTAATTTAAGTTGATTTTCAGGGTCATTTTGATATAGCTTTGCAATTCCTTCTAATGCAGCAAAACTTTCACCTCTATTAATAACAGATTGAATAAATTCAAAATAATGATCAGGAGTTAAATAAAATTTAGTGATATTTTGTAATATTATCCAACCTCCATTCATTTCGCAGATTTCTTTAATAATATCCCAGTGAACCTCTTTTGGAATCCCATAGAAAGCATCAAAATTAGAAGCAACTTGAAAACCATATCCTTCATCTACAAATTTATTAACGATAAATAAATGAAGATTAGCCGGAATCCCACTTAATTTAGAAAAATACTTTATCAAAATAGAAGCCTGATTAGGTCCTAAATACATAATTTCAAATAAGAGGCTTAGATGATATTTTTCAGGTATACCACAGAAATAGCTAAAGTGATTTAGTAAAAGTTCGGTTTTACCTTGATTTATCAATGATAAAGCAATATTGATATGCAGGTCATTTGGTATTGAGTTTAAAATCTTTTGAATTTCACTATCATCATTAGTCTTAAGAATTTCTTCAAGATATTTCGCACTTTGCAAATATATTTTCTCTAATTCCTCTATCTCTCTAGAATTAAGATAATTAAACATTTCATTTGTATTTTCTTCTAATTCTCTTAAGTTTAATTCAACTTGAGGAACTGATTTTTCAAAACGTAAATCACTAAACTCATCAATTGGAAGTAGTAGTTGTTTATTTGAAACTGAATCATGGATTATATTTTCTTTATTTGATAAGTCATCAGTACATATATTTTCATCGCTAGTTAAGCCTCTAAAATCATTTTGTGGTAAGTGTAATTGTTTATCATTCATAAATTTTTTATTAAATTCAAATTGACTAGTGACGATATATTAAATTAAAACAACAATTTGTCAAAAACATATTTGGCTGTATCAAAAAATAAAACCAATATTTTATATTAGTTAGTAATTTTTTATTTTTAAAACAATTTATACATATTTAAAAAGTAGTGAGAAATGTTAATCTCATCAGAATATATTCATAATTAATTGAATTATACCCATCAAGATCTGGTAGATACCGAATAAAATTATAATTAAAATAAAAGATACTATAAGTAGCACAGTAGCTCTTAAAAGACCAACAATCACCGTTCGCCATAAAAATTTAAGGTAAAAGATTAAGAGTCCTTGGCTAGCTGCATCTTTGGGAATATCAGTAATACTTTTAATTATATCATTTAAAGTGTTTTTCTTATTTCTCTCAAATTGTTGCAGAAAAATTTCAGCTATCGTACTAATTAATAATACTAATATTCCTGGAATGGCTCTAATATACCTAAAAAATATGCCAAAATCTGTTCCATTAATAGTCAAATTAGAATACATCAATGCCATTGCATATAAGAAAATCAAAACATTGGAAAAATACCAAAATATGGTTATCCAATTTAAAGGCCTTTTTTTGAAAAATAGTTTCATAAGTTTTAAAAAAAAAAAAATATTTGGTCGGAGTGGAGGGACTTGAACCCTCGACCTCACGCACCCCATGCGTACGCGCTAGCCAACTGCGCTACACCCCGAGAAATATTTAGTTATTGATTACCATTAAAATAACACCAACAAAACTGATCGCAAATAAAAATAATTTTCTACCTAGATTTTCTATTGAATCTATAAAATTTTTTGAATTCATTTTTAATAGAAAATTTATCTTTTTTTTATTTATTTCTTGTAAATTAATACATTAATTTAGTTAATCTATATTTTTAACTCATATTTAATTTGTTTGATATCTTTCTTTTAAAATGTTCAACTTACTAGTTAAAGATAAATCAATATCTATTTCTAGTAAGATTCCAAGTAATAAAACAGAAAAAATAACATCTGCTAGTTCATTAGAAAGACTACTATTTTGAATTTTACTTTTTCTTTGATGTTTGTAATGGTGTAGAATTTCATTTGATAATTCTCCCATCTCCTCAGATACTTTAATCATTTGTAGTAAAATTGCAGTATTTTTTATTTTTTGTAGTTCTCTTAAAACATCTTGCAATAATAACATATTATTTTAATATTAATGTAGATATAAATTTTAAAATGGATAAGATATTATTCATAAATAGTCCATTATCAGATAAGGATTTTAATTTATCAGTGAAGATTATGTACCTCCTTTAGGTTTAGCACAAGTAGCTACTAGTGCAAAAAACCATGGTTTTGAAGTAGACTTACTAGATGCTAGTAACCTGGGTATGAGTGATAAAAAACAATTGAATATATCCAAAAGTCACCACTACAAATGGTAGCTCTAAATATATTCACAGTGAATAAAAATGAAGTTATTTCAATTATTGAAAATTTTGCTTCCTCTATTAAATTTATTATTGGGGGAGCAGGTCTAAAAGGAATTGAAACTGAAATTCTAAACTTAAATGTTTCAAATAGTATTGATGTTGTTTTAGGAGATGGAGAATTGATTATATCAGATCTGCTTAATAAAAATACACGTTTAATACCTAATCGACATATTAAAAATAATAGATTATTTATTATAGATTCATCTTCAGAGTTTTATAACCAAAACATAGATACTGCTAGCATAGATAGAACCATTTTATTAAACAATGGAGTTGGATTACATAATAATCTTTTAGAAGCTTGTATAGTTGCTACGAGAGGATGTATTTATAATTGTGCATTTTGTGGATCAGCTATTACTAGAAATATTAATGTGAAATCTCGTAGAAGGTCATTAAATAATATACAACAAGAAATTCATCAATTGTTGGATGAAACAAGTAATTTATCATATATTATGGGTACTTGATGATCTATTTTGAACAAATAAATGTACCATATTAGAAGCAGCTTCATTATTTAATAATTTTAAATTATTAGAATGGAGAGCAATGGCACATATAAATACATTTAAAAATATAGAATTAAAGGATATAATCAAATTAAAAAAATCTGGGTGTTATGAACTATTTATAGGGGTTGAGTCTGGTTCACCAAATATCCTTAAAAAAATCCATAAAGTGTCAGATGTTTCTAAAATAAAAGAAGTAGTTAATAAAATCATTACAGCAGGAATAAATCTTAAGATTTTTCTTATTTATGGTTTTCCAATGGAAAGTGAAGTTGATATGGAAATGACATATCAGTTAGCTTTAAGCCTTAAAGATCTTGATAATAAAAAGCAAGCTAAAATTAGGTTTAGTGTGTTTAGATATAGACCATATGAAAATACAGAAAACTATATGAGCAATATTTTCAAAAAACTTATAATAAGAACATTATCCATGATTCTCGTTTAAGTCGAAAAACTGGAAGAGATCACTTTAATTTTAAATTGGAAGAAGATAATATCGAAAGAGATTATTTAATAGAGAAATATATTGAATTAACGAACCAGCTTAATAAACAATAACATATGTTAATTTCACTAGATAGACCAAATGGAGCAGGTAAATCTACCTTAATTAAACATCTAAGTAAGAGTCTAAAAAAAGATGGGCTTAATTTTATTATTACTAAAGAACCTACTGAAAGTGAAATTGGTCAACTAATTCGAAACTTACATAATGAAATTCACGGATTATCTCTTGCTTGTCTAATAGCTGCAGATAGATATCATCATATAAAAACAGTAATAGAGCCTAATCTAAAAGCCAGAAAAATAGTTATTTCTGATAGATATTTTGTGTCTTCATTAGTTTATCAAGTATTAGATAATGTAAATATAAGTTTTATCCAACAAATCAATTCTCATATAATAAAACCTAATTTAAATATTATTGTATATTGTGATTCCAATAATATTAAACAAAGATTATTACTTAGAAATAAAATAACAAGATTTGAGAAAGATTTTGAACCAGAAACTGAGCTTAAATTATTTGAAAAGGCTTCAAAATATTTATCTAGTATTAATCAAAGTGTTTTAGAAATAGATAACTCCGATAATATACCTATCCATGACAATATATCTAAAATAAGAGATGAAATTAACAAGTTTATTAACTTTAACAATGAAAATAAATAGAAAAATTCTTTGGCTTGGTATTTCAATGCAAAAAGATTCAGTAAAAGCATTTGATAAAAAGTTTTTGAGTAGACAAATTTTAGATCAAGCTATTATCTATTTAAATAATTATGAACATCATTTTGATAATCTAGTTAATTATGGACCTCTAAATGAACATAATAAGATAAGATATCCTACCATTGGTGAAATTTTTCAAAATCAAAAAGAATTGAAAAATCGTATTAAAGAACTAAATCCATTAATAATCATAGCTTTAGGAAGTTTAGTAACAAAAAGTTTAGCCAAAATTTTTAACTTAAATATAAATTTCCCTAAGACTTATCAATATCAATTTTATAAATCTGAATATTTTATTATTCCAGTCCATCATCCTTCTTATATTGGTGTGTATAAAAGAAAAAATCTAAAAGATTATATAGAAAATATTCATAAATCTATTTTAACTATTCCTTAAAATTTCTTTAATTATTAATCACCATTAAAATAACACCAATAAAACTGATCGCAAATAAAAATAATTTTCTTCTTAAATTTTCTATTTCAATTAAATCTTTAAAAATTTTAGGATAAATTTTTCTTAATAAAATACCTAAAAATAAAACAATAAATGGAGTTAAAGCGGTAAGTCCTCTAGCAATTGTTACTGGTACGAGTGACAGTAAAAATGTAGCTAAAACAGATTGAGAAAAATAAAAAGTTTCCTCTAAAGTTATATACTTTAAATTACCTTTCATACCTTGTTTCAGATTTGTATAAACTTCTTTCCTTGTTTTAATATTAAGTAAGAAAAATAGTGAACAAAAAAATGAGGCAATCATTACTGAAACATAAGTGGTACTCCACGATAGATCATTTAGCAAATATTTATAGATTGATGAATCTAAAGCCACTATAATGGCAACTCCCATCATATATAAAAAAGATTTATTTAGTTTTAATCTTTTAAAATCTCTTAAAGTTAAAAAGAATCCACTAATTATTATTAAAGCAAATCCTAAATACTGAGATATGGCTATTTTTTCTCCAATAATAATAAAAGCAAAAATAGGTATAAAAACTCTACCTAAAGAAAATAAAGAAGATACATTAGAACTATCATCTATCTTTAGGGCTTTATAGTAAGGATATAAATATATGACTTCTAAAAGTCCCGACAGAAAAATAAAAGGTAAGAAGTGGAGTGGGGGAATAGTAGGTTTACCAAAAATAAAAACTAAACTTAAAAAACACATATCTATTAACATTCCCAAGAAGATTAAAGCGAATGTATTTTTAAAGAGTTTATTAATTAAAACATCATCAATAATAGTTGTTATACCAGTTAAAATAGTTGTTGAAAGTGCTATTAATATCCACATAAAAAATATTTAATCTAGCTATTATATCACTATCATAATTTAAAAGGCACAGGAAAAATTAATATTTGTTTCTAACATTGGTTAAAACTATCAGTATTTTATGAGCTTAAAGACAATCAATGTTTTGGTACTCGGGAGAGGACTTGAACCTCCACGACTTTTTAAGTCACTACGACCTGAACGTAGCGCGTCTGCCAATTTCGCCACCCGAGCAAAATACTTATAATAATATTTTAAAATAAAAATATTTTGGTTTAAAGTTATTTTAATATAAAAAAGGGACTTTACTTTTAAAAGTAAAGTCCCTTTCTATTAATTATTTTAAGATTTCAATTAGCTTAATTTAGCTTTTAATGCAGGCAGAACAGCATTATTCCATGTTTCTTCATTAACATGAAGTAGGAATGAAGTATTAGAGATGATTCCTTCTTCTGGAGATGAAGTAAATCCTTCTGGTAATAAATCTTGTAAGTTTAATTGATCTTTATGATTTTTTGCTACTGCTAAAGAATATTGTATTCCTCCATGTTTAGCAGCAATTGGACCATTATCCTTTCTAGTAACTGTCACCATACATCCAGGTTTTGCTTCTAATTTATTGGATAGAGTGGTTAAATTAAATCTTGGTTTACCTACTGTATCAACAAGTACAACTCCTTTTGTCACTTCTTCTGCTGTTTCTACTAATTGATTAGCAACCTTTACTTGTTCTTCATATTCCACAACCTTTGAAGTTAAATTTTGTCTAGCTTCTTCATTTCCACTTATTGTAGAAACAAAATCACTAAATAGTCTTGCTTTAGCAGAAGTACTAATTTGAGGTCTATTAGCGTCAAATGGAGGTAATGTAGACATTGCTCTAACAAATAAAAATGCATCTTGGCTTAAGTTTTCAGCAGTTTGTGCACTTCTAGGTCCATCTAAAATAGATGCGTCTTTATCTAAAGTTTCATATACTATCCCTAGACCTTTCATTGTACCCAAAAGTCCATCTGGATCTGGATCTGCGATGATCACAACTCCTTCAGAAGCAAATTCTCCAACAGCTATTAAGCTTGAACAAGCAGGGTTAGCTTCTCTATCACTAATTACAGCTTTTTCTCCTACTAAAGATCTCATAGATTTAGCAGAGTCTGCAATTTCTTGTTCTCTAGGATTTTTAGGAGCTAAAACATCATGGTGATCTCTAACTTCTACTTCAATTCCTCTATTTAATAGTTCTTGTACTAAAGCGAGTAAATGAGGGGTTGAAGGAGTATCAATACATACTACTTTCTTAGTTCCTTCAGGAATTGAGCTTAAAACAGCTTCTTTATCATTTTCACTAAAGAATTTAGTAAAAATAGCGGTATTTTTAGCTATCTCAAACTTTGTCAAAGCTACTTCACTTTGTATCTTTTCTTTTGAGATACGTTGCTTTTCAGCATTTTCTCTACCACCTTCGGTAGTTTTAGCTACTACTTCTGGGTTTTTACCCATTAAGTCTAGGCCTTCTTTTTTTTCCATATTTTTATATAAGTTAATAAATAAGATATGACTATAACATAATTTTGTAAAAAAGCAAGTATTTATTTTAAGACTATTTACTTACTTTTTTATTTTATATTTTTGTTTTAGATTAGAGCTTCTTTTCTATTTCAGATTGTCTTTCTTTTAAGTTTTTTAATCGTATTATCTTTTCAGACAGTCTATTTTCTTCTTTTTTAAATTCTACTAATTGATCTCTTAACTCATTTTTTTCATTTCTTAATTGACTGAGGTTCTCTATAGCTTTCTCTTTTTTATTAGAATTTTGAGTTTGATCTCTTATATCAATTAATATTTTTAATTCTTTTTCTATCTCATCTAATCGACTTTGTTTTCTACCTACTTCATCTGATATACTTTCTATGTTCGGATTTTCAGTAATAATTTTCTTTATTTCTTCCTCATTTGCCTCATATTCACGATAAGTTTCTTCTTCTGACATTTCTTCTAGTTTTCTAAACGAAATTTCTTCTTCCTTTATTTGTAATTCAGAAGTTGGTGAAATATTACTATAATTTTTATTTTGATGATGATTTTGTATTGGTGCAGCTTTAGTTTTAGGCTTTTTCTCATTTAGTTTTTTAAGTCCTAGAGCTTCCTTTAATTTATCTGCAAATATGCCACCAGAAATACTTCCATCGTTAGTAACTCCATAATAATCAGGGAGTTTTTGAGTATATTCTTGTTCTCCACTTGGTTGTAAGTCTAGCTCTCCTTCAATTTTCTGTTGAATTTCTAGATCTTTTTCATAATGCTTTTCAAAATTTACTTTTATTAATTTTAAGTTTTCAATTAACAACTTCATTCTCTCTAAACTATCATAATAAGAATCAAATTCTTGTTCAGCTTTGTTTAATTCTATTGATAACAATTGAAAATTTTCATCTTCTGATCTAATTTTCTTTTTCGTAGTAAAAATATCTTTAAATAATTCTTTAATTTGATATTTTATATCACTCAATAATAATTGATCTCGATGATTGAATGATTTTTTTGAAGATTGTTCAGCTTCTTCTTCTGTCTTAAACCATTTGATAAAATAGTTGCCATAATATTCATAAAATCCAGGATAGGCTATAGATTGAGTATATTCTTCGAAGATTCTTTTTTCTGGTAATTCTGGAAATTTATTATTTTCATTTAATTGAATTACTTTATCTTTCCCTTCTCCGTAAATAAAATTGTCCCATGCATATGAGATTTTATGATTTCTAAATGAATCCTTTATTGATTGCAGGGTATAAATGCTATTAAAACTATAGTTATCTATAATTTTAAAATATAAAATTCTATCATCAGCAAATACTGCTCCTATATCTTGTTCCTCCAATTCTACAACTTCTTCCAATTTAATATTTATATATGCAAAAGTTCCTTTAGAAATATCATATGAATTTCTAAAACTATAGGATATATCAAACTCTTGACCTTTAATATTTGCTCTTAGAGGATTTTCTTTTTCTATTGTTTCTATCTCTTCTTGAGAAATATAATCTTCTATTTTTAATTTAAGCTCTTCAATATCAACTTTGTCTTGCATTACTTCTTCAAATTTTTTTAGTGAAGTTATTTGATATTGTCCTAAAATATTTCTAAATAAATTTAAAATATCTTCCTTAAGAATTCTTTTAGTAGCTCCATTTGAACGCAAATATAATGATTCTAATTTATTTCTTAAGTCTCTATAATATTCTGCTAATTCATTAGAAATAGCTGAACCTACATTATTTTCATATAAATTCTCTATAAATACCTCTAAGGATTCATTACTTATTTCAGCTTCTTTTAAGTTTTCAGCTACTTTTGTTTTATTAAAGGAAATATATTCATAAAAAGATACTTCTTGTGACACTCTATTCCAAAAGAATTTTCCATTTTCTTTGCTTATTAAATGAGGGGCCATTTCGAGTAGCCATTCTATTTTAACGGCTGAACACATTGTTAATATAGACAATGTTCCAGGTCTACCTCTTCTATCAGTAAATGAAATATTTTTAGGAATTCCTACTATCCAGTCAGAACGACCAATTACACTCTCTTTTCCTAATAATCTACTGTCTTGTTCTTTACCATAATAATATTCTCCTCCTTGTCTTTGATATAAATGATCAACCATTCCAGCTGTAATACTTTTTAAAATAGCTTCACGACTCTTATTTGTACTTTGAATCTGGTTTTTTAATACTGAAGACACAATAGCCTTAAATAAGTGTTTTCTAATTTCTTTTGCTCTAAAAAACGCTTTCATATGAATACCATTTTCTGCTAATTGGTTTTTATCCATTTTACTAGCCTTATTAAAAAGGTCTAATTGTGCCAAGAGATCAGAAGTATTTTCTTGAGTTAAACTTCTCCAATTATTACTTTTGTCATTGATTCCACCCACTTCAAGACAAGCAGCTATTGTGATTACTTCATCAACACATTTATGTTTAATTGCTTCTAACACCATTCTCCCAGTATTTACCGCAATTGGTAATTTAGCTATATCTCTACCAATTTTTGTAATTTGCCCATCTTTTGTCATTGCACCTAAGGCAATTAGTGTATTTTTTGCCTCTATAATTTTTGCTTTATCAGGTTGATGAAAGAATTCTAAATTTGTTGCATCTAAACCATTAGCTGATAATCTCAATACCATTTGATCTAATCTTAATCTAAGTATTTCTGGTATGGAAAATTCATCTCTAGAACTTAAATTACTATTACTACATAAAACATAAATACCTTCTTTTGTACGACCAGCTCTACCTCTTCTTTGTTTGCAATCAGCCTGGCTGATATCTTTTAAAAGTAAAGATTCTACTCCACTTATTGTTTCGATTCTCCTTTCAACACCAGTATCTACAACTGCATCAATATCATCTATTGTAATAGAAGTTTGAGCAACATTAGTGGACACTATAATCTTAGGTTTAGAGTAATGTTTAAAGACTTTTTGTTGTTCGCTTGGGTCCAAATCACCATGTAAAGGAAGTATCTCTGCATCTACTTTTCCTTTTAATTGTTCAATTGTTTTTTCTATCTCTTTTTTACCAGGTTGAAAAACTAAAACATTTCTTTTTTGTCCAGCCAAATCAATAATTGTGCTAGTCATACTATCTGGATTAATTTGGCTTTCTTTAATAGTAAATAATTTACCTTCAACTTCTATTACCGGAGCATTTTGTCCATCATTGTCGAAATATTTTGCTAATTCATTTGAATTTAAAGTAGCTGACATTAAAACAATTTTTATATCAACTCCTTGTTTAACTTGTTTTTTTACCCAAGCTATCAAAGTTTCAATATTCAAATTCCATTCATGTACTTCATCTAAAACTAAAGCCATTTTTCTTCCTTTAACACCTTGGCCTGTTAATTCTTTTACTAATTGCAAACCATCAGTACAAAATAATAATTTGGTGTTTGGACTAGCTACTCTTTCTTCTGCAGTATGGAATCCCACATCTCCTCCCAGTTTCTCTCCTCTTTCATAGGCAACCCTTTGAGCTAATGATTTTGCAGCAAGTCTTCTTGGTTGTGTGACAATAACCTGATAACCATCATCCAATAAAAATTGAGGCACTTGAGTACTTTTACCGGCACCAGTTTCTGCAGTAATAATTGTTACTATGTTATTTTTTATTGTGTCCAAAATTTTCCTCTTTATCTCTAAAATTGGCAAAGTAGGTTTTTCTGGTGCTTTTGCAATACTACCTGTTGTTACTTCTTTAACGGCAGTGGTTACAAGGTTAGCGGTATTTAAAATTTCTGTAAAATTTTGCACACTTGTCTCACCATTTCTATTAATTGTATCAGTAATTGGTTGTGCTATTTCTCTTTGTTCCGCAATAATTTGATCCTCTTTTGATTCTTTAGCTGTATTACTCAATTTTTAAAATTATAAATAATAAATTATATTACCATAAATTGACAAAATAGCCAATTTATCATGCATATATTAAGTATAAACAATATTTTATTAGAATATTACAAAAGGATTAATTATTTCTTAATCCTTTCTTTAATCCATACAAAAAGCTCTATATATTTATAAATACATAGAGCTTTCTAATAATCATCGTTAATTAATTTGCAGGAATAAGAATATTTAAAGCTTCACTAAATGACTTCCCTTGATTTAACAGACATTTAAAAGTATGAAACATTTTTGGATCTTCGAAAATATCTTTTAAAGCTTTATTTAAACCAGTAAATTTCTTAATAAAACTATCAAATACAGGGTTTTTGCTTTTATCAAAGAGATTAATCAAGAGAGTTTGATGGTCAATTTCTTCAATTCCAGTAAATTTTTCAAAATTTAATACGAAATAATATCCTAGATCTTTCCTTAATAAATAATGTGCTATTTCAAGATGTTTTGATTGCTCAATTCCAGTAAATTTTTCAAAATTATCAGCTAAATCTTCTCCAGCATCATTTTCTAGCATATTTAAAGCTATTTTATAATGGTCTTTTGGTTGAATATCAGTAAATAATTCAAAATTGTCTGCAAATAATTCTCCTTCTCCAGCTTGAATAAATTTATGAGCTACAATTAATTGGTCTCTACCTTTTAATTCAAATTTAGAAAAAAATTGAATTATAGCTTCAAATTCTAAATTCTTAATTAAATTTGTCACAATTGAATAATATGCTTCTTTCTTAATACCTGTAAAATATGCAAAATTTTGCGCAACATAATAACCATCTCCGTTATTAATCATACTCATTGCTAAATCAAAATGTTTTTCAGCTGGTATACCTGATAATTTATTGAGGTTTTTGGCAATATATTTACCATCTTTCGCCATAATAATTTCTTCAGCCAAATCTAAATGTAAATCTTGTGGTATTCTATTTATAATTTCATCTTTTCCTAATACAAAAGCCCCATAACCATTTACTAGTAAACAATTAACTATTTCTGTAAATTGTATATCATTTAGACCAGTAAATTTATGGAAGTTGTAAGCAACACTTTCCCCAAATCCAGCATAAATTAATACTGATACTAATTCATAGTGATGTTCTTCTTTAATTCCAGAAAAGTTTTCCAAATAAGTGGCAATATATTCACCTTGTCCTGCATTAATCATAGCCTTAATTATTTGAAAATGTATGCTTTCATCAACCCCATAAAATCTTTTAATTTGAGTTGGAATAATAAATTCACCTTGTCCAGTTCTGATAATTTCATTGATTAATTGATAGTGTCTAACAGAATCAATGCCATTCAAATTATCTAAATTTGTTATTAGTTCTTGTATTTTTTGATCATAAATCATATTAATTGCTAACTCAAAATGATCTTTTTTATGAGTACTAAGAATTAGATTTGTTAATAAAAAATCACTACTTGAATTATTTTCAAAAGAACCTTTACTATTTGTAATTACATGGTGAATATCAGCCTTAAATTCCTCAGTTAATTTGTTTGCAGTAGAGGTGTCATTTCTTGGAATTTTAGAAATTTTCATCATTTCTTGTGCATTTCCCACTTCATTTGGATTAGATATTAAATCTTTTTTATCTTCAATAGACATAATAAATAGTTACAAAATTAAATATTGCCTGAACAATGTAATCGAAAAAACCAAAAATTCAATAGATAATTGATTTGTCAAATATTATCCATATCTGCTTTCGTTTCGACCCCTTACAGCACTTTTACTAGAAAAAAAACTTTTTCTCATGCTGTTTTTCTAATTCAACCTGTCCAAAAGGTTGGAATGTATATGTAATTGATAGCTTCAAACTTTAAAAAAAAGTTTGAAATTGCTCTAAAATATAAGGATTTATATTTAATATCAATGTCAGATCAAGAATATCAAGATTTATTAAACAATTCAGGAGCATTTAAATTACTTGATGACGAATTCCAACAAGAAATTCGTTTATATACAGGAGAAAAGCGGGAAAAATATATCGAGATTTTTCAAGAAGAGAGAATGGAGTTAAAAAAGGCATTTCAAGAATTTAAGAGAAATACTGAGAATATTGTTTTATGATTTTGAACAAATTCTAATTGAATAGGATCTTCAATAAATTCTTTAAATGAGGTTAAATTCTTGTTTTGAACTCGATTTTGCCAAGAACCATATGGGCCAATCAATATATAGGAATTTCTTACATTGTATCGTCAAATTGATACATTGACCAATCCTGATTTGGAAGATTCATTTGATTTGCACCAAAAGATCTCCAAGACTCCCAATCTGGCCAACCTTTAATTTTAGTAGCAATTTCTACCCACCCTGGATTATTTGCTTCATTTTCTCTCCAATTTTCAAAAACTTCTTCCCAACTAATATCTTTAACCTTTCTCATTATCGCAATATTTAAGAATAATTAAAACAATTATAAGTAAAACACTTTTAATGTCTAGCACGTAATAGTGATGTTTATTTACTTAAAACAATAGTTTACTAAATTTTTAAAGTGGTGGGCCCAACTGGACTTGAACCAGTGACCAATCGGTTATGAGCCGACTGCTCTGACCAACTGAGCTATGGGCCCTAAAGGTCTACGACAGTTAATTTATTATAAATGACTAGCTTAATCAATCGTTTTTTTAAAAAATAGCCTCTAAAACCTAGAAGCTATTTTTTTTATCGTTAATTAGATATTAATATTTAGGTCCAACACCTAAATTTACTCTTACAACACCATCATCTCCTTGGTTACAAGTAATAGATAAATTATTATCCTCTCTAGTCATTGTTGACATTTGCAAATTACCTCCAGCCACATTAAATCCTACAGAAGAATCTTCCCAACCTTTATTTTTTAATAATTCAATTTGTTGATCACATATCTCTTTCAAATCACCATTATTTACCTCAAAAGATAACATTTCAGTACCTGCAGAATTCATAAATACAAAGTTATTTGCATTTTTTACAGAAGGTAAATAATCAGGAATATTTTGCGGTCTTACTCCATTTTTACCAGATGCTATTTTTAGATTTTCGCCATCTCCAGTATTTATATTAAATTGACCTTCTTCACTTCCTTCTACTAAAGTTTTACCATCTTCTCCTTTTACTAAAACATTTTTACCGTCACTATTTGCATCCACAATAACTTTTCCAGAATTATCAGTTAATTTAACAGTTCCACCATTTTCATCTCCACTAAAATCCATTACTCCTTCTTTTGTAGTTACAGAAATTTGTCCCTTTTCAAGATCTTTTATATCTAATTTTAATTCACCATTAGATGCTGTATTCACCACACCTTCTACCATTTTCTTTGTCATTTCATCTGCAATATTTTGGCAACCTGCAAAAGTTAAAATTGATAAACTACCAATAATAATAAATTTTTTATTCATTTTTATCTTTTTAAAAAATACACGACTTTACTTATACCAATTTACATAAATAAAACAAAATTAAAAATCAATTGATTGAAGAAAATAACTAAATATGATAAAAATTTCCACGATATTTATATCTTAACAGAAAACTAATGAATCCATATTCACCATTTCATACTATCAAACAAGATAAAGCCCCAGAAGAATTAAAATTAATAGTAGAAATTTCTCAAGGAGATGCCAATAAATATGAATTTAATAAAGAAATTGGCATTTTAGAATTAGATAGAGTTTTATATGGTCCAACTTTTTATCCAGTAAATTACTGTGATGTTCCTGGAACTTGGAATAATGGAGATAATGATCCATTAGATGCAGTTATTTTTTCTACTTATCCAATAACACCTGGCGTAATGGCTACTGGAAGAGTAATTGGAGTTATGGAAATGGAAGATAACGGTGAAGTTGATCATAAAATAATTTGTGTAAATAAAAAAGATCCTCGTTTTGATCATGTTAAAGACATTAATAATTTAACTGAATATCAGAAAAAAGATCTTAAAACTTTTATGGAAATTTATAAAATTGCTCAAACTGGGATTGGAACAGTAAAAGTAGGAGAGTTTTTAAATAAAGAGAAAGCTTATGATTTGATTAGAGAGTCTATTGAAGAATATAAAAAGAAATTCAATAATTAATATATAGAATAATAATTAAAAGGCCTCAAATGAGGCCTTTTTTACTTAATTAAAAGTTAAATAATATAATTAATGCGACTTTAAGATATTCCTAATTTATGCTATAATGTCAGGATTTAGCATAAAAAATATGGAAAAAGACAGTAAAAATATTGATTCTCCTGAGAATGATGGAAAGGTAATTTCAAAACGAAAAAAACCCACTAAAAGAGCTGTTTTTCATAAAGATAATAGGCCTCAAGCAAAAAGTATTGATATTGGTGATTTACCAACTCAAGATATACACTTATCTCCAACTAGAATTGAAATCACTGAAGATGATATTTTAACCCAAACAATAGACTACACCAAAGAGGAAATAATGAAGCAATTCAAGGAATTACAGCAAGTTGCATCTGAAGAACCTACCATTCCACAACCTATTTTATCTAAATCTCAATTTATTCAGAAAGATTCAAAAAGAACATGGTGGGTAGATAATATTTCAGACAGTAGCAAAGATTCAAATACAGTAATACATTCAAATAATCAACATGATTCAATAATTGAACCTCAAGCTTCAGAACGGCACTTTTTAACTAGACATGAAGGAACGATTGAAGATTTAAAAATTAATTATCAGGAATTAGCCAATAAGAATATTGACATTGATCAATTTATTACAAAAGAATCGTTATCTCCTACTGATGTCTGTGATTTATATTTCTTATTTAAACAGGAACCAAGTAATCCAAAATTATGGAGATTTGTTAATAAATTAGTCAAAAAGCCAATAGATTTTGAATTATTTTTTAGAAATTTCGACTTATTATCTCCACAGTTTATTCAATCCTTAATTGTGATTGGTAGTTATAGCGAAAAAAGAAAAGATACTTTGAGTGGAGAAGAAAAAACAGTATATATTGTGAGGATGAACGAGTTTAAAAGAGGAGGAATGGGGATAATCTATAATGTTTATTATTGCGAAGAAAAAAATTTAGCATTAAATCCAGTTCTTTTAAAAACTAGTCTAGAAGATAGAATATCAAAAGCTTATTTTTTAGAAGAATTACAAGTAGCAAAAAAAATAAGTTCAGCCATTAAAAGAAATAATGCACACTTAGGAGCAAAGCATCTATTATGTCCAATTTATATTAGTGATCATTATTACATTATGCCAATAATAAGAGATGTAGATGGTGAAATTAATAATTTTAGTAAAATTAATTTTGCTAAAGAAAATTTACCAGATTATTTTGCTCATCAATTAATTGGAGCAGTTAATGGACTTCAATTCCTTGGCGATATTGAGATTATAGATAATGATTTAAAAAATGGTAATTTACTTTTGGGTGATCAAGGAGCCATTGTTGGCGATATTGGAGGTTTTCTTGAATATTCAAAATATAAAAAAGGTGAAATAGAAATTCGAGGTATTCCAGAAGATGCTTCAATGTATCCTATGATTAAAAATCAAGTTGTAGGAATGAGAAGTGAAAAAGGTTGGGAATTAGTTAAAGGTAATGTTCCCAAAACTCCATTTTATAATTCCGCACATCTATTGGCTATGGAGTTAAGCGGACAAATATCTAAACACACTTATCATAAATATGCCTTGGCAAGAATTATGGAACTATATTTTATTAAAAAAATGAAGATCAAAAATCCTATTAACTACGAATCACTTTCAGAAATGGATAAACTTTATCAAGACCCAGTTTCATTAAATACTCAT
The DNA here is from genome assembly GCA_963169655.1 of Patescibacteria group bacterium. Classification (GTDB taxonomy): domain Bacteria; phylum Patescibacteriota; class Gracilibacteria; order UBA1369; family UBA1369; genus KLAP129. The sequence continues at coordinate 137,959 of CAUJCM010000004.1, read as the reverse complement.
CAACTCGAACCTAAAGACCAAATCCTCTATTATTTATATATAAGGTTACATCAAGCCCATTTTCACCCCTACAGATTTAAGGAAGATAACCCTAAAAATGGAATAGATCCTGAATTTATTTCTATGGAGGAAATTAAAACTAATTTACAAGAAATACTAACTTTACAATAATGAATAATAATGAAAACAATATTGAATTAAATCTTTCTCAAAATCCATTATCAGTATTTTGTGACGCCATTACTAACTTAGCATCTTGGGCTCAAGGTAATGACCAATTAAAATCTTGCCCACAATTTTCTTTGTTAAACTTACTTTCTTGTTTTCAAATCAAAGATAAGGAAAATTTTTTGACAGAAAAACCTTTAAATTATTTTTTACAATCACTAGATCAACAAAAAGCTTATCTAAGAGGTTCAATACCTGAAGGAACAAGAATCACTTTAATAGTAGTACCTACCTTAAGTAATGGTTTACCAATACCACCATCTTATTTTAATGATAAAAATTATGACATATTTCCATATTTCAAATTGCTATTTAGTAATCCTGAAGACAATCAAGGTAATGCCTTAGGTATGGGAAATATTAAACCAGCACCATATTTACGCATCTTTCCACAAGAAATTTTGAATCAATGTTCATTTATAGTTTCTTATGATGATCACTATATAAAATTACCAGCAAATATTGATCAAGATACAAAAGATTTTCTAATTTTGAGAAAGCAAATAAAAGAAAAATATCAAAGGTTACAAGAAATTGTTCAAGGAACATTGACTAAACTAAGTAAATAATTAGTGAGCTCCCTTGAATACACAAACAACCCAACCAATAAAGTACCAACAATTGACTGCTTAAAATAAATCTAAAAGAACTAAGATCAGCTTAATCTGAAATATTATCTTTTTTAATAAAAAAGCTATAAACTAAAAAAATAGTAATTAAAGCAGCAATTGCAATAATTATTCCTTTAAAACTATACATAACTGTATTTAATAACTCTATATTTTCTCCAAGCAAATAACCCAAGAATGTAAAAGTAGACACCCAAGCCGCAGTTCCTAAAAAATTATAAACTGCAAAAACATGATAAGGTGCCTTGAAAATTCCAGATAATAACGACATATAAGTTCTGAATACGGGTAAGAATCTTCCAATAAAAATAGCTTTATACCCCCACTTAAAATAAAAACTTTTCATCTTATTAATTCTGTCTGGATGAAACATTTTAAATCGTTTAATTTTATTCAAGACTTTGTCACCAAATAATCTCCCTAACACATAACCAGTATTATAGCCCAAAAAAGCAAAAATAACTGTAAAAATAATAACAAGCTCTAAATCTAAAACACCTAAAGAAGCAGCAATACCTCCAGAAACAATCAAAAATTCGCCAGGGAAAGGAAATCCCATAGATTCAACAAATACAGACAACGCAACTGCAATATAACCGTAGCTTTTTATTATCTGAATATAAAAATCTATATTACTCATAATCTCTGGCAGGGTCAGTAGGAATCGAACCCACGTTAACGGTTTTGGAGACCGCTGTATTGCCACTATACGATGACCCTATATTATTTATTTAATATACAAAAACAAAGAAGAGATCCAAACTCCATTAAATTCTTCTCTATTATCACACAAGATATTATTTTTTACTCTTATTAACTACTTTCTTTTTGTTTTTTTTAGTAGTAGTAGTTGATTTCAATTCTCCTTTTGTAGCTTTATCAACCATTAAAGCAAGCCTAGATTTTTTCCTATTTGCATTATTCTTGTGGATAATGTTTTTCTTTGAAGCCATATCAATTACTTTATATGCAAGAGGAAGAGCTTTCTTTGCTTTTTCAGGATCATTCTTTGCTAAAACCAAAATATTTTTTACTTCAGTTTTAAGCCTGCTTTTAAAAGGCTTTCTTCTTTCTTTTCGAGCTTCTGCTTGTCGCATTGCTTTTTTTGCTGATTTTGTTATTGGCATATCTTATCTTAAACTTTAAAAATACTGTGCTATATAATCAAATGTTAGCTGTGATGTCAATTGAATAAATTTTTTACATTTTATTAATAAACTTGACAGACCGGCAAAATATGATAATATCAGGACTTAGCATGGTGAATTGTCCATGATTAGCTCATTATTATTTGGCTTAATCACGCTTTGTAAGGCCTTTGAAATATAGGTAAGAAATCCAAAATACTTAAAAAGAATTTTTATTTTGTAATAAAAATCTCTTTAAAACATTATACTTTATTAGAAATTTATTATTATTTATAAATTAATTTATTTTATTATGAAAAATACCCTATTTAAGGGCCTTGCACAAAAATTGATATTATCCTCATTTATAGTAGGAGTATTAATGCCTTCTGCAATGGCCTATGTTGATGGAGGTTATCCTTCTGGAACAACCCCAAATAAACAGGTAGCAGCAGTAGCTCCATCAATACAAAATTTAAATGTAAATACTGCTAGTGGTAAAGCCACCGTATCTTTTAATTTAAACACTAATGCAACCGCAACTGTTTGGATTAAGGATTCAAATGATACTATAGTCAAAACATTACTTTTTGATTCTAGTTTAAATGGAGGAACAAACTATTCTTATATCTGGAATGGATATACAAATGAAGGTGTAAGTTCTCCTTCTGGCAATTATAAAGCTCAAGTTGTAGCTTATAATGCTGCATCTTCTGATATTAAAAGCTTTTTATTTAGCTTCACAGCATCAGATGATGGTAATAATGGAAATCAGTTAGTGGCTCCTGTAATTACAGCATCTGCTACTCCTATTTTCTTTGATCCTGAACAAGGTCATCAAACAACTATTACTTATTCTTTAAATACTCAAGCTAGCCTTGGAGCTTATGTTAAATTTAATAACTCTATTGTTAAAACTTTAAGAGCTCAGAATTTACAAAACCAAGGGACTTATACTTTGATTTGGGATGGTAGAAGTGATGCTGGAACTTTAATGGCTCCAAATACTTATACTGTTGAACTTTATGCAAATAATGTTAAAGGTTCAGATACAGAAACATTAAATGTCACTATAGTAAAAGTTAATACTGAAACTGCTCCAAATCTTTCAAATTTAGAAGTTAATCCTTCTACTTTTAATCCAAATAATCAAACTACAAATATTTCTTTCTCTTCAGACAAAAATGCTAATGTAGTAGTAGAAATATTAAGTGGTAATACAGTTGTCAGAACTTTAAACAGTTCTAATTTACCAGCTGGAAACCATAGTTTTGTTTGGGATGGAAAAAACTCTAATGGGAATATTGTAGGAAATGGTACTTATACTGTAAGCGTCACAGCTTCAAACAATGGAGGCAGTGACACCTTAGCTGCACCTGTTACTGTTAATGCTGTAACCAGTCCAGTTGCTTGTAATTTAGTAGCTTCAAGTTCAGTTAACCCTACTTCATTTGATCCAAATACTACAAACACTACTTTAACTTTCACTTTATCTCAGCCAGCTAAAGTTGGAGTTGTATTAAAATCCAATAACACAGTTGTAAGAACTTTCATTCAAAATACATTATTTAATACTGGAAGTTCTCAAATTGTATGGAATGGTAAAGATAACAACAATAATAATGTTGCTAAAGGATCTTATACTTTTGAATTAACTGCTTCTGCTAATAACTGTTATACAGAAACTGTTACTGGTGTTGTTACTGTAACAAATGATGGAGATGAGTATGAAAATGATTGGCCATCAACAAATGAAGATTTAATTAAAAATGTTCAAGTCTTACATGAAATATTTAACCCATTAAAAGGTGAATATTCTACTGTACAATTTGATTTAACAAATAAAGCTAGACTTAAAGTTGAAGTTTTAGATGGGAATAAAGTTGTTAAAACTTTAAGAAACTCTCAATCCCAACCAGCTGGAACATATTCTTATTCTTGGGATGGCAGAGACAAAAACGGTTATGTAATGAGAGATGCTATTTATACTTACAGAATCATGGCTGATGACGGTAAATATACTGATACTGATAGAGCTTTAACAGAAGTTGATACTGATGGTATTAGAATTGGCTTCCCAGTCGAATCTAGATGTGCTGGTTACTCAGATGTTTCCATTTACTCACCATTCTGTAAAGCAATTAAATTGATGTCTACAAAGAAAATCTTTGAAGGATATCCAGATGGTACATTCAGACCTTATGAACCAATTAATCGTGCTGAAACTGCAAAAGTAGTAGTATTGGCTCTCGGTTATGAAGTTAACCTAAATGGATTCTTTGGAAAACAGTATTCAGATACTTTAGCAAATGCTTGGTATGCTCCATACCTAGAAGTTGCTAGAAAGTTTAATATTGCTACTGGATATCCAGATGGTACATTCAGACCGTCATATACAATTAATAGAGTAGAATTATTAAGAGTTTTCTTGGAAGCAAATCACATGAATTTAACAACTTGTGGCGAGCAACCTTATGAAGATACTCCAATAAATACTGATACTCTTTGGTATATTAAATATGCTTGTTATGCAAAATCTAATAATTTAATGGGAAATGGTTCTAAACTATTTCCAGCAGATGCAATGACAAGAGGTGATGTAGCTAACTTATTCTATCAATTTGAAATTAGAGGTTTATATAAAGACTATAATAGAGACAACTCAGTAAGATGTCTAGAATCTGATAACAAAGGAAATTGTATAAGATATGTCAACACACTTGGGAATGAAAATTGTAGTTTAGGAACTGATATTTATGGAAATTGCTTACCAGTTACATTTGACTATAATGGATCAACTCAATATTGCTCAGTAAGAGATAATAATGGAAACTGTGTTAGATGGACAACTAACACAAACCCGATAGCATCTAATGATTCTAACGGCTATTATGTCTATCAAGATGGAAAATATTTTTGGATTTCATACTAATTACCTATATTAAACAATAATAAACAAAATTGCCCTCACCTTTACAGGATAGAGGGCTTTTTGTTATATTGTGATAAATACAAATTAATAAAACAAACAAATGTCGAGAAATAGTAAATTTTTATTTGGAGCAATCCTTGGCGCAATTTTTGGTTTAGCTTTCGCACCAAAAAAAGGGAGTGAATTAAGAAAAGAAATAAAATCAGAGTTAGATAAAGGTGGTAATGGTAGTGAAACTTTACAAAAGAACGCTCAAATTATTGGTGAAGATATTTCACAAACTACTCAAGAATTATATAATGATCCAACAGTTCAAAAACACATTAAAGATGGGAAAAAGGAAGGCCAAAAATTATTTAACAAGGCTAAAAAGAATCTTAAGGTTTCTGCAGGTGAGATTATCAAAAACACTAAAAAGGCATTAATAAGTAAATCAAAGGAGTTCATAAAAAAATCAAAAACAGCTAATCAAGAAAAGGTAGTTAACAAGAAGAAAAAAGAAAGCAACAATTCTAAAGAGGAATAATGTATATTTAACCCAATTGATACACCATTATGCTTGAAGTCACTAATTCAGTTTCAGGCGTGTCTTTCATATAATGACCATATATATTACTAATTTCATCAAACACGGCCCTTACATTTAAAATTCCATTTTTAGATTTATTTTTAAACATAATATTTTGAATTTGATTTGCTAAAGTATTATTGTAATAGTCGCTAGACATTTCAGTATCCCTTGTAGTTTGTTGTACTAAAGCATCTTGTATTTTCTTTGTTAAAACCAAAATTGAATCGCCTTTCCCTAATTGTAAACTACTCGCATTACTTGCATCCAAAATATCATTTTTTAAAGAAAAGAAGCTGTTTTTACCTCCAGAAACGAGTTTTCCACTCCTTAAAATAAAAGCCCTTGGACCTTCTTCATTTGCTTCTACATCTATAAGTCTATTTTCAAGATCCAAACTTAATACAAATCTATCAACCACTCCTTTTTTACTTTGTTTTTTATCAATAATCATTTTTTTCAATTCAGTTCTATCAGTTCCCATTGGAGAGTAAACCTCCACACCTCTAATTTTTAATTCATTATTCTTTTCCGAGCTATTTAAATAAGCTAATCTCACATTCTTTTTTAAATGTGATTCAGGCAAGACACGTCCATTATTAAATATTCCCAATAAAAGAGGATTGCCATTGACTTCCTTAATTTCTGTTGAATAACCAGTATTTGCCAAATCTATCTCAAAATGCACTTTTTTTTGAATATCTTGAACTTCATTTGCAGTTTGGGGTTTTTCTAGCAATTTTACTTCTTCCTTTGGAGCTTGAAGAAGATGAGAACTCACTGAAGACAGAGATTTTACATCATTTGAATCATTCTTTTTTATATTTCCATTTTCTTTTTCACTTTCATCTCCTAATCCTAATAAAGTCTTTTGTTGTGCTCTCATATACTTATTAAAATAATATATCAATATATTATAGCATAAAGACATATTATTACAAGAAAATGCTATTTTAATGTACTAATAATAGCCTTCTTGATTTCGAAAATAGAATTATTTTTTTCGTTATTGAAGTCATATTGTTCATATATTAGAAGCTTTTGAACATAGACTTTTTTAAATCTTTCTAAATTATGATGATATTTTATTTCATTAAACAGATTTAAATTATTTTGGAAAAAGTAAGGAAATTTAATAAAAATAAAATCTAAATATACTAAAAGTGAAAAATAATTAATTTTTCGATGAAAATTTTGTGTTCCATAAATTTCATCACTTAAGTCAAATAATCTCTTAAAAACACTCCAATATTCTTCTATAAAATAATTATATTGGTATTTTCCAGGTAATTCCGTCAAACTATCTATAAATTTTCTTAACCATAAGAAGTCATTGTCATCAATATTTAGTAATTCATTTAGTAAATATTCAAATTCCTCTACTTGTTTAAGATCACTATCAACTTTTTGTTGATTTTTAATATTTTCTTGAAAATCGGTATTTATAAAAAGTTTAAACCTTTTCTCCATAAAGTGAGAGAATAATAGGATATATTATGCTTATTTGAAAAGACTCTGTCAACAGATTAACTGATAGATTTCTTGTATGCTTCAAACAAGTTAAACATTAACGAAGCAACGGTTAATTTACCAACTCCACCAGGAACTGGACTAATCAATTTTACTTTTTCAATTACCCTCTTAAAATCAACATCTCCACTTAATTTTCCATTTTTAAGTCTGGAAATTCCAATATCAATAACAACAACACCTTTTTTCACCATATTGGTTTTTATTAGCTTAGATTTTCCAGTTGCACTTATTAAAATATCAGCTTTCAAAGTATAATTTTTTAAATTTTTAGTTTTACTATTACAGATAGTTACGGTTGATTTCCTATTACTTAATGCTAAAGAAACAGCTTTTCCTGCAACAATACCTGAACCTACAACAACTACATTTTTTCCATTACAATTAATTTTATAATATTCTAGCAATTTTAAAACGCCCAATGCTGTACAAGGTAAAATATTTTCAAAAGATTTACCTAAAGATAATAAACCATAATTAACCGGATGAAGCCCATCTACATCTTTTTTAGGATCAATACTCATTAATATTTCCTCATGTCTAAATCCTGTTGGCAAAGGCATTTGCACTATTATCCCATGAACACTTTCATCTTGATTATATTTATGTATGGTATTTTTTATATCCTCACTATTTAGTCCATTTAGATTATTTAAATGTGATAATACACATTCAAATCCTAGCATTTTGCAGGCATATATCTTTTGTTTCACATAAATCAAACTAGATTCATCATTACCTACTAAAACTATAACCAACTTAGGCTTAACCTTTACTTGCTTAAATAATTTTGCATATTGTTTTTTAATTTCTGCATAAATACTATTAGCTACAGTCAATCCATCCATTACTTTATTGGTCATATTTATTTTTCTTTTAAAAATTTACTAATTACATTCCACAAATCCTCAGATGTTTCACCAATTGATTCCTTAACATTTATCTTGGTCCAATTAAACTTTATTGCCAAATTATCATAAATAAATTGGCAAGCTTCAATTAAATCTTCATTGTTTTCATGCAAATGATTAGATTCTCTAGCTTGTAAATGTCTTTTACCTTTTAAATATATTGCTAAATCTTCTTTTAAGAGATATTTATTCATTTCCATTAACCAATCAAGACTTGCACCTTTTGCACTTCCCCAAGCTAGTCCAGTTGCAATATAGTCCTCAGCAATAACAATTTTTCCTTCTTCAAGCATTTGCTTTAATTCAGGCTCAAATTGATAACGATTAATTGTGTACCACATTTGTAATTCATCTTCACTTATATTTTGCTTATTTCCTGAGTTCCTTAGCACTTGATTGATATACACACCTGAAGGCTCAACACTATAAACTGGATATTTTAAGTAAATAGCGTCAAATCCCTCTTTTTTTAAATACTCTAAAAGAATTTTACATTGTGTTGATTTTCCAATGTTGTTAATGCCATAAATTGTGATCAATTTTCCTCTCTTCATATTTTTGATTTATATATTAGTTCCAGTAGACCCAAATCCTCCTCTATCTTGAGCATCTATTTGTTCTACTTCTTCAAATTCAAACTTATCAATTTTAATAAAAATACCTTGTGCAATGCGAGCACCTTTTTCAATAGTAACTTCCTGATCACTAAAATTAAATACCATTACTTTAATTTCGTCATTTGGTCCGTGATAATCCAAATCTATAACACCAAATCCATGAGGAGTTAAGAGTCTTCTTTTTAAAGGGGTACTACTTCTTGAAGCAAGACAGAGCATATAACCTTCTGGCACTTTTACAATCACATTACTTGGAATTAAAGCTAATTCTTTAGCAGGTATTATGGTGTCTAACCTTGTCACAAAATCAAAAGCAACTGATCCTTGAGTTTCATATTTTGGCAAAGGAATATTTTTGTCTATTCTTTTAATTAAAACTTTATTCATATTTCACAATTATTATGTAATAATTTAGACTGCAAGCGTAAAAAATCCAAGTATTTTAAGAGATTTTGATTTGCCAATTTGTCTGATACTTGGTTACCATTAAATTACTTTAAAAAAATATAATGAGAAACATTGAGAAAATTGATTTTGCTGTAGGTGGTCAAGCTTTAATAGAAGGGATTTTAATGAGATCTCCACATTTTAATACAATAGCTGTGCGTACTCCTCAAGGCAATATTGCAGAGAAAAAAGAAAAATATATTAATATTACTGCTAGGTTAAGAGCTTTAAATATCCCATTTTTAAGAGGAATTATTAATATGTTTGAAATGATGATCATTGGAACTAAAGCATTAAATTTTTCAACAGCTATTTCATTAAATGAAGAGGCACAGGAGAAAGCTGATAAGCCTAGTATTTGGAATAATATTACTTTAGCTGCTTCTATGATATTTGGTTTATTTCTTGCAATTTTATTATTTAAATTTATTCCTTTATTCGTTACTGATTTTATAAGTTCTAATAGTGAAGCCATCAATAATAATTATTTAATATATAATTTTATAGACGGATTTTTAAAAATATTTATTTTTGTTGGTTATATAAGTTTAATATCTTTATTACCTGATATGAAAAGAGTCTTTATGTATCATGGTGCTGAACACAAAACTATAATGACATATGAGAATGGTTTAGATTTAACGGTAGAGAATGCAAGAAATCAAACAAGATTCCATCCAAGATGTGGAACAAGTTTTATCATAGTTGTTTTTTTGATTAGTATTGTTTTATTCACTTTAATTCCTAAAAATCCAAATTTTATCTTAAATTTTTTAATTAGATTAGCAGCTTTACCACTAATAGCTGGTATTTCTTATGAATTATTAAAAATTTCAGCTAAACATAGTGAAAGAATATTTTATAAGATTATTTCTTTCCCAGGCTTATTGATGCAAAGAGTTACAACAAAAGAACCGGATGATAAGATGCTAGAAGTTGCTATTCATTCTTTAAACTTGGCCTTAAATCTAGAAGAAGATTACAAAAATAAAAATGACATTATTTTATAAATTTAGAAATTTGAAAATAGAATTTAAATTATTAATCATTGCTATTTTATTTGGATTAATAATTACAATAATTTATTCGTATTCAACTAAAAAGAATCTTGATGATAATTATATGTCACTTAAACAATTTAATAACGAAATTAAAAGTGTAGATATACAAGAAGAATCAACAGGGGACAAAACGATTGAAGTTAAATGCAAGGATGGGTCTAGTTATCAAATTTATTATCCAGAAGGGGAAGAAAACCATCAATCACTTTCAGCAAGTAAATGTAACTAAAGGCTGGCAATAAATGAAATTAAAAAAGGCCAATTAATTGGCCTTTTTAAAGTATTAACCTTACAAATTTTTATAAACTTTTTACAATATCATTTATATCAATTTTAATGCCAGGACCCATTGTAGTAGCAACAGACATGCTAATTAAGTAGTTACCCTTTGCTGAAGCAGGTCTGGAATCAACTATAGCTTTAATTAATGTTTTTAAATTTTCTTCTAATTGTTCTTCAGAGAAACTAACTTTACCAAAAATATTATGGATTTGTCCTTGTTTATCAGTTCTATATTCTACTCTACCTTTTTTAAGATCTGTGATAGTTTTACCTATTTCGGAGGTCACTGTACCAGCTTTAGGATTTGGCATTAAACCTTTTGTTCCTAAAGTTTTAGCAATTTTTCCTAAGTCTTTCATCACTTCTGGACTTGCTACTGCAATATCAAAGTCTAAAAAACCTTTCATAATATCTTCTATCAAATCTTCAAGTCCTGCCTTGATTGCACCAGCATCTTTAGCCTCTTTTACATGACTTTCTTGAACAAATGCAATCACTCTAACATCTTTTCCAGTTCCATGAGGCAATGAAATTGTAGATCTTATCATTTGATCAGCAGCCTTTGTATTTACCCCAAGTTTAACATGTAATTCACAACTAGAATTAAATTTAGTTGTTGAAGTTTTTTTGAGAAGTTCACAAGCTTCTTTCAAATTATAAAGTTTATCTGAATTAACTAATTCAGCAACTTTTACATATTTCTTTCCTTTTTTCATAGTTATTTATTTGTGGTCAAACGCTAAATCGACATTCAGCTCCCACTATTTAATATAAAATTTTTAATTAATCTTCTTTTCTTTTTTTCCAATCTTGTTGCATTACCCAAAAGTGTAATAACCAAACAGGAAATCCTACAAATGAAAGTGCAATAGCTTCTGTCAATTCTCTATTAAAATCACTTGTTTTCTGTTTATCTTGATTTTCAGCCGTTCTTTTTTCACACAATTTTATTTCTGCCTCACTACGTGGAACAGATGAAATCTGCTTACCAGTTTCGTCATAAGTAATTTTAGGGCTTTCACAAGGAGTTGTTTCATACGGAGCATAATACCCATAATAATTATCTACTGGAAGCCAGTAATTTAAAATCAATTTAATACCACCAGTAGCACCAATAATAAAACAAATTAATCCTATAATTGCAGCTAAACTTAAGTAGATAGTCCTAATATATTGTAATGCTGTAAATTTTGATGTTTCTTTTTTTTCTGCCATATTATTTTTTAATTAATAAATTATTGTTCTACATTTACACCCATATTTCTCGCTGTCCCAGCAATAATCTTCATTGCACCTTCAATATCATTTGCATTTAAATCTGGCATTTTCTTTTCTGCTATTTCTTTTAATTGAGCTTTTGTAAGAGTACCTACTTTATCTTTATTAGGGGTACCAGATCCTTTGCTTAAATTTAAAGCTTTTTTAATAAGCACGGCAGCAGGAGGTGTTTTCAAAATAAAAGTAAAGCTTTTATCTTCATATACAGAAATTTCAACAGGAACAATTGTATCACCCATAGAAGAAGTAGCAGCGTTAAATTGACTACAAAATCCAGGAATATTAATACCATGTTGACCAAGAGCCGGTCCTACTGGAGGAGCTGGATTTGCTTTACCAGCAGCAATTTGTAATTTAATTATTGTTAATAATTTTTTAGCCATAATAAGATTAGTTAATAAATTGCTTAGCAAATGTAGAAGCCACTTACTTAGCCTAAATTAGGTCCAAAAAGAGTTTAGTGATTAACTCATAATAAGAAATACCGTCACTATTATCTTTTGGATAGCTCAAAGCATACACATTACTTCGTGTTTTTACAACTAAAAATGCATAATCACTACCTTCAGAAAAATTTATAAAAAATGATGCTATTCCAAATTGATTCGTTTCATTTACACTCACATTTAAATTATCTTTTATATTAGCCTTTAAAAAATCATATACTTCTGTAATTTGGCTACTTTCATCAGTATTAAATTCATAAAAATTTAAAATAAATTCCTTTTTTAAATTACTTATAATATGAACTTCCTTCTCTTGAATATTTAAATATTCAAGACTATCCAATCTAAAATAATTAAATAATTTATTATTAAAAGGTATTGGCTTAATAATAAAATCTCTAAAACCAACTTTATATAATAACTCGCTATTAATATTTTTATTTATAATAGTGTTTGCAGGCAATTCTTGATGTTCAAGTTTAACTAGTTTTATGTTATTTTTAGCTTCTTTTATTTCTATTTTTTGATTGCCAGAAAATTCAAATCCAATAACATTATTATCAGTTTCTTGTCCAGATGAATCTTCTTTTTGTGTTTCTTCACTTTCTTCTACTCCAATATCAAAACCAGACGTTGGAAAAGGTTTTCTTATGGGCTTATTATTTAAATTATCAATTGCTAAAAAGAAAACTATTATTATTGATAGAATTGAAATAAAAGCTAAAGATGTTGAAGATTTACTATACATATAGCAATACTAAAACATTTATTTTCTTAAAAGTAAATTTTTATTTTTTCTTAACCTGAATGAAATCTAATTCAATAGGAGTTTCACGTCCAAATATAGAAATAAGTACTTTAACTTTTCCTTTCTCTTCATCTACCTTATTAACTAGTCCATCATAATTAACAAAAGGACCATCAAGAATCATAACGTGATCTCCAATATTGAAATCAATTTTAAATTTAGCTTCTTGTTCACCCATTTGCTTCTTTACAATATTAAATTCCTCAGGTGAAACTGGTACAGGGATAGTTCCAGAGCCTACAAAACCGGTCACATTTGGGGTATTTCTAACAACATGCCAACTTTCATCTGTCACAATCATATCTACTAAAACATAACCTGGGAAAATCCTCTTTTTTTCTGTAACAGGCTCACTCTTTTTAATTACAATTTGAGTTTCTTTTGGCACTACCACATCAAAAATAAAATCATGCATATTTAATGAATCAGTCCTTTGTTTTAATGCCTCAGCAACTGCATCTTCATATCCTGAATAAGTATGTATTACATACCAATGTCTTCCTGTATTTTCAGCTTGTCTTGCCATCTTTTTATAAAGTATTAGATGATAAATTCAATAATTCTCCATATCCTAAACTAAATATATAGTCTGCCAACCAAATCAAAACAATTGAAGCTAAGCAAAAACTTAAAACTATTACAGTTAATTTTACAGCTTGTTTGCTTGTAGGCCAAGATGTCTTTTTAATTTCTTTATAACTTTCAGTAAAATAAGTTACTAAAGTATTTGTTTTCTTTTCAGTCATTTTTAAAAATTTGCTAAAGTTAAAGCAAAGAAATTTAAGCAAATAAGTAAAGAATAATCAAGAAGTTTTGAAAAAATAACAAAAAAGTGTTAAAATAAAAGGATTAATAAAACACAAAAAAAGATTAATGACCAGTAAAAAATCCAAAATTATTCTTCAAATTTTAATTATAATCAGTTTAATTATTCTTTTTTCAGGTATTTCTTATGCTGCTTCTTTAAATTTACCTGACATTACTTTTTACAAGGGAATGGTTCAAGATCCAGGTATTCCAAACAACAGTGAAACCCCTTTTAGTAGTAATTTAGCATCATTATTTGTAGGGATAGTTCTGAATATTAGATATGTTATTTTAGCGGTTGTTATTCTTTTATCTATGTTTGCTGGTTTTGAATTAATAACCTCACAGGGAAATGAAGAAAAATGGACTAATGCAAAAAGAATGATCACTTTCTCTATAGTGGGTCTTGCATTAATTGGTCTAGCAGGAGAAATAGTTAGAATTTTTGCTTCTGGAAATTGTGCTGAATTAGGTATGTTACCTTCAGGTAATACAACTGGTTGTGTTCAGGGAGGTTTCTTAAAAAACCCACAGGCAATCTTACAAAGAAGTACTTTATTTAACCAAACAGTAAAATATTTAATTGTATTCATCAAATATATTATAGGTTCGATAGCTGTAGTTGTTTTAATGAGAACAGCTTATAGAATGGCAACTAATCAAGCTGATGAAGAATTAGAAAAGGATAAAAAAAATGTTATTGCAACAATTATTGGTTTAATATTGATTGTCATGGCTGATCCAATAATTAATAAGGTCTTCTTTACTGTTGACCAAACAAAATATCCAACTATTGGCGGTGTTGAAGTAGGAATAAATTATGCACAAGGAGTTAAGGAAATTATTGGCATTACTAATTTCTTAGTTTCTATTTTTACTCCGATCGCTATCTTGGTTATTGTAGCAGGAGGTGTTATGTATATAACTTCTGCCGGAAATACTGAAACTCAAGAAAAAGCTAAAAGAATGATTACTTTAGCAATAATAGCTTTTATTATTATTTACGGAGCTTTTGCTATTGTATCAACTTTTGTGAATGGCTCATTTTCAAAAGAAAATAATCAAGTAATCAATCCTGCAGAACAGATTGAAAATCCTCAAAATATAGTATCAACTCCACAAATACAATGATTAAAAAATTTCTTATAATTTTGGCTCTACTAATAATTCCTATAAGTGTTTCAGCTCAAGGTTTATCAGGAACAATTCAGCAAGTTGGTGAAGGAACAAATTTACCTAGTTTTGATTTAGGACATTCAAAACAATCTTATCAATCGGGTGCATCGCAAATAACAAGTATAATTTATTATATTATAGATTTCTTTAAGTATATTCTTGGTAGTTTAGCGGTAATAATGGTTATTATTTCTGGGGTAAAATTAGTAGTATCTGGAAAACAAGTAGACGAAGCACTAAATAAGGAAAAGGGAACCTTAAATTTCGCTTTGTATGGATTATTAATTGTGATAGTAGCTGAACAAATAATTAAAATATTTTTTGGAGAGGAAGGAGAAATATACAGGACAGGTACAGATTTACAAATGGCTGCTCAGCAAGGTTCTGCAATATTACTTGGAATCACAAATTTATTAAGGATAATAATCCCATCCTTGGCTATATTATTTTTCGTTGTTTCCGCTTTTCGTTTATTAACATCTCAAGGAGATCCAGAAAAATTAAATAAGACCAAAACACAAATAATGTGGTCAATTTTAGGTTTGATATTAGCTGGAACTGCTGAAGTAATAATTTACACAATAGTTTATCCAAGATTAGGGCAGTCAATTCCAGACACACAAGCTTTCTCAAGATTTGTAGTTACTATGACAAATTTTGTTTCAGGATTTATTACTACTATCAGTGCAATAATGATTATTTACGCTGGTTATTTATATGTGATATCTGTTGGTTCTCAAGAGTTAGATAAAGCAAAAAATGTACTTAAAGGAGCTATTATTGGTTTACTTATTGCAATGAGTGCTTTTGCATTAGTAAATACTTTAATAAAATTAGATCCAGTGGCAAATATACCTCAACAAACTCAAAACCAAGTAAACATACCATAAAATATTTTAAATATATTTCAAGTGAATTTATATTAGTGCTAGCATAATTGCCACTCTTTTTTAGAGTTTTTTATTAAAAAATGGTATAATATAGTGATTTAAATCAAAAATAAAAATGACTTACAAACACAAAAAACAAAGATTTAAAAATATATATCTAGTATTATTTAGTTTAATATTAGTTTTTTCCGTTTCATTAAGCTATAAAACAATAATAGTAAAAGCTCAATCTGGAGGTGATATTTTGGCTGGACTAGGGTGTAGTGACTCAAATAATGATGGTAGTACCACCCTTTCAGAATGCTTCAAAGGATCTTCAAATGATGGTAAAGTTTCAGATTTTACAGATTTTAAAGGAAGTTTAGAAGCTCCAGATGCAAGTGGTTATGCTGAAGGTTTAACTCAAGCACAGGATGCTCGAACATTTATTCGTAATGTTGTTAATTTTGCCTTAGGTTTTCTTGGATTAATAGCAGTAATTATAGTTATTTATGGTGGTGTTCAGATGGTTTTAAACACTGGTGGTGAGGGACTTAATCAAGGTAAAAAGACAATTACTTATGCAGTAGTTGGACTTTTAGTAATTATGAGTTCCTTTGCATTAGTAAATACCGTTATTTTGGCTCCGAGTGGAAAAGAAACCTCAGGTACTAGTACAAGTATAAACTCAGGATCAATTAGAGGAGTTACAGATAATGCAAGATTTAATTATTTAGCGAAAGAAATTCAGGAAATATTCGATTTCTTAATTGGTAACTACCAATTTTATATAACATTACAGCAAACCTTAAATAATTTATCAGAAAATATTTCTGCATTTGATCAAACTAAATGCAACATTCCTTATAGCTCTTGTATAACTCAGTTTAAAAATCAAATAGATGTGTCATTGAATCCAGTTGTAAACTTACTAAATAATCAATATGCAAATACAAAATTAAGATTAGGGTTACAAAGTTTAATTAAAGATTTAAAAAACACTAATGCTGAACATCTAAGTCAAATCAGTAGTTTCATAGTAGAAGAAGATTGTGACACTTCTAGAGGTAGACTTGATGCTAATCCCTGTTCAGATTCAGACGTGTCTGATATAAGATCAAAATTTATAGATTTAAAAATACAATTGATTGGTAGAGTAAATAATGTACTTAATAGAAAAATGCCAACTTTTGAAATATTAGGTGCAACCGTAGATTTTAATACTCAAATTACAAGTAAAAATGAACAAATAGATTATCCAGTAATATCGGAAACATACAAATATCAGTTAGATTTAGCTAAATCTAGAATCAAAAAAGTAAATAATACTGTAAAAGGTTTAGCTTCAAATATGATTGGACAAGAATTTTTTAATGAAATAATTTCAAATGAATATTTTGAAAAAGAAGCAATTGATATGCAAGAATTTTATGAAAGTGGGACATTAAATCAAAAAAATATACAGACCATTCTTATAAATCTAAGAGAAATTTATTCACTTCTTAAAAACCTTAAATTTGTTAATGCTGTTATCACAGCCGATATTCAACGAGGAAATGCTCCTTTAATTGTAAATTTCTCTAGTGTTGGCTCGTCAGATCCATCAGGATTAGGTATCATAGACAGTCAAATTGAATGGGATTTAGATGGGGATGGTGATTTTAATAAAAGTAGTGTGTCCGGTTGTGCTGAAAAACAAGGCGCAATAGCAAGTTGTAGATTTGATAAACCTGGTACATACAGAGTAAGTTTAAGAATTCAAACTAATCAAACTAAAATAAACCCAGCAACTACAAAACCATGGGCACAAGAAATAGCTCCCGGAATTTCTTATATGGATATTTTAGTAAATCCACCTTCAGCAAAAATTAATTTAAAAGTTTCACCTGCTAATAGCAGTTCAACTTCTCAAGATGTAATTAAATATGAGAAGTCGAATATTAAAATTAATCAAAATAAAATATTTGTACTTACCTCAGAGGCAAATTCAGGTATTACTTTTGATGCAACAGATTCAGTCATCGGTGATACAGAAGAGAAATTAATGATTAATCCTTCTTTCAAAGTAAGATGGGATTTTGGTACTACTCCAAATAAAACAACAAATTTTGTAGGAGTTTCAGACTCAACACTTAAACCTACATTTGCATTTGATAAAGCAGGGGATTACCCAATTGAATTTGAAGTTATGGATCAAAATAATGTATCAGATAGAAAGTTCTTTACTTTGTCAGTTTCATCTGTCGCTCCAATAATCACTAATCCACCTACTTCAGCATTAGTTAATAAAGATGTGATTTTCGATGGATCTAATTCATCAAGTGATTCAGGAAGCTTGATTTTTAAATGGAATGTATCTAGAGTAGGGGACTCTTTAATTTCTCTTCACAATCCAGCATTTAAATGGTTTGGATTATCTGCCCACGCACAAAGTACAACTTCAACTTCTGGAGTAATATCAAAAATAATAGATAATAAAAACAAATCAGAAAACAATGATTATTTTACATGTTCTTATAATGGAACTAAAGAAGACCAATTAAAATGTAATTTCAAGAAATCAGGCAACTACAAAATTAATTTAATTCTAGAGGCTTTAGATGGAAAAACATATACGACAGAAACAAATATCAATATCCAGTCTAATCCACCAGTCTCAGGATTTAATGTAGTAAGGTTAGATAATTCTTTACCTTCGGTCTATGAATTAGATGCTTCAAGATTGAGTTTTGATCAAGATGAAAAAGATACTAGTAATATGGAATATAGTTGGGAAATTAATCCAAATAATTGTGTCTTAATTGGATTTGCAGATGAAATGCCAGTTGGTGAATTATTGAAATCTGCTACAAATCAATTTTCCGCACAAACTCCATGTAGTGATTTAAAGGATTTTGCATTAAAACATAGCAAACCTATTATCAAATTTACAGAAAAAGGAGACTTCTCGGCAAATTTAGTAACTCGTATAAGTGATGAACCAAATCTATTATCAGATCCATTTGAAATATTTATACCAGTTGAAAATACTTTAGATATAAGTTGGGGAGAGATGAAGCCAAGTGCTATTTTACAAGTGCCAACAGCATCAAAAGATGATATAGAAGGTCAAAATATCAGCGCAAAACCGGTTGCTCCAATTAATTTCTTATTCTCAAGTCCACAAGCAATTAGCTATGAAATTGATTATGGTGATGGCGAGACAGATAATGGAGAAATGGAATCACAATTTGCTACAGCAGTTACTCATAATTATTCACTTCCAGGAAAGTATACAGCCACTTTAACAGTTTTTGATGCTGATGATATTGAAAATTCTATTTCAAGAAATATCTTTATTGGAAATAGCAAAACACCGATATCAATTATTACTACCAAAGTTAATGGGTCAGAGATTGAGCCAAGGCAAATAACGCTAGATGATGGCGCTAAAATCAACAATGCAATTGTTGTAAATAGAAAAGACAATATAACTTTTACGGCAGATAAATCAGTAAATACCGATGGTACAGGAAGAAGATTAAGCTATTCTTGGAATATTAATAATAATGAAAAGCAATCCACTAACAAACAAATTTCTCATAATTTCTCTAGTCTTTCAGAAAAAAATACTCCTTACCAAGTTAAATTAACAGTAAGAAATGAAAAAGATATTACTCAAGTTGGAGAAGATTCAGTAAATATATTAGTAATTGGAGCTTTACCAATAATCAGATCTTTAACTGCAATACCTCAAGACTCAAGCTTAATTACACCAGTAAATATTAATTTAACCGCAATATCACCACTTGATCCAGACGGTGAAATTAAACAATATAAATGGTGGTATTATGATGCATCAAAAGTACCATCTCCTGATGATAGATTAGGTATACAAATTACAACTAATCCGAGTGCTAATTTGACTATTGGTACTAGAGGAATAGAAGGAGATAAACCTGAATATGCATTTGGAGTAGAATTAACAGATAATGATAATAATATTGTCTCAACAGACAGCCAAAATGAAGTTACAAGGTTAAATATTAAAGCTCCTAAAATAAAAGTAGAAAATGGACCAAATAAAGCTCCTGTTGCAAGATTTACAGTAGATAGAACTAGTGTAAATGTTGGAGAAACAGTTAACTTTACTTCTACATCTTTTGATCCAGATAAAGGTGGTAAGATTAAAGAATATAAATGGGATTTTGGGGATGGTTCTCGAGGAGAAAATTTGGCAAATGTGAGTCATACTTATAAAAAAGCTAATGTAGATGGTTATAATGTCAAATTAACAGTAGTTGATGATAATTTTAGCGAAGCAACTTCTGATTCAGTAAAAGTTTATGTAGATGCAGAAGCAGAACCTCCAGTTGCTGGCTTTTTAGTTGAGCAAAGTGGAACATCAAAAACTGTTAAGTTTAAAAACACTTCGCTCGCAGACACCTCAGCTGGGGCAAAAATAATTAAATACTCTTGGGATTTTGATGTTTCATTAGATTCTAATGGGGATGGCATAAAAGATAATGATATTGATTCTGGTGAAGTAAACCCAAGTTACACATATCCTGAGTATGGAATTTATAGAGCTAAACTTACTGTTCAGGATGATCAGGGGCAAACTAGATCTGTAACCAATTTTGTTAATATTAGACCTTCACAAACAGCTTTTAATACAGATGATAAAATTAATATCGGTGCTTCAAGCTCTGCAACTAAAACATTAGGAGCAAATTTATTTGAAGCAGGAGATAGAGTTGATCTTGAAATTTTACTTTTTAGTATCTTTGGATATACATTATTTATGATATTTAGCCATAAAAAAATTAAACAAAATAAAAAATAAATATTTAAAATGCAAAATACAGACAATAGTTCACAATTTGGCAATAATAATCAAGGAGCTTTAAATCCAAATAATAATCAAGCTCCACAACAGCCAATACCTAACAATCTTAGTCAGCCACAACAAGCAAATACTCAAGGGTTTGCGCAACAACCAAATTTCCAACCTCAACAGCCGCAACAAGCTAATACTCAAGGATTTACACAACAAACAAATTCCCAGCCACAACAAGCACAACCAACAAATATACAATTTCAATCACAGACACAACCAACTAATAATCAAGTACCACCACAACAACAGCAAAACTTAAATAATTTTCAACAGTTTGTACAGCAAACCATTCCAGGTCAACATCAACAATCACAGCAATTTACACAACAAGGACAATCTCAATTCCAACAAAATAGACAATTAGGGAATCAACAAATACTAAATCAAAATAGGGTAAGACAAACAAGACCTGTAGGTCAGGCTTTAGGTGCAAATCCTAAAAGATTTATCTTAGGATGTTTAGGTTTTATTGGTATTGCATTAATTCTCTTTGTTATCTTTGTTATAGCATTTGTCAGCCAAAATACAGTAGATGGAAGTAATAGTTTAGCTGCAACACTAGGAGTTAATCCTGGTGAATTTACGAACACTTTAATTTTAATCACGAATTTAATTTTTGGATTAATTGTAATCATTACTTTCTTTGTAACAGTATTTGGACTATTTAGGATGGGAATGGCACCAAAAAATGACCAAGTAGCAAGAAAAGCTGGCGTAAAACAAGCATTAATTGCTGGAGCTGTATTCTTAGTTATGGTTTTAATATGGGCCTTTGTATATGTTTATTTAAGCGGTAAAAAAGTTGATTTGCCTCAAACACAATTAACTGGACTTATCACAATTCCCGCTGAAACTACAAGATTAACAGCGCCAGTAGATATAGTTTTTGATGCTTCAAAAATACCTTATGATCCAAATCGTTTTGAAATTACTTTTTATCAATGGGATTTTGGAGATGGAAACAAATCTACTAGTCCAATTGTCACCCATACTTTTACCGGTATTGGTCAATATAATGTAACTTTAATAGTTACCGCCCACGATAAAGTAACGAATGAAAATCCAACACAAACCTTCAATAAGTTGGTTACAATTTCTAATGTAAAAGTTAAAGCTGATTTTACTGCAACACCTGAATCAGGTCCTGCCCCATTAACCGTCTCATTTGATGGAAGCGCATCTACTTCACCTGCTGGTGATATCATAAATTACGAATGGGATTTCAGAGGAAATAATACCTATCAGGATGCAAAAGGAAAAACTACTTCATATACTTTTGAAAAAATTGGAACTTATCCTGTTAAATTAAGAGTTACTGATAATTCAGGACAAAGTGATATTTTAACTAAACAAATAGAGGTAGGAGGCCCTGATATTCCTACGGCTAATATTAATATTCCTACACAAGATGGAAAGTATTATTTAAATCAACAATTACTTTTTTTAGGAGAAAAATCAACTTCACCAAATGGGGCAGTTACTAAATACCAATGGGATTTTGGGGATGGTTCTCCTAAATCAAATACCAGGACTGCAAATCACACATATCAGAAAATCGGTACTTATGAAGTAATTTTAACTGTAACAGATGAAGCTGGTAAAGTTGGTTCAGCAACACAAAAAATAAATATTACTATTGCAGAGCTTCCTCCAACAGCCATAATAACTTCAACACCAGAAATGGATTCTAAAGAAAAAGCTATTATCGGAACTATGCCATTTACAGTCTCTTTCGATGCAAGTCAATCAACCGATCCTAATAATAATATTGTTGAATATCAATGGGATTTTAATGGAGATGGAAAGCCAGATGCGAATGGTATGAATACTTCATATATTTTCAAAGAATCAGGAAATTACAATGTCACATTAACTGCAATAGATTCTGCTGGAAAACAATCAAGTAGCAATATTTTAGTTAAAGTTGAGGCTCAAGGTTTAGTAGCCAGACTTACGGCTGATATTTTAGAAGGAAACTCTCCATTAACAGTTACTTTTGATGCTTCATCTTCATCTTATGATCAAGGACAAATAGTAAGTTATGAATGGGATTTTGGAGATGGTAAACCAAAAAGAATTGACGCCTCTAAAGTAGCTTACAAATATAATAATATAGGTACTTTTACTGCTACTGTAACAGCAAAAGCATCTGATGGAAAAACTAGTACTACAAGTTTAGACATTAATGTACGTCCAATTTCATTGCAGTCATGTTTTGATCCAAGTGTTGAACAAGGACAGGCTCCTTTAACAGTTGAATTTGATCCACGCTGTACTCAGGGATCTGTTGCTAAATACTTATGGGACTTTGGTGATGGTAATACTTCAAGAGCAAGAAAACCTACATATACCTTTGACAAACCAGGGTCATTCCAAGTAACCTTAGAGGTAACAGATAATGAAAATATAGTTAATACATTTTCTAAAAATATCTTGGTAAAAGGCGATTTAAATTAAATTTATGAATAATAAGAAGAGAGATAAAATAGCTAAAATTTTTGCTATTACAGTATTAGTTATTATGATGTTTCAAGTTTTAATACCGTTATTTACAAGTAATTTTATTTCAGATCTCCAGACAAATTTGGTAAATAGTACAAATTCTATAAATTCTAGTATTGACGATTTAAAGAGTAATAATAAAACGGATGTAGTCACAGATAACATTAATGGTAGTGATAATGCTGAATTGGTTAATTCAGGTGTCACAACAGATAATCAATAAAGTTTATTGACTTTAAGAAGTTATTTGTTAAATTAATTTTGCAAAAATTTTTTGAAATAGGGGATTGGCCAAGTGGTAAGGCATCGCCCTTTGGAGGCGACATTCGGGGGTTCGAATCCCTCATCCCCTGCCAGAAAAGAGAGGACAAGAGATTGTCTTCTTTTTTAATAATTAAGAGTGATTATAATGTAATTGGGGGTGTTGGGATGAGGAGATGAGAACCCCACTGGTTCGTTAGTCGACTGGAGAGAGCAAATTGAGAACGGAGTTCTAAAATTTGCGAACGAAGGAGACTTGTTTGGCTAAGAATTAGCCAAACCTCCCGACATCCCCTGCCAGAAAAGAGAGGACAAGCGATTGTCTTCTTTTTTAAAGTAATTAGACTGGGAAGAAAATAAATATTTTATAATACTAAAGTATAAATTACAAAACACTTTACGATTTTGAAAAGTAAGAGTAAACTACCAGTAATCAGAATAAATTATCTCTAATAGTGGAAATAATTTTCTGAGATGTTCTTCCAAGGGAGGAATATGCAAGGTTGGAATAAGTGCTATACTCCATTGTCACAAGGATACTCGCGTGAGTCTCGCACCAGTGCTCACACTGAGATTTTAATGGAAAGGAGGTGCATTAGTAAGAAGAAAGCGTCCACACGTCAAGGACCTAAAAGGAATGGGTCCAGGCCACGCAAGAAGAAGCCAATGAACTTACAGCCAGAAAGGCCAATGTTCAAGGTCAATCATTACTTCTATGGGAGTAATGGCGAAGAGTAACAACTAACCAACCACCTAAGCCCATCACTCACTTTAACAGTTAGTGATGGGCTTCTCTAAAATCTACTTTCTTATAATTAAACTATTCGCATACTTATCTGGTTTTTGATATCCCAATAAATTTAAAATAGTTGTAGCTACATTAGCCAATCCATTATTTTTATTCTCATTTATCCTCCAATAATTCTCTATTTTTTTTCCAATAATAGTAAAATTAACTAAATTCTTACTATGTGAAGTTTTTGATAAATATTTTCCAGCCTTTTTTATCAATTTATCATTTTTATCTCTCATAAACATATCTTCAGCATTTCCATGATCTGCAGTAATTATCAAAACCCCATTCACATCTAAAACTTCATTAGCGATTCTTGCTATTTGTCTATCTACATATTTCATTGCTTTTACTGTAGCTTTAAAGTCACCTGTATGCCCAATCATATCTCCATTTGCAAAATTAGCTTTTAAAAAATCATATTTTCCTGATTTGATAGCCTTTATTAAATAATTAGCTATTTCCAAGGACTTCATTTCAGGCTTTTTATCGAAATTTTGTTTATCACTTGGGATTTCTTGATAATCTTCTAATTTGTCGTCAAATTTATCAGATCTATTTCCATTCCAAAAATAAGTAATATGTCCAAATTTTTGAGTTTCAGCAATGGAAAACTGTTTAATTTGTAAATCAGCTAAATACTTTCCAATAGTATTTTCAATTGGAGGAGGCGAGACTAGGTAATTTTGAGGAATTTTTAAATCTCCATCATATTCAGTCATACCTGCAAAATAAATATCTTTAAACTTACCTCTCTTAAAATATTTAAAATTGCTTTCAGTAAAAGCTCTACTTATTTCAATAGCCCTATCTCCTCTAAAATTAAATAAGATTACCGCATCTCCATCATTTATTTTTCCAATTGGCTTTGAATCTTTTGCAATCACAAAGCCAGGTAAATATTGATCAATAATTCCTTTTTGCTCCTTCCTATAAGCCTTCACTGCTTCACTAGCATTTTCAAAGTATCTACCAATTCCTTCTTTATGAATTCTCCAACCTTTTTCTACCATTTTCCAATTGGCTTCATACCTGTCCATAGTAATTTCCATTCTACCACCTCCAGAGGCAATCTTCGCATCAAAATAATTATCATTTACTTTCTTCAAAAACTGCTCCAATTGATCAATATATTTTAAAGCAGAAGTTTCAGCTACATCTCTCCCATCCAAAAGAATATGTATTCTAACATTTTGCATACCATCTTTTTTAGCTCTTTCTATTAAAGCAAATAAATGATCAATATGAGAATGAATATTTCCATCAGACAAAAGTCCAATAAAATGCAAAGTTGCCTTTTTCTTCATCCTTTTTACGATTTCCTGCCATATTTTACCTTTCCAAATAGTACCGCTTTTAATTGCTTCGTTAATTAGCTTTGCTCCTTGCGGAAAAATTCTACCTGCTCCCATGGCATTATGGCCAACTTCAGAATTTCCCATATCTTGATCACTTGGAAGTCCAACGGCTTTACCGTGAGCTAAAATCCTCGTATTTAAATATTTATTCATTAATAAATGATATTTAGGCATAGATTTGGCGTTTACAGCATTTCCTACTCTATTTTTAGAATATCCCACGCCATCTAAAACCAAAAGTACAACTGGCTTTTTTATAACTATATTTTTATTTTTCTTGAGCATACTTTTTATTTTCCTTTAAATATAAATCTTTATACCAAGGGCAAAATTCTTTAATTTTGCATCTATCACACTCTGGATTTCTAGCTTTGCAGGTATCTCTACCCAAGTAAATTAACAAGTGAGATAATTTTCCCCAATCTTCTCGTGGAACAATTTCCATCAAATCCCGCTCAATTTTATCAGGATTTGAATTTTTAGTTAAGCCTAGTCTGTAAGAAGTTCTGGCAACATGAGTGTCTACAACTATACCTTCATTAATACCAAAAGCATTCCATAAAACAACATTTGCAGTTTTCCTTGCAACACCCGGTAATTGAATTAATTCACTTAATTTATTTGGGACCTTTCCACTAAATTGTTCAATTATCATTTTACAACTATTTTTTATATTTTTGGCCTTATTCCTATAAAAGCCCGTAGATCTAATTATTTGTTCAAGCTCTAAAATATCAGAATTAGCATAATCTTCTACTTTTTTAAATCTAGAAAATAAGGTGGCTGTTACCTTATTTACCCTTTCATCAGTGCATTGGGCACTTAAAATTGTTGCAATAAGAAGCTCTAAAGGAGTCACAAAATTCAGATCACAATGAGCTTGTGGGTAAGCCTCTTTAAGTGCATTAATCAAGTTCAATATATTTTTCCTAGCCAATTCATAATCATACTTTTTAACCTTGTATTTTAAATATCTCTTAACCATAATTGCATAGATTTTTAAATAGAATAGCTCTTAAAATGTCTAAAACAAAATTAAAATTCCTAATTTACTTGAATTTTATCTGGTTTGTATTTGGAATTATTGCGGATTTTAATTGGTTATCTCAAATTCCTTGGTATTTGGTTCCTTTAACAGCAATATGTTCATTGTATCCTTTATTGCTATTTATTTGGTATTTATTAAAATTTTACAATAAAAAAATACCTGATTTCTTTACATTTTGGATAATTTTAGGAGTATCTTCTTATGGAATATTAGCTCAATTTTATTTCCCTTTATTAATGTCATGGGCTGGTATCAATTTTCATGATCTAGGGTCTATGTTTTGGGTCGCAGTTTATGGAGTCCAATCCTTGGTTTTGATAAAACATCTTAAAATAAATAGTTTTAAAACTATATTGCCTGGTATAATTTATCTTCTCTCTGCAGATTATATACATTATTTTTATCCAACTTTTTTAGATTTTACATTAACAGGTTATCCTGAATGGATGAAAAATCTAACTGCACTTGTAGCTTTGTTAGTACAATTTAGTTTAGCTTTTTCTATTTATATTGGAGTTAAATATAAATCTAATTCTAAAAATTAATTATTCTCTAAATCAATACTTAAATCAGTAATTAAATCTGATGTTATATTATTGTGATTTTTAACTTTTACAGGCATTCTTCTAATTTTAGTTTTATCTCCAACGGCCTTGCTTAAATATCTTTCAGGTAAGCTATCTAACCTTAAATAAGCTAAATTTAAATAATTTAAAGGGTCTACATTTTGTCCATTTTTAAGTACTTCAAAGTGTAAATGTGGGCCGGTTGTATAAGGACCTGCACCTTTTGATCCAGGCATACCACCACTTAAACCAATAATATCTCCTGCATTTATATTTTGTCCCTCTCTTACTAATATTTCAGAAATATGTCCGTATAAAGTCATAAATCCATTAGCATGAGCAATTAAAATATAACTATATCCATATCCATTATCTTTTGCTTTGTAAACAATACCATCAGCAACCGCTTTTACAGGAGTACTTTGATATGCCCTTATATCAACCGCATTATGTTGCATGCGGAATACATCATAATAAGATGATTCTTTGAAATAAGCACTTACCCCTCTATCTGGGTTTACGGGCCAAATAGGAGCAAATTCAGCACTTCCATTTCCAATTAAGAACTGTAATAAGTAAGAACCAGATTCAACATTTAATAAATTAGCATAGTCATTAGGATTAAATTGATCTCCTAATTTATTCATTCTGTCTTGAACATAAACCAAATTATCCCTCAAAGTATTTATTTGTTGTAAAATCTCCTCTTGATTTCGAAGTGATTGATCTAATAATTGTTGAAAAATAGTTTCCTGGCCTTTTGTCTCTTCTAACAATTTATTTTTTGCTTCTTTCATTAATTCTAGTTCAGTTTTTTGATCAGCTAAATTTTTATAAAGTATAATTAAAGTCTGCTTTTTAATTTCAAGCTTCTTTTGATTTAACTTTTGCTCGTCAATTAATAAGCTAATTTTTTCATAAATTTCTCTTCCTTGTTTCTCTAAAGCCTCATTATATCTTAATCCCCTTAATTTATCTGCTGTATCTTGTTCATCAAATAATAACCTTAAAGAATCAAAACTATTACCTTCATCCAAATTTTCACCTATATCAACTTGGTCGAAATAGATGACTTTTAAATAGTCAAGAAACATATTTTTTTGATCTGAAATAGCCAATCCTTGTTGTTTGATCATATAACTTAATTCATCTATTTCATTTTGTTTTTGATCTATTTGTAAGGTAACATTGTTAATTATTTTTAGAGTATCATTAATTTGATTATCTAAATTCAATATTTGTCCTTCCAAAGAATTAATTTTAATTTTGGTCTTATTTAGTGAGTCTTCTGTTTCCGAAATTTGCCTATTAACAGAGAGTAAAACATCTTCATTTAAACTGATCTCACTTTTTAAAGCATTCAAAAAAGAATTAGTCTTTTGATAATTAATAAAGTATTGATCATTCAAAACATCTGCTACTACTTCATCATTTTCTTGGGCCCAAGAAAAATTTTGTTTCAAAGGGATTAAAAACAACAATAATAAACAAAAAATTGTTGTAATTTTTTTAAATATTGAATTTTTATTTTTATGAATTTTTATCATATCAAGTTATTATATCCAAAAACACTCATTTATTCAATGTAAATGGCCTCAATAAGGTATAAAACAGGAAAAACATCTTGATAATTTATTAAAAAATTGCATCTTGCTTAAAAAAGATTATTGGTTTAAAATTGGCAAGCAAATAGTATTTTTTAAAGAAATTAAATATGGCACATAAGAAGGCTGCTGGTTCAACTCGTAATGGACGTGATTCCATAGCAAAAAGACTTGGCATTAAAAAATTTGGCGGAGAAGTAGTTAGAGCTGGTAATATTATAGTTAGACAAAGAGGTACTAAATTTTTCCCTGGTGAAAATACTTCAATTGGAAAAGATCATTCAATATTTGCTTTAGTTGATGGAAGGGTACAGTTTACCGAAAAGAAATTAAAGAAATACGATGGGCAAGTGCATAAAGATAAACTAGTAAATGTAGTTCCAGCTTAAAAGTATCTCAAAAAATTATAATAAAGAAATTAGGATGGCTATTTATTTAGTCATCCTAATTTTAAAATTCATTAAGATTCCATATACAACTAACATAAAATATTACCTAAGTCTTCAAATAGCATATAGCAAACTTACTTTAACTTCTAAAATAATAAATTTTTATCAACAATAAAAAAACTTTTAAATGGGGTGGCCAATGGGGGTCGAACCCACGACCTTCGGAGCCACAATCCGACGCTCTAACCAACTGAGCTATGGCCACCATTTAATATAGCGCGCTGATTTTATCACAGTAAATTTACTATGCAAATCAAGTTTTATGATTAATTAATAATTAGTTTAATTTAAAGTGATACAAATTGGTTAATAAAAATCAATAGGCCTCTTGACTTGCAAGAGACCTTCATGACATTTAGGAGTAACAACGCCCTAGAATAGCCTCATTATCCTAAAAAAATATAATTAACTTATACAACATTAACCAGAATTCCTGATGAACTACTTTTAGTATAGTATTAATATTTTAAAAATCAAGGAAATCTTTGAGATTATAACTTAATAGAGTGGAGTCATATTCTCTTTTATCAATAGATGTAAAACTAAAGCCTTTATCAAAGTAAAATTCTTGTCCATTGAAGACATTAATTTTCATATAATCATATTTTTGTTTGAGTTTTTTACTTGATGCAATTAAAGATCTAAACTCATTGCCATGTAACATATAAAAGTTAAATGTTTCTGCAAAATCTTCAAAAGGATCTGTCATCGCATATTCAGTCACAAAATCCATATATGAAGAACCTTGTTTCAATGTAAGCTCATCAATAAAAGATATTCTATAAAAATCCAGGCTTAAATCATTATTAAAAATTATTTGAGAACCATCTTTAAATTCACTATTCCCTGCCAAAAAATCACCTTTAAAAACTCCAGTATCTTTAATATGACCTAATTCATGTATAAAAACACCAATTAATTCCATATCAGAAACATTTTTGCATCTTAATATCACAGTATTACCACCACCTAATCCTCGTCGACCATAATTATTAAAATACAATGTTAAAATCTTTAGATTATTTGTAATATCAACTGAAACTTTATTTAATGTTTGAAATACAAGCTCCGCACAAGCATTTAATTCTTCAACAGTATTATAGCTGTCATCAGTATATGAATTACCAGGCTTCAAAATTATTCCCAAGTTCTTAATTTCTTGTACAAAATCCTCTTTGGCTGAAGAAGAAGTCTCTAAAGGACTAGCATATAAGTTATCAGAATTTATTATTTTATCATTGATAGAAGAGCTGGTAAACAAATGAGTATTAAGGGAATTGCTTTCTAATTCATTTTGGGAAAGCACTTCATTATACGTGATACCCAAGAGTGTATTGATTCCAATAATAATTGACAAAAGATATAGCTTCATAATTGCTTAGTTATAATCTTTTGTCTTTGTTTTTTACTTGAGATGGTATATTAGCAATTTTTTGTAAAATGTCAAATAATCCGAATAGTTGAATCAGTTAAATTAATTAAAAAATCCCTATTAAAAAATAAGGGATGTAAAGTTTAAGAGAAATCAATTAATCGAAAATAATTCCACAAATAAATCTATATTTTTCCTTTATTTATTTGCAAACTAATTAAGCTCACAATCAGTTAATACTCGTTTAAAAATTTAAGATACATCTAAAAATATATAATTTACCAGTTTAAGATGGTCAAAAATAAATTCAGTATTAATATCTAACTAAATATTTTACAGTATTGCTGTCAGTTACAAAAACTGATCCATATGGAGTAGTTTTGCTTGCACTATCTGCGGGAGAAATTTGGTATTTTTCTTGAAGAAATAATTCTGAATCATTTACGCATTTTTGTAATACATCGCTAAATCCAGATACCTTACTCATTTCATCAAGTGATTTAGAAGCAATCATATATATATGCCCATCATTACCCTTTAGATATTTGAGACCATGACTACTATCAGTAAGTCCTTTTTGATTAGCTTCAACAAATTGTTTAGCTATAACATTATCTTTTACCACTGGACCATTAATAGCAGTCAAAAACTCAGATTCATTTTTAACTACATGCTGGAAACTTTTAACAAAATCATCTAAATCCTCTTTAGTGGCTTCTCTACCTTTCCAAAGCTTAAATTTCTCACCTAACCAAGTTGTAGCCGCAGAAGAAGCTAAATAGTTATACCCCTTTTTAAAATTATCTGTAATACTATCAGCAACTCTTGTAGTTAAAGCTTCTTCTAGTTTAACATGTGGGTCTCTGGCTAATTCAATTGTAATAACCTGGTTAAAAGCAATTGGCGGATTATATTTAGAATATTCAGCCTTAACTCTATTTAGTGGGTATTTATTAAAGAAAATCTCCATTGCTTGAAAAGCTTCATTAGGTGGCATTCTAGTTCCTTCAATAGTTCTACTGCCATCTGCAATTGCTTCCTCATATCTCGCAGTTAAATCATTAAAATTAAATTCCCCCATTAGAACCATAGCTTTGCTCATAATACCAGCACCTTGTTCCGTTGTATTGAATGCTTCCTTAAGAAATGGGCTTTTTTTATGTCCTTCACTAGTTGTACCTGTTACCGTATCAATCACACCTTCACCAGTAAATAAATACCAGACCTTATCAAATAACCAAGCAGCTCCAAGAGCTTTTGCTCCTGTTGTTAACGTTTCTTTTATTTTCCCAATAATCACATTTTTACTATTAAAAAACATGATGCCTCCAATTAAAGCAACTCCAGCCATTAACAATTTCTGTTTACCTTCTAATTTATCCCAATTTTCTCTTGCCGTCCCAAGTTTATCTTGAACAGTACTAGTAATAGTTTCTGTAACACCAGGCCTTGAAACAAACTCTCTTTCTCTTGACAACCTACCACTTTCTTCAACCCGAAGTAATCGCATTGCATGAACACGAATAACATTAAAATAATTCCAACCTTGAATGACTTTTGTGGCTTCGCCTTGTGTCATATTGTTTGGTGGAGTTTTTAAGTTATTTATTTGTTGATCAATAACTGAATCATTTTTTTCTCCAAATATATCTAAACGATTATATTTAGTTAAAACAGCTTTGGCCTCGGAAAGCTTTGTAAATAACATCTTTTCAGTATCTGTATTATTTGCAGAATTTAATAATTTTAAAGATGCATCAATAGTAAAATCTTTATCCCAATTATTTACAGTAATTCCGTTCTCTCTAAGAAAATTAAGAACTCTGCTAAAATTTAAGGTCTGTTTATTTGGATCATCAATAGCTTCATCTTGAGACCTTAATGCGTCAATATTATAGCCTAAATTTTCTGGGTTTAATGTAGTCATCTATTTATAAATATATCTACATATAGTACCATAATTTAGGTATATTTACAATAAATCTATTAAAATTTTTGGTTTAAGAAATAATTGATTATAAATAAAATAATATTTTTAGTGTTTCCTGGTACAATAAAATTCCCTGATTCATCTTTCTCATTAAATATTTCAAACAAATATTCTTGTAAATCATCATTTAATACAGATTTTAACTTCTCATCATCATGCAATTCTAATGAATAAAAAATATCTCGAGGTATTTTGTCATTTAGAGAGCATTCAGGAACGCAGGTTTCTAGCCAATTTGTTAAACGCATTAAATTTTCTAAAGATTTTTCATTAAATACTTCAATTTTATTACATTCCTTACCAACAATAATCTCATTTCTATTTGTGATTGGTAAAACGGTAGCAGAGATCCTTTCATTATCGAAATTAATGCCAGGACGCCCAACTCCAAAATCAACATTAATCAAATTAATATGATTTGTTTTAGTAAAGCCTAAATTCTGTGACATTATAGTAGTATGTCCATGAACAATATTAGAAACACCTCTTGACTTCAATTTTTCAAGAAGGCCACTAATTTCATCTTCATATAAAATTTTATTTATAAAATATCTATTTTCTGGATCTAAAAAAGTTAGAGATAATTCATTAAATTCATTATTCTCAGGCAAAATACCTTCTTCAAAAATCAAAGATCTCAATGAACCCTGGTATTTGTTATTTATGGCCTCAATTTGAGACTCCAAATCTTCATTCTCCAGTAACTTAACTAAAATATTTTTAGTTGGTTCAGTATGAAAAATCAAAGTATCACCATCTTTATAAACTAACTTCATATTACAAATTGTATCTAAAATTATCTTGCCTGAAATAGAGTTTTGCATATTTAATCTAACTTCTGCTGGTAAACACATCAGTGGTACGAAATCATGATTAAGGATCATTTTCTCAATTGTAATTTTTAAATCTTCAACGTTCTTATGATTTCTGCCAAGAGATGACCATTTCAAAATAAATTCTAATAATCCTTTGCCTTGCCAATGAAATTCCGGTTTTCCATCGCTTCCTGTAATTATGCAGGCAGATTGAATCAAAGCATCAAAATTATTTTTTAATAGACCTTGTTTAATCACAGGCATCTCCAATAAGAAGCTAATTAACATATCTTCATGATTTCCAGCAATAAAAATTATATCCCCATTATAAACTTCAGCCTGATCTTTGAGCTTTATTAAAATATTAATAATATCAATTCCTTCAGCAACCCTATCACATAGAATATCCCCAATTAATATTAATTTTCTATTTCCACCAATCCATTTGTATCCATTATTTATATTCACATCAATTAACTTTAATTCAGTTAATTGTGATAATAGAGCCTTTAAACTGCCATTTAAATCACCAAGAATAATAGTTTCACTAGGACGGACTGTTTCAATAATAAATTCATTATTAAACGATTCCTCGCTAACTACATTAATTATCTTTTTTTTTTAGACTCATCGAATTGGTCTACATCACTTAGAGATGATGTAGGGGTATTATCAGACTTTACTTCACCCAAATCCATATTAATTATCTCAGAATTATTTTCTTCTACTTCTTGATTATTAGATGAGAATTTTTCAACGTTAGATTTACTTAAATTTTCGTCGTCCATTTTTTCATCGTCAGTATTAGAACCATTTCCATTGTCTTCATCATTGTCTAAATTTCCAAAATTCTGAATTTGTTCAACAGAAGATTTTGCTTGTTCAGTGACAAAATGAAGTTCTTTATGTATTTCATTAGCAATTCGCTGAGAATAGTTATTCATCTCAAATCTTATAAATTTCAAATTATTGGAGTTATCCAACTCTTGATTATATACTGATTCAAAAGTAAGAAGCCCATCTACCTTAAAATATGCAAATAATTCTTGAAGTTTTATTAATTCAGGCACATTAACTTCAAACTCTTTTTTTAGTTGGTAGAAAGTTTGTTCAATAAAATTAAGATAAATATCATCAGGTGTCACATCTTTAGGATCTTTAGCTCTTTCTTTAAATTCTGCAAATTTTTCTCTTAATAATCCTCCGACCTGTTGTTTAAATAATAATATAATAGTTTCGTTTAGCTCAGAAATTTCTTTATTTCCAAAATCTTTTAAATTTGATAAATAGGGAAACTTCTTAAAATTTAAAAGTTTTGAATTAAATATTAATGAATATTGTTCTGCAATCGGTTGATTTTGAAATGTCAGGTTTAATTGAGAAAAAATATGTGAATTAACTTCTTTGTTAAAATTTTCAATTTTAATTATTAAGTTTGTAATAATTTCAAAGCTATTTTCATCAACAAATAAATCTGCTTCATTATTAAAGTCCAATAATTTTAAATTAAATTCTTTGGGTAATTTTAATTCTAATTCTAAATTTGATTGAACTTCATACAATTTAATTATTAGTTTTACTAACTCCTCGTAAATAGCAAACCGCTTCTCTTGTGTAAATTCCTTATCTATTAAATCCATCTGTTTAGAGTGCTGTAATTGCAAAATACGGTTTTTCAAATTGTTAAAAACTCTCTTAGTATTTTTAAATTCCAAGATTATTTTATCAAAATCATTTTTAATTAATTGTAATATATTAATCTCTTGATGAAAATGCTCAATATCTGCTTGTATACCATTATAATAATCACTGATAGATAATGGTAAAATATCTTTATTTTTAGATTCTAAAAATAGTCTAACATTTTCAAATTCAGCATCATTTAAATCCAAGATTGATTTTCCATATTTAAATACTTCATCAAAATTAAAATTTAATAAATCTCTATCAATCTTTTTCTCGATATCCTTAAAAGAAGTAGATTCGTTAAATATTCCAAAATGATCAAGACATTTTAGTTTGATAATCTCAAGTAAAATATCAATCTTTTGTTTTGTTAAGTTCTCATTAGCATAATATCCAGTAAAACATTCATTTATCTCATTTCGAATATCTGAATCATTCTTAAGAACATTATCTACAAAATTAATAATCAAAGTATCTGTGACCGTCTCTTTAACTTTTTGATTCCTATTATTAAATTCTTCCAGGATTTGAGCCGAAATTGCTTCTACCAGATCTTTTTCGATTAAAGACAGATATTTATAATATTGAAATGGCCTATTGACCTCATTAACAATTTCCTTTGACATCTTGTATTTATAATAAATTAAGATATAATTATAAAAATAAAATAAAAAATGT
The DNA here is from genome assembly GCA_963169655.1 of Patescibacteria group bacterium. Taxonomy (GTDB): domain Bacteria; phylum Patescibacteriota; class Gracilibacteria; order UBA1369; family UBA1369; genus KLAP129. Next base: position 102,242 of record CAUJCM010000004.1, on the reverse strand, counting down.
CAAGCGGTAGGAATAAATAATTATTATACTAGGAAATCATATAAAGTTAAGAGTAAATATCATAATTTTTATATTTTTCCACTTGTGCTTATAATTAAGAGTTAATACTCGTTATTAATACAAATTATTATCAATCAACAATATATTTTCTAATAATTCTTCATAGTAATCAGCTATTAGTTTCACTAATAACTGGTCAAAATTATCAATCTTGCTTGTGATTTCACTTAAAGCATCCATCAAGTCTAACTCAGGATGTTCATCAAGTAACTTTCTAATAAATTCAATTTCATCATTATTCAAAACTTTAACACATAAATCAATAATCCTATTGTTTAATCCAATAATTATTTCTTCTCTCAATTCATTTTTTATTTTTTCTGATTCTTGATTTAATTTTGCTTCTTTTAGAAATTTATTTACAAATTCCTCATAATTGAAGAAATCATAATCATTTACTATACCAGTTTGTTTCATATTTTTATTCATATAAATTTATTTTTATTATGCTGCAGCCGCTAATTGCGGTAAATTATTAATATCAATTTTTTCTTCACCAGCTATTTTAGTAAACTGGGCTATATCATCTTTTCTATCATTTTTTTCAATTTCTAATTTCTCAAATTTTCTCATTAATCTTCTCTTATCCCAGCTATATGGAACTTTTTCCATTTTTTCACTAAGTTTTAATTGCTTTTGTTCGATTTTTGCAATTTGAGAATTTAAAGTAACAATTTTGTCTTTCAAGTATTTTTGTCTTTGCCTTGGGCTAATGAAGCTAAACATAGTTCGGGGTAAACCAAATACTGTTCTAACCCCTCTTCCTGCCATTTTTAAAGGCCATGTTCCAGCTCTCCACGCTAATGAAGCTGGGGCTGTAATAGGGGTAGCAGCTATTCTTGCTATACTTGTAGCTTTTTTAACACCACTTTTTGCAGACTCTGTATTTAAAAAATTCTCTCTACTCCAATCCCAAGACTTTTTAGATACTTCTTTAGTTTTGTTCCAAGCATTTTCTGCTCTAAAATTCTGTGCAAATTTATCAAATACACCAGTTAAACCTTCTCTTTCAAGATAATCTTTTCTTTCTTTTCGACTTAATTTATTTTCCTTTAAAAATGCTCTTGCTTTTTGTATTCTATCGTGTAGGTCCTGTGCTTGTTCTAACTGTCCACGAATTACATTAATATCTGAATTTAGATTTTCTATATCTTTAGTCAGTCTAAGTTTTCTTGCATCCCCATCAGGTAAAGAGTCTCTTTCAGAGGTTAACCTATCTCTACGACTTTCTAAACTCGATATATTATTTTGTTTAATTAGATTCCAGTTTTCAAAATTTTTATTTTTTAATATCTCCTTCAATTTTGATTTAAATAAAAATTTTCTCCAAATAGCATCAGGTGACTTTACTCCTTTAGCGATATCATTAGTAATCTTTTGTTCTTCAACTCTAGAACCATTTAACATTCTAACTAAAGCACGACCTCTATCTGTTTCTTTATTTTCTCTAACGCCTTCTAAAAATTTTCGACTCCACATTTCTAATTTTAATTCTTTTAGCGCACTCACTGTATTTTCAAGATCCCAATCATCAGGGCTTAGTCTTTGATTCAAATCCTTATGAACTTTTTTATATTCACTTATAGCCTCTTCTAGAGTAGAAGCAAATCTATCAATTGTTTCTGAACTAACTTGCTTTCCAGATTTATTTAAAATAGCTCTAATGTCTCTTGTTGTTTTATATTTATTTATTCCACTAAATACCGCAAATTCAGAGTCAGAATTTATAATTTCTCTTAATAATTGATCTGATGTGAATGTTTCAAATTCAAAAACCTCAATTCCAACTGTATCTTGCAGTTTTTTTAAATTTCTTCTAATAAAACTAAAAGGTTTATTTAGATAAAATTTAGACCAAGGTTTACCTAAAACTGTTCTATTTTGATAATTTAAAGCTTGTTGGTTAGCTGACCTTTTTCTATCAACATTTTTTACATCCTCAACTCTTAATGCAGCTTTTAGATTTGCATAGTGATTAGCTTCTTCATTATCTGGCGCATTTGGAAGTCCTTGATAATGAGCATAATCTCTTCTCATTAATCTTTGAAGAAGAACAAATGGAGTCATCATACCTCCTGTATTCGTAATTTGGTGTTCTAAATTATTTTTAATAAAATTATTTGATTCATCTAAACAACCTCTAATCCGAGTAATATTGGCACTTGTTAAGGATGTATTATTTAAAAGAGATATATAATTAAAAATATTAATTGTAGTTCCTCTAGGAGGTGTTGACCCCGTCAAAGCTGGTAATCCTGTAGCATTAGTTAAAGTAGTATAATCTGGGAAGTATTCATTATAATTATTATTTAAAATTAATTGATTAATTGATTTAGCTTCATTTTTTACTGAAGTAATTAAATTTGTTCTTTCTTGTTGTTTTGTACTTAATTCTTTATCTAAATTACTTAGTCTACTATTTTCTCTAGCTAACTCATTTTCTTTATCTTTAATAGCTGTACTTAAAGCATTAATCTCTTCATGAGTTGCAGCGCTTCCTCTCCTAACCCCTAAACTTTCAATTTCTTTATTAATATAACCTATTGATCCAGGAGTAGGTGGAACAGTCACACTTCTAAGATTATTAATTTGAGATTCTATAGTTGTTATATCTAAATTTAAGGTTTCTAAGTTATCTAAACTGCTTAATAAAGTATTTATATTATTTTCTGAGTCATTTCTAAAATTATTTAAACTTTCTCTCTCAGAATCGTTTAATATTCTAGTTGGACTTCCATTATCTCTTATATCTTCTAACTCATCTTGTAGATCAACATATCCATTTTTACCTTGAGTTAAGACCCTTGATCTTAGTTCAGCAAGTAGAGCTTTTGCTTCTGGGTTATTTTCTAGAGGGTTTAAGCTATTTGCTTCCAATATCTGATTAACAATTGTATAAACTTCATTCACAGCACTACCAGGACCATGTGTGCCAAGATCCTCCCACCATTTTCTTAATTGTTGAAAATCGTGTACCGCTTCTTTTCCTGTTTCATTACTTGCTTCTTCAGTAGCATAAGATAGAAGTAGTAAATCTCCAAATATACCACCGTTATTATTAAGTGTTACTCTTAAATCGTCATTAGGTAAGGCGGCTCTTAAATAACCAGCTGGCAGATGTCCAGGTAAATTTGGATTTGGTCCTAATAGACTAGTTAATCTGTAATAACTAGAATTATTAAATGCATTTCTAATATCTACTAAGGGGAAACCATTATGTGTTGGAGCTAATCCAAATCTAATTCTAATAGCATTTCTCTGATCAGGAGTAATTCCATTAAGTACTGGCATTAAACGATCTAAGACAAAATTTCTTTGTTGTAAAACATCTTGATCTTTTCCAAATCTCCTCACGAGCTCTGCTTCAACATGATTATTTAAGCCTACAAATGAGCTTATTCCTCTAAGCGCTCTTCTAGTCCAAAGATTAGCCTTTCCTAAGAAACCAGATCGGATATAATCCGAAGAAATTGAATTTATTCTATTTAATTCATCATCTCCAAACTCTGTCTCATATTGATATTGCCCCTTAACAGATCTATATAATAAATTTCTAACCCTTTCTCTTTGGACTCTATTGAAATTAGTTTGGGTATCAACAGTATTCATAACTGCATCGTGTATACCGATTTGTAACTTAGAAATATTTCTAGAAATTTCCATATTTCTTGCATAAAATTCCAAATTTTCACGTCTTACTTGACGAAGAAGTCTCTCTGATCTCTCTTCTTCAGCAGATAAGGTTTCACTATCATGTGGTAAATTATCTTCGAAATAAGGTGTCCTTGGCATAATTGTTGACTCTTAAATTAATCTTAAAATTATAACATATATTCGACTTAATAAAAAGTGGAATTGTAAAATTACCAAAAAAGAAAATAGTTTCTATAAGAATAGTTTGCAAAGTCAAGTCTATTAGTAAAATTGTATTTTCAAATAAACTCATTAATATATCATTGCTTCACAAAATTTATAATCAAAAAGCAATGAACATTACATCAGCAAAAGATAAAAATTCTACAATTAAATTAACAGTTGAACTATCAGATTTAGAAATGGATAAATACCTAAATAACGCTTTAGAAAAATTATCAAAACAAATCAATGTCAAAGGTTTTAGACCTGGAAAAGTTCCTCTAGAAGTAGCTAAACAACAAATAAGTCCTCAATATCTTTTGGCTCAAGCAATTGATTTAGCTCTCCCACCAACTTATATGGAAGCTGTAAAACAAGAAAAACTTGAACCCATTTCAAGACCAACAGTAAATGTAATAACTGAAAACCCATTAAAATATGAGGCTATTGTTCCAATTTACCCCGAGGTTACTATCAAGGATTATAAGAAAATTAAATTGACTAAAGCTAAAATAGAAATTACAGATGATTTAATTAATGAGGAAATTAAAAAATTTCAAAAATATCACGCTAAATTTCAAGATGTTCAAAGAGAAGCTAAGGAAGGGGACAGAGTAGAAATTGATTTTCAAGGTTTTGATGAAGGTGGAGCAATATTAGACGGTACAACAAGTAAAAATCACCCAATCATCATTGGTGAAAAGTCATTTGTTCCAGGTTTTGAAGAAAACTTAATAGGAATGAATTTGAATGATGAAAGAGAATTTACAGTCACATTCCCAAAAGATTATTTCCATAAACCTTTCCAAAGTAAATTAGTTAAATTTAAGGTTAAGGTTAATCGAATAGAAGAGAGAAATTTCCCTGAAATAGATTCTGATTTTATAAAAAAGGTTGCAGGAAAGGAAATGACTATAGACCAGTTTAAAAAAGAGATTAATGATAATTTGATCAAACAAAAGGAATTTGAAGATCAACAAAAACTTGAATCTGAATTATTTGAATTAATAGCAGAAAAAACATCAGTAGAAATTCCAGAAGTAATAATTGAAGATGAAATTCACTATATTATTGATGAATTGAAAGATAGTTTGGCTCAAAAAGGAGTGAATTGGGATGATTATTTGAAAGCAGTAAATAAAACCCACCAAGATCTACACAAAGATAAGCATCAAGAAGCTATAAAGAGGGTTAAATTAAGGTTTGGTATACAGGAGATATTTAAACAAGAAAAAATAGAAGTAAGTGATAAAGAATTAGAAAAAGCCTTAGAGGATGAAAATAAAATTTTTGAGTCAATGAATTATCAACCAAAACTAAATGAAATTGAAGAAATGAAATTAAGACTTAAAAACAAGCTGAAAATGGATAAGTTGGTAGCATTATTTACATAATGGCTAAACCTTTATATCTAGCTATTTGCTTGATTAATGACTAAAAAAATAATACATTTGCGACAGTTGTATAAAAGATGTATACAAGAAACAAATGTTAAAAAGGCTATTTACTTCAACAACAAGGGTTAAATTATTAACAATTTTTTTACTCAATCCTGAGCAGGAATTTTTTATTCGTGAATTAACACGCGAATTAGATGAACAAATTAATTCAGTTCGACGTGAATTAGATAATTTGAAAAAATTAGGATTATTAAAATCAAGAGATAAAAATAGGAAAAAATACTATTATGTAAATAAAAATTTTCTACTATTTAATGAGCTTAAAACAATTATTGTTAAAGGTTTAAGTAATAAAGAAGAGATAACAAAGAGAATTTCAAATTTTGGCAACATATCTGTCCTTATTTTTTCAGGGATTTTTGTGAATAAAGATTCCCTGATTGATTTGTTAATAGTCGGAGAGATTGATAAAAGCAAATTAGAAGATTATTTGAATAATGAACTTGATACCTCACGACCAATTAGATTTAGTATTATGACCAAAGATGACTATACTTACAGAAGAAAATGCAAGGACAAATTTTTATCCGATTTAGTAGATAGTCCAGAGAATCTTATTACAATAAATAATTTAATTGATGAAAATTAAAAAAGGCTTGCTTTTTACCGTGTGATTACATAATATTGCACGGCAATTAACGAATTTGCTTACGATTTTTATATGACAAATCTTATTATACAAAAACTGGAAGAGAAGAATAATAAAAAGAATCTTCCTGAAATTAGACCTGGATATACCGTAAAAGTTTACCAAAAAATTAAAGAAGGTGATAAACAAAGAATTCAAGTTTATGAAGGACTGGTAATAGCTGTAAATCATGGACATGGAGCTAGCAAAACAATTACAGTGAGAAAAATAGTCACTGGAATTGGTGTAGAAAAGATTTTCCCAGTTAATTCTCCAAATATTGAAAAAATTGAAGTAATTAAGATTGGTAAAGTAAGAAGAGCAAAACTATATTACATGAGAAATGTAAGTGGAAAAGCAGCAAGACTTAAGGAAAAAATGGTTAGCCAACAAACTGTTAACGAAGCCGATAATAATAGTGTTGAGGAAAATCTATTAGAAGTTAATACACAAAAAGCACCTCAAGCTGAATTGCTTAGTGAAAATACTCAAACTGAGGCAATTGCTAATGAAGAAAATGTAGCTGAAGCACAAGAAAATCAATCTGAAAAAACAGAATAATTAAAATTAATTGTTTAATCCTAAAGAGGAATTTTTCAAGGAAAATAAAATGTTAAGCGATAAAGTAATTATCGCTGGACTTGATGAAGCTGGAAGAGGACCATGGGCTGGTCCTATTGTTGCATGTGCATATATTGAAACAAAGCCTATTTGTGATATTAAAATAACAGATTCTAAGAAATTAAATGAGGCACAAAGAGAAGAAGCCTACAAAGTATTAATAAAATCTGGAATATTCGGTATTGGTATCACGAAAGCTTATGAGATTGATACTTTGGGACTTGGCAAGGCAAATAGATTAGCATTTAAAAGAGCAATTATTAATCTATCTTTAAAACCAGATTTAATTTTGATTGATGGTAATGATAAAATTGATCTAAAAACCACAATACAAATACCGTTTAAGACAATAATAAAAGGAGATTTAGCCATTCGTACAATTTCATGTGCTTCTATAATTGCCAAGGTGACAAGAGATCATTTAATGGAAGATTACGCTAAAAAATATCCAGTCTACCATTTTGAGAAACATAAAGGGTATGGGACTTCATTACATAAAAAGGCATTAAGACAATATGGATCAAGCGAAATCCACAGGCATAGTTTTAAGCCTGTCAAAGATATAGATCTAAAATCAGTTAAAATAAAATAATATAAATATTTTTAATAATATCGATGAAAAATTAGTGATTTGCTATTTATATAAAATATTTTATAATCTTTTCCATCCCTAACCCCCACCCACCCAAGGGGCAGGGTAGCATATAAAATTAAACCATATATTAAATAAAAATAAATTCTTTTAAAATAATCAAAAATAAGAATAATGAAAAATCAAAATTTCTCTTGGTAAACATTTTAAAAGCAAAGAATTAAGGTCTAAAAACAATAATCAAACAACTTTAATTAATTGACTTTAAATATTTTTCATTTTCAAAAAATAAATATGTCTGATTTAATTTAATTTTTTCTAGTTTTAATTTAATTTCATTAGAATCATTTTTAATTTCATCAACCAGCTTTAACACATGCTGATGATTAAAATTTTTAACATCAATGCAATATTTACTAAAACCAATGCTCTCAACAAAGTCCTTTACTTTGTTGCTATAAGAAATTGCAATAAAAGGAGTATTAGTAATAATTGCAAAAATAATTGAATGTAGCCTCATCCCAATTAATATTCTTCTTCTTCCTATCATCTGAATAGCTTGATTAAAGTCTTCAGGATTCAATTGATTGATTCTAATTTTTTCCTCAAAGCCATTGATATAATTATTAAAGGCCAAAAAGTCACTATATTTACCAACTTGAAAAGGGATAAAAGATAATGAATTAGATGCGGATAATTTTTTAAGTAAATCAAAATATTCTCTCTTGAATTGAACATCAAAATCCCAATCTCTAAATGTAATTAATATTTCATCACTAATATTAATATTTTTTTTAAAATCATAAGATAAAGCAAAAGCTGCATCTGAAAAATTATTAACGTTACCTATTCCCAAATCATTTAAAATAGAGACAGAATTTTGATCTCTAACTGAAATAAATTTAGAGTTCTTAAATACAAATTTAACTAAAATTTTTGAAATTTTATGTTTTAATGGTCCTACACTTTGTCCGATAATAAATACTTCTTTCCTCAGAATATAAAATCCTAAAAATTGCATAAACCAGATCCAAATAGATATTCTTTCATCATCGTTAAAAAGTCCACCACCTCCAAAAATAATTAAATCAGAATTCCAAATCCTTGAAATTGACCTCCATCCATTAATAGTAAAATAAAATTTTAAAAAAGATTTAAAGCCAGAAGGGAAAAAATAAATAGCTTTTTTTCTGCTATTAAAATTAGCTGATGTAAAATAAATATCAGACTTGTTGAAACTAGATTTTAATAAATTTTGAATACCAGCAAGAATAGCATCGTCACCAAGATTACCTGCTCCAAAACTTCCACATAATATAATATTCTTCGGATTATTCAAAATATTGACTTAATTTGTAATGAATCAACTTTAGCTGAATTAAAATAATTGATTAAGCTCATATTATGTTTATTTGTAAAATAAAGTTTGACGAAATAAGAATAATATGTTTTAATTCTGTCTTATTTAATAAAATAAGTTTGTTCTTTGAAAAATAGGAAAAGAAACTTATAGCATCTCAAAGAGTTTTTAGCGTATTTCTTGATTAAAAATATTTGTAAGAGTAACAAGTTATTTATACAGGTATTATTAAGCCTGCTTTAGGCTGAAAACTTTTCTAGGTGCTATAAGAAAAAAGCATCTAAAAATGATGGGAGAGGAGATTCATGGCAATAGTGCTAAGATGATCCAAACCCAAGAGCAGGAGAAAGAAATGAGAAATTATCTTTTTATCCTGGCACTCCTCTTGGGGGTTTTGCTCCCAACGAGTGTCTACGCCGCCGGCCAGGCCGGTTGGCAGTACAAAAGCACGCACGGGATGAGCTCGTGTGAGCTGAAGGTCCTTCCATCACCCAACGCCGCAGTCAACGGCGGGATCCTCAGCGAGAGCTCAGGTCTCGTCGTGGTCTCTGGAGAGGTCGGTTCGGAGGTCAAACTCAGGCTGATCTGTGCCCGAGAACAATGGTTCGACGCCCAGGGCAACCTGACATACGTCGGGCCAGAAGGGTCGTACTCCGGGCCATCCACCCCCGTGACGATCGGACAGGACACTCCCGCAGGGGATGTGACCGTTGTCCAATCAACCACCGGCTCTACCGCCACCCCAAAAGGGAGGGTCTGGAGCATCGTGGTACAACCAACCGAGACCAGCTATACGCTGTCTTGGCAGGGGTGGGGAGGTAGGTCAGATCAGATCACCGTGAGGCTGATTCCGATCGCTCCACCAGTGGCACAGGAGCAACTCGCTCCGGTAGCTGCTCGGGCGGAACAGGCCTATGGGTACGCGGACCAGGCGTACACCCTCGCTGAAGAGGCTGGGGAGTATAGCTACATGGACCGCGTGGCGTCGGTGTCTGCCAATTTTCGTTTCGACCTGAATTCGTTCGGGTCGAACGACTATGGCAAAGACCCGTCAGCCCGCATGGGCTGGGGCCTGGATATCGACGCCTTCCCTTTCGGGGATGAGTTCAAGTTGGTACTTGGGCTCACCTTCGACCAGAAATTCCGGCAGGTAGCTACGGCAATGGCGCCGAACCTACCTGCCAATGGTTTCAATTCTTGGACCGATGGGAAATCATTCTTCGTCGGACCCAAAGTTGGAGGGAGCTGGATGCCAGTCAACTGGTTCGAGCTCCGCTTCTGGGGAAGCCCGGGCGTGTTGATCTCAGTTTGGGACACCATCCCAGTTTCCCAACTGCCTGATCGGCAGCTCTATACCGGGGAGTCGGTGACGAAGGCTGCCTTCGGCTACAAAGTCGAGGTGGCACCCAATTTCGTCGTTGGGGATCACTTTCTCCTCGGGCCTTCAATCGGTCTAGAGGGGAATATCACCCCGCTCCCCGTCCGTCGAGGAGCCTACCGAGGCGACAGCGGTGAGCTGTTGCAGCGAACAGGGCATCTCTTCGACGTGAGCCTCGGCTTCCAAGCTGGGGCAATCTTCTAACGCAGTCTCCCGATGGACCGGGTAGTACACTTTGAATTCTTCGAGTGTAGCTACCCGGCTTCCGGGAGGCAAATATTTACGCCCAGTCCATTGGGCAAAAAGCCCTTAACTGGGCAGGAGTTTTAGATGGCAAGGAAAGCAATTTTTTTCGTCATCACCTCCTTCCTCGCCATGTTGGCGTGGGGGTGCGGTGAAGATCCCACCACGGAGGCTTGCCTCTTAAGTGGGGACCCCGAGTGCCTGGAAGGCAACTCGGGCAATGCCGGAACCGGCGGAAGCGCTGGAACCGGTGGTAAAGGCGGCACCGGCGGCAACGCAGGTACTGGTGGAAACGCTGGATCCGGCGGGACCTCTGGCACCGGCGGCGACACTGGTACCGGCGGCAACGCTGGAACAGGTGGTAAAGCCGGAACAGGCGGTACTGCTGGGACTGGCGGCAAGGCTGGAACCGGTGGTACAGCAGGAACTGGGGGTAGTGGGACGGTCTACGACTGTACCGACGACCCTCACCACGGCACTCCCTGCTCCTCTGGAGTGGGAGTGTGTCGCCGGAGCGGGACCTGGACCTGCAACAGTGCAGGCACAGGCCTCACCTGCTCAGCGACCCCCGGCCAGCCCGACCCCCGCGGAGAAATCTGCGGGAATGGACTGGACGACAACTGCAACGGTGCAGCGGACGAAAGTCCATGCTACGATGCAGGAGGCCAAGGCGGCAATGACGGTACTGGCGGCGCGGGCGGCAGTGGCGGCAGTGGCGGCAGTGGCGGCAGCTCTGGAACTGGAGGTGACTCCGGAACCGGCGGAAACGGAGGACATTGTTCTATCGTGAACTCGTCTCAGGTCACGATTCAGGGGGGCAACTCCTTGACATCCTGGCCAAACGCCAATCCCAACCAGAATCCCCTGAGCGTCACGCTCGGGGTACCAGACCTGCTAGCAATAGCAGCATCCGGTGGTTGGAGTACCTCCACCGCTACTAGCGGAGCCCGAGTTTTTATCTGGGCACCATTCGTTGGTGGTGGCGATGCCATGCCTTTGATCGACAGTTTGTACTGTCGACAAATTGGTATCAACCCTCCCACCCCATCCTCTTGCAATGCAAGTGTGATCGGGGATAGAAAGTCCAGCAGCTACATGGCAGCACTCGCGCTGACGTGGCAGTGCTGGGCTTATGGAGGGAACTCTTGTCCCGCATCCATTCAGGGAGAGGTGCCCGCTGACCTCTTCCGACTCGTAGGAATTGCCGAGCCAGGCAGTCCCGTAAACGAGCAAGGGCAGGTTTGGCGCATCGTTGAGATGCCGCCACCTTGCCCATAAAATCCGGGCTGACAACCCATAAACTTGAGGTTGAGCTCTTTCGAGAGCTCCCTCAAAAACCTAAAACCCAAAAATCGGCTAGTATTCTTTCAAGGGTACTAGTCGTAGAAAGGCAAATATAAGGCCCAGTAACTTTAAATAGTTGCTGGGCTTTTTTCATATCCATTTTAGTCAATTAAAATTCCTTTCTTTAGTATTTGTAGTATAGGCTGGCAAGGTGGACTATGGATTGATGTCAATATTTCGAGAAAAAATTTCCCCTCTTGAGGGTGACAGCGTAAGCTGACGAGGTGGATCAATCGTAAGTTATATAGTAATTATGAAAACTAAAATTTAACTATCCCAGAGAGGGCGACATTGCATTAGCACCGGAGCGCACTCTTGGATAAATAGAAGGATATAAATATTAAACTCAAAATAAAGCAAATAACTCCAACTAAAATAACTAAATAACTACAAAACATAATAAAAAAGGAAAATGAGAGATTTATACTGTAGTCTTCAAGTTCATTCTCCCTTGTGGAGTTGTCAGAATCTATCAAGCAGATAGATTTCTTACAATGAGAAAAAATTTATATCAAAATTTTTCTAAAATTCTTACAATATTTCAATAACCTATAAGAATTTAAAATAAAATGAATTACAATTAACAGGTAAATAATCTATTTATTTTGACAAAAGAGTGTAAATATGTTATTAAATATTCTTATTTAAAACTTAATCATAGGTTTTAAATAGAAGCTCTTTGAAATCTATTGGAATTTCACAAAGGAAGTAAATTGATTGTTAACTTAATCTTCAGTTTATTTCCTTTGTGAAAGGTTGGTTACCAAAAACCAAAAACTGCCTTACTGGTAGAAATTTTCCGCCCTTAATGGGCATCAACGCCTCTAGTGAGGCAAATGCCCAGATGGGCAAAGGAGTTTATCATGAAAAAGATCAATTTTTGCGTTTTTCTTCTCATCTCACTTCTCCTCTCCGCTTGCGGAGGGGACGACTTGGAGTATGTCCCATCACAGGAAGGGGGAGGAGGAGAGTCATCTTACACCCCTCCAGTCTCAACAGGAGGTGGTGAAAATCCCCCTCCAAAAGAGGAAGATCCGCCAAAGAAGGAGGTCTGCGAGGCCACTCCGGCCGTACTAGACCTACGCAGCTATAATGGCTGCCAGACCTCTTCCCGCTTCGCGGTAACAATTCGCGAAGGAGGAGAGGATTCGTTCTTCCCTGGGAAGTCTTTCAAGGACTCTCAAGGGAGGACGGGGGAACTCGTCTACTTGGTAGACGAGAGTGAGGCAGCTTCCTGCGGGGAAGTTGGTGTCGTCACTGTCTCCAACAGCGGCTCGATCGACTTCACCATGGACCAACAGGTCCACAGCTACAGGGTGAGTGAAGAGCTCACATCTGTAGTTTGGCAGAGACTCCACGGCGGCACCCCTCCCACCGTAGAAGATCTCTACGGGAAAGAGTTTACCTCCTTGGTACTCGATACCTTCGAGTGCTTGCGAGGCTTCAGTTGTCCTCTCCCCCCAGAGGCTGGCACTCCCCTTGGAAACACTTTTGTCTACCAAGGTAAGGGTGAATCACTTGAGGCTGATGGCGCTTTTTGCGGGCGGACCATCATACTCATGACGAACAAGAGGTAATAACTAGCCACCCCCGTCGAGCTTTTAATTAAGTTCCGGGGGTGGCTCCCAACCTTTTATTCCAATAGATTTCACTTTTTTCAAATAAGCCAGTTTATTCTCAAAGAAACTTGCAACTAGAACAATTTAATTTCTTGAAAACTTTCAACTAATTCCTATTTAATTTCAGGAAAACTTAAAACTAGTATAAATTACCTTCAAAAAAAACTTGCATTTTTTAAAAAATATTTTTTAATCTTCACCATCCCTAACCCCCACCTACCGCAAAGGGGAGGGTATCATAAAAAAAATACCTAAAGATTAAATTTTCTTAAATTCTATCTATTCCAATAAATTTAACAAATAATCTCCATAACCGCTTTTAAGCAGTTTTCGTGCATTTTCTCGTAATTGTTCTTCATTGATGAGACCTTTCTTATAAGAAGTTTCTTCAATACAACCAATTTTTCGACCAGTTCTCCTTTCTTCATTAATCACAAAATTAATAGCAGTCATCATTGAATCTATTGTTCCAGTATCTAACCAAACCACATGATCTTCTAATTTAAAGACCTTTAAATCATTATTCTTTAAATAAATATTACTAATATCCGTAATCTCATATTCCAATCTCTTACTTGGTTTTAAATTTTTAGCATATTCAATAACTTTATTATCATAAAAATAAAGCCCAGGAATTGCATATTCTGATTTTGGATTTTCTGGTTTTTCTTCAATAGAAATAGCATTAAAGTTATTATCAAATTCAACTACACCATATCTTTTTGGATTATTTACTTTTATAGCGAAAATTAAACCTCCTTCAGAAAAATTAAGATTTTTAATTTTCTGAACTTCTAAATTATGAAAAATATTATCTCCAAGAATTAAACATACGCTATCTTCACCAATAAATTTTTCTCCTATAATAAAAGCTTCGGCAATTCCTTTTGGTTCCTTCTGTATCTCATAACTGAAATTACAACCAACTTGACTTCCATCTCCCAAAACCTTTTTTAGACCGTTTAAATCATGAGGAGTAGTAATAATTAAAATATCCTTAATACCCAAATCTATTAAAGTATTAATAGGGTAATAAATCATTGGCTTGTCATAAATAGGCATTAACTGTTTGCTTATCCCAAGAGTAATTGGATAAAGCCTTGTTCCAGAACCACCTGCTAAAACTATACCTTTCATTTAATAGTCATTTAAAAAATCTTTAACAGCTTCTTTCCAATTGCGAAGCTTTGGTAGTTTAGTATTAATTAAAACAGAATTCAATGGTCTTATTGCAGGAACCTTCCAATCATTTAATTTAATAAAAGTAATTTTGATATCATTAATACCTAAAATATCGCCCAAAAAAGAAATAAATTCTGCCCAATTTAAAATCCCTTCATTTGTAATATGATAAATTCCACTTTCATACTCATTAGTTTCTAAAAGCCAATACACCTGCTTAGCAAGATCTGAGGCATAAGTTAAACAAACCTTTTGATCCTCAATAACAGTTAATTCTTTCTTATCTTCAATAAATTTTCTAAATGTTTTTACAATATTATGACCATTTTTGGAAAATAAATAGGAAGTTCTAATTATAAAATATTTTCCATCGGGAATTTCTTCAAAATTATAATCAGCTTCCATTGCATCAATTAACATTTCTTCACCTAGTAATTTACTTCGCCCATAATTATTAATTGGATTAGGTTGAGATTCTTCACTATAACCCTTCACATTTTTACCATCAAACACATAATCCGTACTAAAATGTACCAAAGTAATACAAAATTCTCTACAAATTCTAGCCAAATTAGAAATAGCTTCACCATTAATTAAATTAGCAATTTCAGCATTCTCCTCGGCTCCATTAACATTGTTATAAGCAATACAATTAATAATAATTTCAGGCTCAATTTCTTTAATTTTTTCTCTAACTTTATAAAATTCAGTAATATCTAAATCTAAATGACCTAAAGCAACATATTCATCAGGATCGATAGTTTTCTCAAATTCATGGCCTAACTGACCATCCTTTCCTAAAATTAAATATTTTTTCTTTGTAAAAAACATTTCTAATAAGCCTTAGCAAAAATAATTCTTTTATTACTCTTTTCTCCACATAATATACAATTTCCACTTTCTTCTTTTTGATCAAAAGGTATACATCTTGTGGTTGCTTTAGTTTCTACTTTTATTTTCTCTTCACAATCTTTTGATCCACACCAAAAAGAATAAATAAATCCAGGAATTTCCTTATCTAATTGTCTCTTAAACTGGTCATAATCATCAATAACATGACTATTATTTTTTACAAATTCAGTAGCTTTCTCTAATAAATTTCTTTGAATCTCTACAAGCAATTTAGGAATTTCCACCTTTACTTCATTAATATTTACAGTAACTTTTTCTAATTTATCTCTTCTAACTAAAACAACAGAATTATTTTCTAAATCTCTAGGACCAATTTCAACTCTAATTGGTACACCTTTCTTTTCCCATTCAAATGATTTTTCACCAAAACTTAAATAATCTCTTTTATCTAATTCAATATCTCCAATCAAATCGCCTAAATTGTCGAATAATTCATTTGCAAAATCCATTACCTTATTCTTACTCTCCTCATCTTTCCAAATTGGCAGTATAACTACTTTAATTGGAGCAATATTAGGAGGTAGAACTAGTCCATTATCATCACTATGAGTCATTATTAATTGTCCCATTAACCTTGTACTAACTCCCCAGCTAGTTTGCCAAACATATTCTAGTTGACCTTCTTTATTAGAAAATTTTACATCAAAGCCTTTAGCAAAATTTTGACCAAGATGATGTGAAGTGCCAGATTGAAGAGCCTTACCATCCTGCATTAACCCTTCAATAGTATACGTATGCATCGCACCAGCAAATTTTTCACTTTCTGATTTTTGACCAGTAATTACAGGAGAGGCTAAATAATCTCTACAAAAATCAGCATATACATTGATCATCTTTTTAGCTTCCTCCTCAGCTTCTTCTGAAGTCATATGAGCAGTATGGCCTTCTTGCCATAAAAATTCAGTAGTTCGAAGAAATGGCCTCGTTCTCATTTCCCACCTAACTACATTTGCCCATTGATTTATTAAGAGAGGTAAATCCCTCCACGAATTAATCCATTTAGCAAATGAGGCATAAATAATAGTTTCAGAAGTTGGCCTTACTATTAATTCCTCAGGAAGTTTAGCATCTGGATCAACTTCAACTCCATTTTCAGTAGCTTTAAGTCTATGATGTGTGACTACAGCACATTCTTTAGCAAAACCTTCAATATGTTCAGCTTCTTTTGAAAGATAACTTTTTGGTATAAAAAGCGGAAAGTAAGCATTTTTATGACCAGTTTCTTTAATTTTCTTATTTAATATTTCTTGAAATTTTTCCCAAATTGCATAGCCATAAGGCCTAATAACCATACAACCTCTCACATCACTATAATCTGCCAAATCTGCAACATGAACTATATCTAAATACCAATCTGAATAATTTTCGCTTCTTTTAGTTATTTGTTTTTTACCAGACATTATTTTACAAAATTAATTAATCTATTTTTAGTTAAATCTATCCACTCAAGATTATTTTGATACCATTCAAAAGTCATCTTAATTCCATCATCAAACTTTACTTTTGGAAACCAACCTAACTCTTTTTCAATTTTTGAAGGGTCAATTGCATATCTTCTATCATGAGCTTTTCTATCATCCACAAAACTAATATGTTTTCTATCTTTACCAAGATAATCAAGTATTAAATATGCAATTTCTATGTTTGTTCTTTCATTTCTACCCCCAATATTATAAACCTCTCCATAATTTTTACTGTTTACAATTAAATCTATGGCTTTACAGTGATCTTCCACAAAAATCCAATCACGAATATTTTTTCCATCTCCATAAATAGGTAAATCTTCATTATCTAAAGCCTTTTTTAGAAAAAAAGGGATGAGTTTTTCGGGAAATTGATATGGTCCATAATTATTTGAACACCTACTAATAGTAACAGGAAGTTTATATGTCTCATAATATGAGTGAACAAGTAAATCAGCGCTAGCCTTTGTTGCAGCATAAGGACAATTTGGGGCTAGGGGAGTGTCTTCAGTAAAAAATATATCTTTTGTATCTCCTAAATCACCATAAACTTCATCAGTTGATATTTGGTGATATCTTTTAACCGTAAATTCTTTAGATAACTTTAATAAGTTATGTGTCCCAATAATATTTGTTAATACAAATGGATCTGGATCTAATATACTTCTATCAACATGAGTTTCTGCAGCAAGGTTAATTACTAAATCAAAATTATTTTTTTCAAAAACTGACTTTAAAAAGTCATAATCCTCAATTCCTCCTTTAATAAAATTAATTTGTCTATTATCAATTATTTTTTGAATATTAGGTAGATTTCCTGCATAAGTTAGTTTATCTAAAACAATTATCGTATCCTCAGGGTATTTATTTGTGTGAAAATGTACATAATTAGAGCCAATAAACCCAGCTCCACCTGTAATTAAAACATTTTTACTCATTTTGTTTATAATTTTTAAATTCTTCTAAATCTAAAATATATTTTGACTTATCATAGTGCATATTACTCAAAACACAAAGCACAGAATTATCACTAAAATTATCAAATTCTCTCCACAAATCTTCTTTAAAAATTAAGGCTTCATTTGGGCTAGTAATTTTTTCTTCATACCAATTCTTTCCATCAAAAATTCTTGCAGTACAACTTCCACTAAGTATTAAATAAATTTTTCTCTCTCCCTTAACACAATGAGCTCCTCTTTGCCCCTTCACATCAGTAAGCCAATATACTCTTTTAATATCCCAATCAACTAATTCATTAATTTTATCTAAAACAGTTAAAACTCCAGAATCTTCCTCAAACTTAGGTAAAGAAACTTTCGAATATTTATTATTATTATTATTCATTAATTAAAGAGTTTTAATTTTCTTATCCATTTGATATGGAATTAATTTATCACCAACCTCTAATTTAATATTTCCAGAAATTTTTAATCCGCATTCAGATCCTTCCTTAACCTCTTGGACAGAATCCATATTTTTTTGTAATGAAGTAATGTTCACTTCACCTAAAACTTCTTCACCTCTAACCACTCTAATTTTAATCTTATTTTTAATAACTCCATTTTTAACTAGACATCCAATAATCATTTCTTTCTTTTTACTGAAGAAAATCGCCTTTACTTCAACCTCTCCTAAAATATTTTCAACAAATTCAGGTTCTAATAAACCATTGAGAATCTTCTTAATATCATCAAGCAATTTATAAATTATATTATAATGAATCACCTCAACATTTTCTCTTTCAGCTACCATACCTACATTCAAATTAGCATTTACATCAAATGCCATTACAATACCTCCAGAAGCAGCTGCCATCATTACATCAGATTCAGTAACATCCCCAACACCAGAAAGAATAATCTTTACACCAACATCTTCATGCTTAATTTCAGCAATAGATTGTCTTAAGGCCTCAAGTGTACCATTAGTATCAGCCTTCAATACTATTTTTAAAGTTTTTAGCTGACCAGAACTAATAGCTGAAATAATCTCACCTACACCTCTTTCTTTTTGTTGAGCTTTTCTCAATGTCTTAATAGTTAAAGCTCTATTTCTAGCTGTTTTTTCATCTGGTACCACTTGTACAATATCACCACTAACAGCTTTCTCAGTTAGACCAGCAATTAAAACAGGTGTAGAAGGACCTGCAGTTTTAATTTTATTACCTAAATGATCTATCATAACTTTTATTCTTCCATATCCTTCACCAATCACAATATTATCCATCAATTTAATATGACCCGTATTCACAATAATTGTAGCAACTGGCCCCAAACTATGGTCTAAATTAGCTTCAATTACAGTAGCAATTCCATCTCTATTTGGGTTTGCCCTCAAATTCTCCATATCTGCCATCAGTAAAATCATATCTAATAATTCTTGCATTCCAGCACCAGTCATGGCTGAAACAGGAACCACTACAGTACTCCCGCCCCAATCTTCAGGCACCAGGTCAAGCCCAGACAATTCACCTTTAATTTTATCAATATCAGCATTTGGCTTGTCTATTTTTGTAATAGCCACAATAATTGGAACCTTAGCATCTTTAGCATGCTGAACTGCCTCAATAGTTTGAGGCTTAATACCTTCATCAGAAGCAACCACTAACACAGCAATATCAGTTATTTTAGCACCTCTTGCTCTCATAGCTGTAAAGGCCTCATGTCCAGGGGTATCCAAAAATGTAATTTTTCGTCCATTTTTTTCGGCTTGATAAGCAGCAATATGTTGAGTAATACCACCTGCTTCAGAGTCAATAACATTTGTATTTCTGATATAATCGAGTAATTTAGTTTTTCCATGATCCACATGTCCCATAATTACAACAATTGGAGGCCTACTTTCAAGAACTGCATCATCATACTCCTTCATCAAGGAATTCAAATCACCTAAAAACAAATCCTCAGCAGAAGCAATAGTTTGTTTCTTTGTAATTTTGACTTTTAAATCTTCAGAAATAATTGAAACAGTATCATAATCAATTTGCTGATTTATATTTGCTAAAATTCCATTTTTCATTAACTCTCCAATAATCTTTGCTGCACCAAGACCACTTTTTTCAGCAAATTCCTTCACAGAAATAATATCTCCAATTTCTATAACTCTATTAGGATCATATTTAACAGTATTACTAATTGTAGGAGCCTGTTTAATTTGAAGTTTATTTGTATCTTTACCAGCCATCTTCTTTTTTTGAGATTGTACAATCTCTTTTTCTCTTTCTTCAGCAATTAATTCATCATAATATTCAGCTGTATCCTTAGGACCTTTATATTCATGAATACCTAATAATTCATCTGCTACAGAAGTATCTTGTTTTAATCTTGGTTTGTATACATTAGTCTTAGTCTTTTTAACTTTTTTCTCATAAAAAATCTTTTCCTTTTGAGGCTTTTTATCTTCAATAAAAGGCAAAGGGGCTGGTTTAGGCTTAACTTCTTTTTTTTCATAAATAACATATTTAGCCTTAGGTTTTTCCTTTACCATTGAAACTAACTTCTCTTCTTTGTCTAAACCTTTAACCTCAACCTTAACTTCTGATTTTTTAATTATCTTCTTTTCAACGATCTTTTCATTATCTTTTTCTTTATTTTGAAAATAATCAACAAACCTTCTAGCAGTATTTGAATCAACAGATCTGGCATTTGCAGCTAAATCAATTTTTAATTCTTTAGCAGCAAGATGTATATCTCTAACAGAAACATAACATTCCTGGGCAATTTCAATAAGTAATACCTCTTTTTGTTTGGAGTTAATCACAATAATCCGGCTAATGTATAAAAAATCCACTCAAGTTTAGTGTCAACTTGGAAAAAAGTCAAAATTTATGCTAAAATATAAAGATTCAATAAATTTTATCAATAAAAATGAAATTCATTAACAAAAATCAAAAATTTAGCGAAAATAGGCTTATCTTTCAAAATAAATCTCCCGATCAAAGTACAGTAGATGATTTTAATAAAAAAGAACAGCAAAATTTAAATAATGTAAGGGAAGTAGTAAAAGAAAGTTATACTCAACGATTAGAAATGATGAGGGATATAGATCAAAAAATAAATCCAATAAAAGCCGAATTAGATATTTTCCAAAAAAAAGTAGAAGAAGCTAGAAAAAAAATAGCAGGAACGAAAGAAGCTAATACTCAAATTGAATTTCAAATTATGGGAGAAAATATAGTTATCAAAATGGAATCAAATGGAAGTTATCAAGAATACCATAACGAAGAACCAATAAATTTTATTGAATGGGCAATTGGTAAAAAAGCAAAAGATGCACAATAAAAATAATCTTAAACTTAATATAAAACAAAGAAGGCTTATTTACGAAACAAAACCTGAAAAGCCTGATTTTATCATTGAACCTCAAAAGAAAAAAGAAAATAAACCAAATCCTGAGACATCCTTAAGGATAGAAAGACAAGAATCAAAAAAAAGAGCGGTTAGTGAAGGGAAAAAAGATGTACAAGAATCTTTTCAAATAAGACAAAGAATATCAGGAATAAAATTAAATTCAGAAAAATTAAAAATAGGAAACAATGGAATGGTAGAACAACCTTTTGAATTTGGAGATACAAATGTACCTGGAAAAATTTTAATACCTCCAGATATAGATCCAAATAAAAAAGTTAATTATATATTTAACTATGTTAATAATCCAGATAAATACGACCAAAGCAAATTATTAGAAACTATTCAAAAAAACAAAGATAAAATCGGAAATACAATAGTAATAACACTAAAAACTCCAGACAACGAAGTACAGATTAATGGGCAAAAATTTGAAACTATACAAAGATTGTCAAGTGAAGTTGAGTCATTGCAAGAAAGATTCAAATCAAATCCACAATTATCACATTTAGTACTACCTGATACCAATCAATTTCTCTTTATGTCAGATCCATCAGAAGTACAAAAATTATCATCACAATTAACAAACTTTTATCAAACAAATCAAAATAGAAACCTAAAATTTCCCAAAGAACCACAAATTTGGAGTAATCAACCAGAAACTTTTGCCCAACAATTATCTGAATATCTAGATCAAAGTACTGAAGACAATCAAGAAAATGAACAAGTCACAGTTGGAGGAGGAGGTGGTGGTAGCTTTGGTGGTGGGGGAAGTAGTGAAGGGTCAGAGCAAATATCAACTGAAAGTGAAAGTAGTAGTACAGAAAATATACCTGAAAATACAGGAAATACCCCTGAAAGCACGGAACAAACAGAAACATCATCAACTCAATTAGATAAACTTCTAATTATAGGAGATTCACTAATGACAGGTGTAGAAAATAAATTAAGAGCTAATGATAAATTAAAAAAAGCAAAAGTAGGTAAATTTACATCAGAGATGTTAAATGATATGAAAAGTTTAGATCAAAGTAAGCAATTAGAAAGTTATAGAAATCAGACAATGGTCATCAATGGAGGGATTAACGATATTGCTGCCGGTAAAAGCGCAGAGGAAATTTATAGCAATTTACAACAAATATGGGGTATAGCCAAAAAATATAATATTTTAGTATATACATGCACGGTTACTCCATTTAAAGGCTACCCCGCTTTTAAAAACAATTTCGAAACTAAAGAAAAAGAAAGAACAAAATTAAATGATCTATTAATCTCAAGAGAGGGAAGCGAAAATGGCCCACAAAAATTAATTATGTTACATAAGAGAAAATCTGAAGGTGGATTAGCAAATGACAATGACTTAAGTGAACTAGATCCAAGCTTCGAGGGGCCAGATCATTTACATTTAAAACCAACTGGATATGACAAAATGTCTGAAATAATTCAAAGTAAAATCGGTATACCACAAGAAAAGCCAGCCTCAAATGAAGAACCAAAATCAAGCTCATCTAGCACGCAATTAAGTACAAAAACCGATACAGCTACAGATAAGCCAGAAAAAACAAATACGCCAAGTAAATCAACAGAAGAATTTAAGGTCACTTCAACAGACCGACTAGCTGCAGATCAGTATTTAAAGGAAGTGAAAAGATCAGCAAATCCAAGTTCTCGAATTGGAGAAATAAGACGGCTACCAGGAGGTAAAATACTTCGTGTAGCATGGCATACAAATCATGAGGGACAATGGGGAACCGAAAGCTATAAAGAAAAACCAGGCAGACATATAGGAGTTCAAGTAGAAAAAGATCCAAATCAAAGAACCACCTAGAAAATTAAAATCAAACTCTCTATTGATTTACAAAATAGAAATATAATAAAAAAGGCTCCGAAGAGCCTTTAAATAAATATAAAAAATTTTATTCCTCCTTAGTCGCTTTTTTCTTTGTAACTTTTTTCTCTGATTTAACAACTTCATCTTCAGCTACTTCTTCTTTCTCAGATTTCTTTTTCTTAACTGATTTGTCTTTTTCCTCAGTTAAAGCTTTAATAGATAATCCAACTCTATGTTCATCTGGTTCAATGCTAATAACTTTAGCAGTAATTTTATCACCTACCTTTAATAAAATATTAGGATCTTCAACATCTTCACCACCGATCTCACTAATATGAATTAAACCATTAATATCATCACCTAACTTAATAAATGCACCAAAAGGAGTAATTCTATTAATTTCACCTTCAACAGTAGTATCTAATTGATATTTTTTTGCAGCCTCAAGCCATGGATCTTCAGTAAGTCTCTTCATTGAAAGAGAAATTTTATCCCCTTCTAAACCAATAATCATTACTTTGACTTCTTCACCTAATTTACCGTAATCTTGAGGATTTTTTACATGACCCCATGCAATTTCAGAAATATGAACTAAACCTTCCAAACCATTGAAAGTAACGAAAATACCAAATTTAACAACACCACTAATTCTACCTGTGACAATATCTCCAGCTTTCACACCTTCCAATGCAGCAACTCTCTGTTCTTCCATAGCAGCTTTTTCAGAAAGAATTAATTTTCCATTTTCTTTATCAATGTTAATAATTTTAACCTTAAATCTAATTCCTACTAATTCTTGAAGTCTTTGTAAAATCATACTGGAATCAGCACCATTTACACGAGGGTAATGCATAGGAGCTAATTGCGAAACTGGAATAAATCCTTTTATACCATCAATATCTAATAATAGACCACCTTTGTTTGCTTCACTTGCTGCAACTTCAATAACAAGCCCTTTTTCAAAAGCATCATTAAACTTCTTCCATGTTTTTTCTTGAGAAGCTTTTCGAAGCGACATTACAATATATCCATCTTCATTTTCTCCATCAATTACATAAGCTGAAATCAAATCTCCGACATTCAAAGATTTTAAAGTTTCTTGACTATCTTTAGCTTCACGACCACTTATTAAACCAACAGCTATACCATCTATATCAACCAAAATTTTGTTTTTATAAATAGCAATAACTTTCCCTTCGATTAAATCACCAGGACTTGGTAAACTAAAATCTGGAATTCCTTTAAGAAATTCATCTTCTTTTACATTTAATGTATTCATATTAAAATAGGTAAGTAGTTAGTAATAAAATCTAATGTATATCTACTCATCCCTCATATACAATTAGACTGCGAGATTTTAAAAGAAACAAAATAAGTCGTCAAGTAAAAATATATTATGAAGAAAAACAACAATTACAGATTTTATTTAAGAAATACCAAGATAGATCCAGGTCTCAAAATAGGAAGTAAAATTATAATAGACCACAAAGAAAGTGAAATATTACATCAATTATTAAAGGTCTTTAGAGTAAAAACAAATCAAACAATTATATTGTTTAACGAAGAAACTCAATATAAAGGAGAAAATACGAAATTTATATTTGAAATTATAGATATAGAGAAAAAAAGAATAATCTTGCAACTAATAGAAAAAGAGAAATTGTTAGATAATTTAAAATATAGAAATACATTAGCATTATGTTTACCCAATAAAAGTAATAAACTTGAATTCATCCTAGAAAAAGCAGTAGAACTTAATATTAAACAAATAGCATTAATTAAGTCAGAATTTAGTTATTATCCACATCAATTGCGTTTAGACAGATTAAATAAAATATTAATTGAAGCTGCAGAGCAATCTGAACAAATTGAAATACCAAAGATAGCCTATTACACATCATTAAAAGAATATCTTGAACAAGAAAATTTACCAATTTTATTAGCTTTAGAGAGAAGCAATACTTTGAGCCCTTTAGACATTTGCATAAATAATGATATTTCAATTTTGATAGGGCCCGAAGGAGGATTTTCAGAAAATGAAATAAAAATGCTAACCAAAAATCAAATACAAACAATTAGTCTTGGTAAATCTATTTTAAGGTTAGAAACTGCAGCAATACTCTTAATGGGAATAGTTAACCTAAAGTCACAAAATTAATTTTTTGAAGCTTCCTTTTTAATTTTATTTAAAAATTTTGATAAAACTATATTTCCTTTCTTATCTCTATCAATTAGTAAAGTGTCATTCTCTGCAAATTTATCATTCAAAAATCCTTCAGTAATTTGATCTTCAACTAACTCTTGAATTTTTCTTCTTACAGGTCTAGCACCATATTCAGGATCAAAGCTTACTTCTGCTAATTTTTCAATTGCTGCATTAGTCCATTTTAATCCCATATTTTTAGTTTTAATTCTTTTCTGAAGTTGAGCTAAATGAAGCAAAACAATTTCTTTAATATCATCATGTGTTAATGCTCTAAATACAATAGTCTTATCAATTCTATTTAAAAATTCTGGTCTAAATTGTTTCTTCAATTCATCCAAAACATCTTCTTTTTGTCTTTCATATTCCATTTCAGCTTTAGAAAGTTCTTCAATATTTAAATTAAAACCAATTGGGGCTGCTCTTTCTGTTAGTCTTTTAGAACCAATATTAGTAGTTAAAATAATAATAGTATTTTTAAAATCAATATATTTGCCTTTGGAATCAGTTAAACCACCATCTTCTAAAATTTGAAGTAAGAGATTAAATACGTCAGGATGAGCTTTTTCAATTTCATCAAATAGAACAACTGCATAAGGTTTTCTTCTTACAGCCTCTGTAAGTTGCCCTCCTTCATCATAACCAACATAACCAGCAGGTGCTCCAACTAATCTAGAAGTATTATGTCTTTCCATAAACTCACTCATATCAATTTTAATTAAAGCATCCTTATCATTAAAAACTTCTTGAGCTAATGCTTTAACTAATTCAGTTTTACCTATTCCAGTTGGTCCCATAAATATAAATGAACCAATAGGTCTTCTTTCATCTGCAATACCAGCTCTAGACCTTCTAATAGCTAACGAAACAGCTTTAACCGCTTCGTCTTGCCCAATAATTCTAGATTTCAATTTATCTTCTAAATTTAACAATCTTACTTTATCATCTTTTACTAAGCGAGAAACATCAATACCAGTCATTTGTCCAACCACTCTTGCAATGTCATCAGTATCTACAATTTGTCTTTGCGATCTCGGAGTTTTTACATATTTACTTTCTTCAATTTCCTTCAAGATCTTCATTTCTTTATCTTGCAACTCTGCGGCATATTTATAATTTTGTTTAGAAACACTAATTTCTTTTTCTTTAATTACCTTAGTAAGCTCCTTTTGTAATTGTCTTAAACGAGAATTATTACCTTTAACTTTCATTCTTTTTTGAGAAGATGCTTCATCAAGTAAATCAATAGCTTTGTCAGGTAAAAATCTGTCATTAATATAACGTTTAGAAAGTGTAACAGATGCCTGTAAGGCCTCATCTGAAATTAAAAGATTATGATGTTCTTCAAAACTTTCTTTAATACCTTCTAAAATCTGTAAAGTTTCACTAGCACTAGGTTCATTAACTTTAATTGGCTGAAATCTTCTTTCAAAAGCAGCATCAGCTTCAACCTGTTTTCTATATTCAGTTAATGTAGTAGCTCCAATTACTTGAACCTTTCCACGAGATAAAGCAGGTTTTAAAATATTCGATGCGTCCAAACTACCTTCAGCGCTACCTGCGCCAATCACCGTATGTAGCTCATCAATAAATAAAATTACATTACCAACAGAAGCAGCTTCATCAATAATTTGTTTAATTCTTTCTTCAAATTCTCCCCTATATTTCGTTCCAGCAACAACCGAAGCCATTTGAAGTGATAAAATTCTCTTATCTAACAAAATATCAGGGACTTCTTCTTTAGTGATAGCATAAGCAATACCCTCGGCTATAGCAGTTTTACCAACACCAGGCTCACCAATAAAAACTGGATTATTTTTAGTTTTCCTGCACAAAATTGCAATTGCCCTTTCTATTTCTTTTTTTCTTCCAATAACTGGACCAAGCTTGCAACTCCTACATTCTAAAGTCAAATCAGTAGTAAAATAATCTAATGCAGGGGTTTTAGTATTCTGCCCAGGATTTTGTTGATTTGATTTTTTATAACTTGCTTTTTTATCCATATCAGCAGCATTTCCACCCATCATCATCCCTTGAATACCGTTTAGGAAAAACTCAAAAGGATTTAGACCTTGATTAGTATTTTGGTTAAAATTTTGTTTAGGATCAGATTTTTCAAAATTCTTGATTAATTGATTTTTAACATCCAAAGGATTTACTTTCATATTTTCCAAAATAACAATAGCAGCAGTATCTTCAAGAGAAACTAATGCAAATAATAAATGTTCAGTTCCAACATAACTATGATTAAACATATGAGCAGATCTCACAGCCTCTTCAATAATTTTTTTAGCTTTTCCAGATAATCCACCCCATCCTTGTTGAGGAGGATTTGGATTTGTACCAGCTCTTCCTACACTCTTAATAACCATATCAACATTTTCCAAACTTACTCCAAACATACTTAAAACGCTTGCCCCAAGTGATTGTTTTTGACTTAAAATTCCAATTAACATATGCTCAGTTCCAACATAATTTCTTTTAGCCTCTTTAGCTTTGTCTTGAGCAACAATTAAAGCTTGTTTAGCTTCCTTAGTAAATTTATCAAAATTGGTTTCTGACATTATTTTTTTTATTATTTAAATTTAATTTTCACTTTATTTTATCATAAAAGTGTCTTTGCTACATTAAAAAACAATGAAATTGACTTTACTTAAATGATACTTATGCTAAAAATATTAGCACTCTAAATTATAGACTGCTAATTATAAAAGTCAATTAATTTTCAATAGAAGAAATCATAGCTTCACCAATTGATGACTTATTTGCAGGTACAGAGATTCGGTATGTTTTATTATTATTTTCAAAATAGTAATAATAATTACCATCACCAACACTCTTATCAATATAAATATTTTTACCATTTATATTTTCAATTAATCCTTTTGCACTGTTTTTATTCAATATTGATAACCTAATATCGCCAACACCACCATCATCTAAAGGCATATTAGAAAATTCATAAGTTCTGGAAGCATCTTTATCATTATATGAAGCAGAAAAATAAAAACCTTTCGGATATTTAATTGAAAAATTTAACGAGTCACTAGAAAAAGTGTCATAATTATCTACAGACACAAACTTATTCTCCACAATAACTTGATTGTCTTGTAAATTATTTATATTTTTCATAGAAGTATCAACTATATTGGTACTTTCATTATTATGCTTCTCACTCATAACCAAACCATCCTCAACCTCGTAATTAAAATTTAAAGAAAATAAAATATCATAAAATAAATTTTGTTCTTTTTGCAAAGACTCAGCATTATTACTACTTATAAAAGTAATTTCATAAGTAGCAAAATTTGTTTTTAAATAATAAGAAATTGAATTGCCATCATCCATACTCACTTTATACGACTCCAAACCTTTTTGAGTAATTTTACTTTTTACAAAACCCCCATCAATTAAACTTTCAGAAGATAAATCAGAAATCCCCATTGCTTTAGCTAGATCAAAATCATTATTTTTAGATAAAATTCTGAAATAAATTGAAGCTAAATCATTTGGCATATTATTTGAAGTAATTAAAGTGTCATTTTCAGAAATTAAAATATTATCATTAGATTTTTGAGTTAAAGTAATGGTTTTATCATCTTCACTTAACAAATAATCATCTCTATATTTAAAACTAATTCCAAAATTTTCTGAAAAATATGAAATCCACACAGGTACATCTTGAGAAATTGTATTCTCAGAATCTAAAATATCAATATTAACAACCTCCATAACGTCTTTACCATCAGTAGTTCTTGTTATTTTTCCACTTACTTCAACTTCCTTATCAAAATATTTGTCACTATTTAAATCCAAAGCATCACTCTCCAAATAAATTGTTGTACCATTATTCAACCTCAATAAATGAGTAGCTCCTGAAGAAGTTTTAGCACCACCTAAACTTTGTATGATTCCAATACGCTTTTCCTGATTAGCAAAAGTATTTTGATTAATTGCTTTTTCATTTATCACTTTATTTTGACATCCAGAAAATAAGAATAATGAAAATGACAATAGTAAAATTAGATAAACATTTTTATTTTTCATTTTTTATTAAGTTAATTCCTAAGTGTTGATATGCTTTAGAAGTAATAATTCTACCTCTAGGAGTTCTTTCCATAAGACCCAATTGCATTAAATATGGTTCATAAACTTCCTCAATAGTTTCTTCCTCTTCATTTGTTATAGCGGAAATAGTACTTAAACCAACAGGCCCTCCATTAAATTTTTCAATTATTGAGCTTAAAATATGTCTATCACTATCATCCAATCCAATTTCATCAATTCCTAAAAGTTCGAGACATTTCTTGGTATGATTTTGGTCAATTTCATCAAATTTATTAACTATCGCAAAATCCCTAACCCTTTTTAACAATCTATTAGCAATTCTTGGAGTTGATCGTGATGAATGAGCTATCAATAAAGAAGCTTCAGAAGTAATTTTAATATTTAATAAAGATGCAGACCTTTGTACTATCTTATTAATATCTTTAATATCATAAAACATCAGCTTATACATAGCCCCAAATCTATCTCTTAAAGGGGATGAAATTTGGCTAATTTTAGTTGTTGCCCCAATCAAAGTAAATCTTGGTAATTTCAAACGCATTGATTTAGCACCAGGCCCCTTACCAATAATCAAATCTATAGCAAAGTCTTCCATTGCTGAATACAAAATTTCTTCTATAGCAGGCTTCAATCTGTGAATTTCATCGATAAACAAAATATCATTTTCCTTTAAATTAGTGATAATTGAAGCAATATCACCTTGTTTTTCAATTGCAGGCCCAGAAGTAACTCTAACGTTTACCCCCATCTCAACAGCTATTATATTGGCTAAAGTAGTTTTGCCTAGTCCAGGGGCTCCATAAAGTAAAATATGATCAAGATTTTCATTTCTAATCTTTGCTGACTTAATTAGATATGAAAGATTCTTTTTAACTTCATTTTGTCCAATATAATCTTCTAGTTTTTGAGGGCGTAAATTCAAATCATTAAAATTATCAGAATCACTTTGAATTAAATTAGCATCCACTAAATTACGATCAGCAGACACATTTAAAATTTCTATATTATTTTTCTTTATAGTCAAAGCTTAAAACTTCTAATTAAAATCAACGCAAATTATAAACTAGCAATTAATTATTTGCCACTTTATTAATTTGCGATTCTACCTTTTTATTATTTATTAACTCTTCAAATTTTCCAACATTATGACCTGGCTTATGAATAGAAGAAGATTTCCTTGCTAAATTTACAACATAGAATTTAATACCTTCTGGATCTGGCGCATCTTCAAATTTAATCACAGTTTTAGTAGAAGCGGTTTCCACCAAAAATAATCCATAATCAAATAATCTAAATCTAGATAAAAAACCTTTTTCTTCAGACTCAATATTCTGTATATCATTTAATTGAGCTTGGGTTTCCATATATTTAAAGGGAGATATCCAATCTAAATGAACAATCCTCTGATTAGTGATAATCAAAGTATCTAAATAAAACAAAATACCATCATAAAGATGTGATATAACAAATAAAACTATAATACTGCTATAAATATAGAAAGCAGTTAAATTAGATGCCAAAGGAGAAAAAATAGAAGCCAAAAAGAAAAAAGGTAAGGAAGCACCCCAAATTTTAAATCCTCTAATGAAAAAAGCAAAAAAGTCATGATGATAAACCTTCATAATTTGCTCATTTGGCATTAATTTCATAAAATTTTGCTTAAATGCTACTATACTTTAACATTAAACAAAAAAAAATCAAGCATACAAATTTACACTCGCTAACTAATTGAAAGGAAAAATATGGTACGCCCGGGCCGATTCGAACGGCCGACCTTTGCCTTAGAAGGGCACTGCTCTATCCTGCTGAGCTACGGGCGCAAAAAACTATCAAAATAATTTTGACGGCGGAATATTAAATTAAAATTTAAATAGAGGCAAATACAAAATTATTATTGTCTATAAAATCTGTAAACATCTTCTGAATTAGCAACAATATTTTGGTATTTATCCTTACCAGTAGATAAAATTGAAACAGTTCTATAGATTAATTCAGCAACCTCTCTTCTTGTGATTGGAGCATTAGGTCTAAAGAAATTAGTAGATGTATCTAGTAAATTTTTATCTTTAGCAATAGAAACAACATCTATATACCAGTCATTTAAATTAACATCTTCAAAAGGTTTAACATTTCTATCAACATGATTCAAATTATATCCAGCTGAACTTAATAACATCTTTAAAAATTCAGCCTTAGTTATACTATTAGCAGGCTTAAAAAGATTATTGGGATAACCTATAACTATACCTTCTCTTTGTGCTGCAAGGACATATTTAGAATACCATTCATTAGAATTAGTATCAGAAAATTCAAGAACACCTTTAACATTTGAATCTTTCTGCAACCCTTCGTAAATCATTTTTAATGCTTCTACTCTTGAAATATTATTATCTGGTTTAAATGTTCCATCTGGATAGCCCTTAATTACGCCATTATCTCTCAAAAAGTTAATTGCAACTAAAGAGCTATCATTTAAGTTTAAGTCTTTAAAAGTACCTGCTTGTAAAACATCAGTGGTAAATTTATTGTCTAAATAAGTAAAACCAATTTTCAAACCAAAACTAGCAAGAGGATCAATGTTTAAATTAGCAATTCCACCTTTAAAATCATGTGCATTTAAATATGATTTTGCTAATTTGGCAGAACCATTTTCAATATTTACATAAATGTCATTTACTGGCTTAAAATCACTAAACAATTCCCCATTTTTATCAATGGCTCTTAATTCAATATTTATTGAATTACCTACTATAAAACTTTTTTCATAATTTAAAACAAAATGATCAAATATCTTTTCTTCAGGTTTAACATTTATTGTAGGTTGTGTAATTATATTAGAAACTTCTCGATCACTGTTTGATGCAGACCTATCGGATTGATCAACTTGCGGAGGAGTTATTACATTTAATAACTTATCATCATTTTGATTTACAGTATTTTCTACTTTAACTTCATTATCTGTAATTACTGTATTATTTACGCTACCAGATAAATATTTTTGAACCCATAGTAATGGATTAATAGTAGATTTAATAGCCTTATCTTGACCTAGCCCTGCATCAACCGCATTCCAGAAACTTAAACCAGCATCACTAGCTTCCTTTGACGTATAAGGCCAATATAAATGCCAAGGAGCATTAGAATTATCAATTTGAAAATGCAAATGTGGTGTAGTAGCAGTACCAGATCTTCCAGAATAACCAATTAATTGGCCTTTAGATACCAAATCACCAACATTGACAATAAAAGTATTTAAGTGAGCATAACCTGAAAAATAAGTAGTAGTGATGTTATCATTCTCTAAAGAAGGTACATCATCATGTCTAAGAACAACATTATTACCATAACCTGAAGGCTCATTATTAGCCTTAACAACAACACCATTAGCAACTGCATAAACAGGTGTGTTCATAGGCACCTTGATATCAACAGCCAAATGACTTCCTGCATATTCTTTGCCATCTAATTTGTAATTCCCCATATAAGGCGTACTGAATGTCACTTGTTTATTTCTAATTAGTGCATCATTTGAATTCTTAAAATTTAAAGAAGCAAAAGGAATGGTTAGTTCACTAGGATTATAGAAGGGGAAATCAATAAATTTATCTAATGGTATAGCAGTATAATCAAAAGACCATTCTTGTGTTGATAACTTCACCCAATTAGGTGTTTTTTGTATTGGATATACAGTACCATTAAAGGGAGCAGAAGTTTTCGAATTTAAAATATTAGCTTGAAAATCAATTACATTACTATGAAAAAGAAATCCAAAAATAATAAAAATACCCAAAACTGAAAATATCTGAATAAAATTATTCTTTATAAAACGTTTAATCTTTCTTAGCTTTTTCATAAAACTTTTGTTTTTATATTTAAAAATCTTTATATTATACCAAAAAATCTCTTAATATCCAAGAACCAAATTGAATGTATAAACTAAAAAAAGAATTAGAAACTATAAAAGACCTAGAAAAATTAGCTAATTTCATATATCGCAAAACTAATCCAACAACTCTAATCCTGTTAAGTGGAGTACTTGGAGTCGGAAAAACTGCATTTGTAAAATTGTTCTTAAAGAATTATGGTATTAACGAAAATAGAGTAAAAAGTCCTACATTTAGCTTAATAAATGAATATTACCATCCAGACTTTCAAATAGTTCATATAGATTTATATAGATTAAATAAAATAGACATAAATTTGTATCAAGAAATTCAAGACTATTTAAATGGAAAAAACTCAATTGTAATAATTGAATGGCCAGAAAGATTAATAAATTCAGACCTTACTCTTCAATCTAAACAATTAATCACTCTCAAACTAGAATTTTCTGAACAAGAAAAAAGATCATATCACTATAATATCTCTTATCCAGGAGCCTAAATGAAATTTGTACATTTAAATAGTCACTCACATTATAGTTTATTAAAAGCCTTAGGCAGTCCCAAAGAATTAGCTAAAAAAGCCAAAGAGCTAGGTTTTGAAGCTATTGGGCTCACCGATAATTCTTTTGTTTACGGATTGATAGAATTTTATAAAGCCGCAAAAGAAAACAACATTAAACCAATATTAGGAGCTTCATTTTATTTTACAGATAAAACAAGGTTTATTGAAAATCAATCATTACAAAATAATTTACCTCAAATCACTTTAATTGCATATAATAATGATGGCTACCATAATTTGCTCAAATTAAGTACTGAAGCTTCATTTGATGGTAAAAATAGTGGCTTATCAATAGTAGATATTGAATTACTTAAAAAGTTTAATAATGGACTAATACTTTTAAGTGGAGGGGATTTTGGTCCAATTAATCATCAATTAAAAGAAAATAATTTAGAAAAAGCAAAAGAAATTTCACAAAACTTTAAAGAAATTTTCTCTGATAATTTTTATTTGGAACTTCAAAGAAATAATCCAAATATAATAAATCAAAGTATTGAGCAAAATATAATCGAAATATCAAAAGAATTATCAATATCATTGGTTGCAACTCAAAATTCTCTATATTTTAAAAAGGAAGATGCGCCTAGTCACGATATTTTAGTTAGCATTGGAGAACAAACTAATATAAATAATCCAGATAGATTAATATTTGAAGGGGATTATTCTCTCAAATCTGAAGCAGAAATGTTGGACTTATTTAAAGATCAACCAAAAGCCTGTGAAAACACTGTAACAATTGCTGAAAGTTGTAATATTGCAATTCAATTCGGACAATATTTAATACCTCAATTTAAAACTCCTAAAAGTCAAAGTTCGAAAGACTATTTAAAAGAACTATGTTTAAAGGGCTTAGAAGAATTAATACCATCTGAAAGAAAAGAAAAAGCTTTGAAGCAACTAGAATATGAATTAGGGATTGTCGATAAAATGGGTTTTAATGATTATTTCTTGATTGTTTGGGATTTTATTAATTTCGCAAAGAGTAATGGCATTGTAGTGGGGCCAGGAAGAGGTTCTGCCGCGGGAGCAATGATTGCCTATACACTTAAAATTACTGAATTGGATCCAATTGAACACGGTTTAGTCTTCGAAAGGTTTTTAAATCCTGATAGAGTTTCAATGCCTGATATTGACATCGATTTTGCAGACAATCGTAGACATGAGGTATTAGAATATACAATAAATAAATATGGTAATGATTGTGTTTCACAAGTAATTACATTTGGTACGATGTCAGCAAAAGCTGCAGTAAGAGATATAGGTCGAGGAATGGGGTATCCATATTCAGAAGTAGATAGAATTGCTAAAGCCATACCCAATCCAATTTTAGGAAAGCACACACCTCTTTCTATTTCTATTGAAAAAGATCCCAACTTAAGTGAATTTTATAAAAACGACTCAAGAGCTAAAGCTTTATTAGATAATGCAATAAAAATTGAAGGAACTGTCAGAAACGCTGGTACCCATGCTTGTGCAGTTATAGTTGCAGATAGACCCTTAGTAAACTTTACTGCTTTACAGAGAGCCACAGATGGAAGTGATGGGCATATCACCCAGTATTCAATGAAATATCTTGAAGAAATAGGACTTTTGAAAATGGACTTTCTGGGATTAAAAAATCTCACAATAATTGAAAATGCCTTATTAAATATTGAAAAATTAACAAATCAAAAGTTAGATATAACAAAAATTCCAATTGATGATCAAAAAACTTATCAATTACTTCAAGAAGCGGAAACCATAGGAGTCTTTCAGTTAGAATCATCTGGAATGAGAAGGTACATTAGGGAGTTAAAACCTACTAATTTTGAAGATATTGTTGCTATGATTTCTCTATATAGACCAGGGCCAATGGAATGGATACCAGCATATATTGAAGGTAAACATCAACCCGAAAAAATTAAATATATTGATGAATCACTAAAAGATATATTGAAAGAAACAAATGGTATCGCCATTTATCAAGAACAAATATTACTTATAGCTCGACATTTTGCAGGTTTTTCACTAGGAGAAGCAGATATTTTAAGAAGAGCAGTTGGTAAAAAAGATCCAAAAGCATTATATGAGCAAAAAGATAAATTCATTCAAGGTGCTATTAAATGTGGTCATACTGAGCTTTTAAGTAAAGATATTTTTGAAAAAGTAATTGAGCCTTTTGCTGGTTATGGATTTAATAAAGCTCATGCAGCGTGTTATGCTATGATTTCATACCGAACTTCCTATCTCAAAGCAAATCATCCTACTGCCTTAATGGCTGCGTTACTAACTTCGGATAGTGATAATCTTGAAAGAATTGCCTTAGAAATGAATGATTGTGAAAATATGAATATAGAAGTTTTACCTCCTTCCATAAATGAATCAAAATTTTATTTTTCTCCAATAGAGGAAAGTAAAATTAGGTTTGGTTTAGGAGCAATAAAAGGTTTAGGAGAAGGGGTAATTAACCAAATCGTAGAAGAAAGAAATAGAGGAGGAAAATTTAATAGTTTAGAAGATTTCATATCCAGAATACCAATTAAATTAGTTAATAAGAGGACAATTGAAAGTTTAGCTTATTCAGGCACTCTTGATGAATTTGGAGACAGAAGAGAAATAGCGGAAAATTACGAAAATTTAAGTCAATATGCCAAAAATATTGATAGCAATAAAAACGAAAATAAAGAGCAATCTGGTCTATTTGAATTAATTCCTGAAGATAATCTTGAACATTTAAATCCTAAACTAAAATTAAAAAAATTTGAACCATTGTCTACAATGGAGAAACTCAGTAAAGAAAAAGTGTATCTAGGAATATATGTATCTTCAACCCCACTTAAAGGATTAACTGAATATTTAAAACATAAAGCAACATTTATTGGCGATATTACAGATAAAAATATAGGAAAAAATATTAAAATAGCGGGAATATTAAATAATATAAAGACTATTATAACCAAATCAGGGAAGGCTATGGCCTATGGAGAACTTGAAGATATTACAAATAAAATTGATATAGTAATATTTCCAAAAATCTATGAAAATTTTAAATTTAAACTTCAAGAAGACCAATTACTAATAATAGACGGAAAGTTGGAATTAAGAAGAGATAGACTACAAATATCCGTAATAGACATCAAAAGTGTTTCTCTTGAAACAATGATAAACAATGCAAAACAAGCAGGTATCTATAATCTAAAAGAGAAAATAAATAAGAGAGATCCACAAATAGATTTTGAAAAATATAAGGAAAAAGAAGAAATAAAACAAGAAAAGTCAGAAATAGACAAAAAAACTCAGAATATTGAACAAGAAAAGAAATTTAAAAATTTAATTCTATCAAATGAAAAAATAGTATTAATAAAAATCCCCAAAAGTTTCTCTAATGAAAAGCTTAATCAATTAAAAAATCTAATAGAGCACAATGCAGGCAATGAATTAGATATTAATTTAGAAATACAAAACACAACAATTAAAACAAATTTGAAAATTAATAATAATATTGAGGTATTAAATAAAATCGACAAATTTCTAGACTAGTTAAACAAAACAATTATAATCATCACATCTTTAAAAAAATATATGTATAGAACACATCTAAACAATCAATTAAATAAAAATAATATAGGGGAAAAAGTCACTTTAACAGGATGGGTGAATAATAGAAGAGATCATGGAGGAGTAATTTTTATTGATTTAAGAGATAGATATGGAATCACTCAAGTAGTTACAAATCCTGAAAATTTTATTGAGGCACATAATATTGCCAATAATGTTAGACCAGAATATGTCATTCAAGTGACAGGAAAAGTGAGACAAAGACCAGAAGGACAAGAAAATAACAATCTAAAAACAGGTGAAATTGAAGTACTAATTGAAGAATTTAAAATCATAAATGAATCTAAAACACCACCATTTGAAATAGACAAAGATATAAATGTTAATGAAGAAATTAGATTAAAATACAGATATTTAGACTTAAGAAAACAAAGACTTCAAAACAATATAATAAAAAGACATAGAATCAGTAAAATTATTAGAGATGAACTGGATAATCAAAACTTTCTTGAAATAGAAACTCCACTTTTAATTAAAGGAACCCCAGAAGGAAGTCGAGAATATCTTGTTCCATCTAGAATATATCCTGGAACCTTTTATGTATTACCACAATCACCTCAACAATTAAAACAATTATTGATGATTGCTGGCTTTGATAGATATTTTCAGTTTGCTAAATGTTTGAGAGATGAAGATTTAAGAGGTGATAGACAACCAGAATTTACACAATTGGATATAGAAATGGCATTTATTAACCAAGAGGATGTGCAAAAGATTATTGAACAATTATTGATCAAATTGAGCAAAGAAATAACTCCTCAAAAAAATATCATTACACAACCATTCCCTAAAATCACTTGGCAAGAAGCTATGGAAAATTATGGCTCAGATAAACCAGATATTCGTTTTGAAATGAAGATAGTTGATGTTTCTGAAATAGCTGAAAAAACACAATTTGAAGTTTTCCAGAAAGCAATAAAAAATGGAGGTGTAGTCAAATGCTTGAAAGTAGATGGTGGTAATAGTTTTACAAGAAAAGAAATTGATGATTTAACAGAAATAGCAAAAAATCATGGAGCAAAAGGATTAGCATATATACAACTAGCAGAAGAAGGTCCCAAATCAACTCTAGTGAAATTTTTTACAGAAAGTGAAATCCAAAACTTTATCGAAAAGACCAATGCCAAAACAGGTGATATTTTATTTTTTGGAGCAGATCATTTTGAAATAGCATGTAATTCACTTGGGCAAGTTCGTCTTGCTTGTGCAGATAAAATGAATTTAAGAGATAAAAACAAATTAGCATATTTATGGGTTACAGACTTTCCACTATTTGAAAAAGATTTAGTAAGTGGTGAATTATCCGCTGCTCATCATCCATTTACAGCACCAAGAGAAGATCAAATGGACATTCTAAATTCAGACAAACCTGAGATGACAAAATCAATAGCTTATGATATAGTATTAAATGGTATTGAAATTGGTGGAGGAAGTATCCGTATCCATGATCAAAAATTACAAAAAAAGATATTTGAATTATTACAAATAACACCAGATAAAGCAGAAGAAAGGTTTGGACATATGTTAGAAGCTTTTGAATACGGTGCACCACCACATGGCGGAATAGCACTCGGCATAGACAGATTAATAATGCTTTTACTAGATGAACCTAATATCAGGGAAGTTATAGCTTTTCCGAAAGATTCAAAAGGAAAAGATTTGATGCTCGGATCACCAACACAAATACCAAAAGAAACCACAGACGAATTAAGCATCGAGATCAAAAATAAATAAAAATGAAATTAATATTAATAAACTTAGGAATACTCGTAGGAGCAATATCACTAGTATTCCTTGTTTATTTTTGGGCAAAAAATAAAATTTTAAATTATTACAATTTAAAAAGGTCATATCAAATGACTTTTTTAAAAGTACAAGTGAGTAAAAGGGAATCTAAAGAGGAACAAGATCAAGACCAATCCAGTGGAGCAAAAGACTTTAAAGAAGCAATAGGTATAATGGCACAATTATATGATTCTATATATTCAATTTATTCAGGTGATTGGAAAAATAAATATCAAGGAGAAGACTTTCTCTCTCTAGAATATGTTGTTGACAATGGTCAAATCTTTTTTTATCTAGTAGTTCCAATTTATTTAAAGTCATTAATTGAAAAGCAAGTAACTGGCTTTTTCCCAGAAGCTTACATTGAACAAGTCGATGAATATAATATTTTTCAACCAGATTATAAAGTAGCTGCAAAAGCACTGATGCTCAAAAAGCATCATATGTATCCTCTAAAGAGTTACCAAAAACTGAGTTCCGATCCAATAAATAATCTCACAAATGCATTATCAAAATTAAACACAAAGGAAGGAGCAGTTATTCAATTAATGATTACACCAATCGATAACTGGCAAAAAGAAGGCAGAGAAGAAGCCAAAAATATACTAAATCAAAAGAAAAAAAAATCTAATTTTTCTTTAAATCCGCTCAAATTATTATTAGCAATTTTAGAATTTATTATACCAATTAACAATAAATCAGAGGAAAATAAATCTCCAGATAATGGAAGAACAACCCCAATTTTAGATGAAGAAATAAAAGAATTAGAACAGAAAAATTCAAGCAAGGGTTATCAAACAATAATAAGAATAATTTGTTCATCAGAGGAATATAGTGAGGCAAAATCAAATTTAACAAATATCATAAGTACTTTTTCTCAATACTCATCTCCAACAGCAAATAAATTTACAACTGTAAAAGGTTACTCTGAAAATAAGATCATAAAAGATTATATACTCAGGAACTTTGATATGCCTTTTAAACAAAGTATCTCAAAAAATAAAACCATATTATCTAGTGATGAATTAGCCTCAATTTTCCATTTCCCAAATATCAGATTTAATAAAACACCTGGTATACATTGGCAAAACTATAAAATTGCACAAGCACCAAGCAATATACCCAAAGAAGGACTTTTATTAGGACATAATTATTACAGAGGTGTAACTACAGACATTAGAATGACAAGAGAAGATCGTTTCAGACATTTTTATGTAATTGGTCAAACAGGTACTGGTAAATCTTCTGTTTTTCAAATAATGATTAGGCAAGATTTAAAAAATAATGATGGAATAGCAGTAGTAGATCCTCATGGATCACTTATTGATGATGTACTTCCATTTATTCCGCGCGATAGAGCAGATGATGTAATTTATTTTAATCCAGCAGATCAAGCTAGACCAATGGGCTTAAATATACTCGAAGCTGAGAATGAAGATGAAAAAGAGTTAGTAGCTTTGGATGCTATGAATATCATGATTAAACTTTTTGACGAAGAAGTATTTGGACCAAGAATACAAGACTATTTCAGAAACGGTTGCTTGACTTTAATGGCTCACCCAGAAGGAGGAGCAATAGTTGATATAGTTAGACTTTTTACCGACGATGAATTTCAAAAGGAAAGAGTCAAATATGTAAAAAACCCTGTAGTAAAATCTTTTTGGGAAGATCAAATGGCCAAAACTGGTGCTAGAGAAAAACAAGAAATGATACCTTATTTTGCAGCTAAATTTGGACAGTTTATTACTAATTCCATGATGAGAAATATCATTGGCCAAACTAAATCTGCATTTGATTTTACTGAGGTAATGCAGAATAAGAGGATTTTATTAATGAATTTATCAAAAGGTGAAGTTGGGGATATCAACTCTAAATTACTCGGTTTAATCATCGTATCTAAATTACAAATGGCCGCTTTAAGGCGTCAAAGATTTGCCAAAGAGGATAGATCTGATTTTTTTATGTATATTGATGAATTTCAAAATTATATTACTGATTCCATTGAAAGTATTTTATCAGAAGCAAGAAAATACCGTTTATCCTTAAATATAGCTCATCAATATATTGCACAACTTGAAGGAAATGATGGCAAATCTAAAGTTAAAGATGCCGTATTTGGTAATGTGGGCACTATGATGTGTTATAAAATCGGCGCTTCTGATGCTGAATATATGGCTAAGGAAATGGCTCCTGTATTTTCAGCTCAGGATTTAATAAATGTCGACAAATTTAAAGGGGCAATGAAACTTTCCATTGATGGTCAGCCTTCAGTTCCATTTTCTATTACTGTTCCATTTCCTTGGCTACAAAAAGGTGATGATAAAGTAGGTGAAGCAGTTAAACAATTATCCAGACTTAAATTTGGTAAAGATCGTGAATTTGTAGATAGAGAAATTACAAGGAGAATTGGCATTATTAACGATGTATCAAATCCATCCACGGCAAAACCAATACCATCAGAATTTCAATTCTAATAATTTTTAATTAATTTTTCAGCTTAAATTAAAACATATATTTGATATTTATCTATATATATGCAGGATTAAAAGCCTTTTTTCTGCTATAATACTTAGATTTATCAAAAAATTTCGTCAATTATGTTTAAAAAATTAATAGTAATTTCATCTACATTAATCCTATCTATATCTCTCCTTTCCATCGCAAATGCTCAAGTAAGTGAACAATCAAACGATACAGATATAGTAAGGATATATCCATATACTGCCACCTTCACAATCACAGCATATTATTCTCCAATTGAGGGGCAACAAAGATATATCAAAGGTTCACTCGAAGCTGATAAAAAATTAAATGGTAATGGCACAAATGGTGCAGATGGTACACCAGTCTTTCCAGGTATGATTGCTGCACCCAAAAATATTCCTTTTGGAACAAAAATGAATATACCAGGCATTGGTATAGTTTCTGTTCATGATAGAGGTGGGGCAATAGTCCCAGCTGGAGAGAGAGGACAATCCTTTGATAGATTGGATATTTGGATGGGGTCAGGCGACGAAGGATTAAATAGGGCCTTAAACTGGGGAAGAAGAACTGTTGATGTCTTAGTTTATGGTATGGATTCAAATATCATTGAAGATATAGATTTATCTGGCATTTCAACTATTTCATTTCCAGATCCTAATCCAGTATCAGTCCAATTACCAAAATTAAGCTTTGGATTAGGTGATAATAATGCCGAAATTCAAGTTATAAAACAAAAAATGTCAGATTTAAATTATTTTAAGGGTAAAATCAATCAAGACTTTGATTTAGATTTATATTATTCCATCATTAATTTACAAATCAATAATCAAATTATCGATAGCCAAAAAGACTTTGGAGCAGGGTACTTTGGACCTCAAACCAGAGTAGCTCTTGAAAAGGCCATACTTAATAATTCACAAAACACATCAAAACTTAATATCATCAATACTGCAAAAGCAGATAATAGCGTAAATACTTATCAAAACAAAGTAGCTTTAGCAGGAAATGGACTTAATTTCTTGGATCAAGATTTAAAATTAGGTGATAATGGGCAAGCAGTCATTGAATTACAAACAGAATTAAGAAAGTTGAATTTATTAGGACTTGAACCAACAGGTTATTATGGAGAAGTCACAGCTCATGCTGTATTTAAATTTCAGCAGAGTCAAGGTATATTAAATAATAAATCTGATTTTGGAGCTGGAATTTTAGGGCCATTAACCAGGGAAAAATTCAAAAATATCGTCAATAACCGCATAGAAGTAAGACAAATTATTGCTGACAATAAAAACAAAAATTCTTTAATAGCCAGCAATTAAATCTTTACATTAGAACATTTGTTCTATACATTATAGGTGAAGAGTTAACCTATAATTTTTAAATGAACGAAAAATTAACCATTAAACAAAGAGAAATCTTTCAAAAGATTGAATATTTTCAACATATACATAATTATTTTCCATCCATCAGAGATTTAAGCAAGGATTTAAATTTAAAATCTTCTAATACTATTTTTACTCATCTCAAAGCTCTAGAAAACAAAGGCTATTTAAAGAAAAACAATAAAGGTCAAATTATAGAATTGATTAAAAATAAAAATACTTCAGCTAAAATAACAAACCCAATTCGACAGATAATTTCTATTTCTTATTTTTCAGGAGAAATTCCAGCAGGCTTTCAAGCTCCAGCTGAAGATGCAGGTAGAGAAATGATTTCAATAGATCAACTCTTAATAAAAAACCCAAACAA
The DNA here is from genome assembly GCA_963169655.1 of Patescibacteria group bacterium. Taxonomy (GTDB): domain Bacteria; phylum Patescibacteriota; class Gracilibacteria; order UBA1369; family UBA1369; genus KLAP129. The sequence goes on along the minus strand of CAUJCM010000004.1, from coordinate 59,016 downwards.
TACATTCGCCTTAACTGTAAAAGGAGATTCTATGGAAAAAGCAGGTATTTTAGCAGGGGATTTACTATTAGTAGAAAAAAGGAAACAAATCCTTTCTTCAAGCTGAGAGTAATAAACAATATCAAATAGCTTTGGAAGAAGGAACAGAAATATGGGGAGTTGTTATAGGTTCCATACGAAAATATTAAATTTATTTTCAATGGCCATTTAAAAATTATGTTTCATAAAAATTCATTTCCTAATGCCATAGCTCATATTGATTGTAATGCTTTTTTCGCTTCAGTAGAACAAGCCTATGATCCTTCACTCAAAGGGAAACCAGTTTTAGTAACAGGTTTAGGAGGTCATATGATAATAACTGCTAGTTATGAAGCTAGAAAATTTAATATTAAAACTGGTATGCCCATTTGGGAAGCAAAAAAACTTTGTCCAAAAGCAGTAACAGTTAAAAGTAATTTTCAAAGATATTTACTATTTAATAGAAATTTTATTGAAATTCTTAAAAACTATACTCCAGATGTAGAGGAAGCAAGTATTGATGAAGCCTATTTAAATTTAACAGGTATTCGCAGACTTTTTAGGAAATCATACTCAGAAATTTGCCTTGATATCAAAAATAAAATCAAAAGTAAATTAGGAATTACAGTGTCTATTGGCTTATCTGTAAGTAAAGCTCTAGCCAAAACTGCCAGCAATTACCAAAAACCTGATGCTTTAACTGTTGTACCAGCAAAAGATATTATCAATTTCTTAGAAAAAATACCTCTAAAAGATATTAAAGGGATTGGTCATAACACTTATGCCTTATTGATCAAAAAAAATATACATACAACTTTAGATTTTATTAATTGTAATCCAAATTTAATCAAAAAATGGCTAGGTAAGACCGGCTGGGACTTACAGGCAGATCTTAGAGGAGAGTATATTCGTAAAGTTAATACTCAAATCCAAATACCTAAATCATTAGCTCGAACAAGATCTTTTACCACTACTCAAGATCAAAATTTCTTGTATAAAGAAATTATACAAAACCTTTCTTTAGCATTTTGGAATTTGAGAAAAAGAAAATTAAAAACCAAACTTATTTTTTTAATGTTGAGGGATAAAAATTATCATACATATTATTCTAAAATAATATTACCTGAAGGAATTAACAGTGAAATATCTATTTTAAAATTATTAAAACAGGCATTTTTAAATATATATAAAGACCATTTATCCTACCGAAGTACTGGTATCATCACTACATTATTAGAATACGAAGATTTCATACAACCTTCACTTTTTTCTAATCCGTTTGAAAGTGATAAACAAATATCACTTTTTCAAAATATAGATCATATAAACCAAAAATATGGCTATCAAAATATAGAAATAGCTTCAGGGCATGAATTTAATAGAAATACAATTAAAGGGACACAATTAAATTTACCTTATTTACAATAACTAAGCTCACTGGTGCTGGGGAGAGGACTCGAACCTCCATGCTTTAAGGCGCTAGCTCCTAAGGCTAGTGTGTCTACCAGTTCCACCACCCCAGCTTAAAACAGCAAAAATATAGTCAATAATTTAAAAAAGCGCAAATCTATTTAAATCCAAGCAAATGAAGATGGAGATGAAAAATTTCTTGACCTCCTTTTTCCCCAACATTAAATATTAATCTATATCCATCTAAATCCATCTTACTCGCCATATTCCTGGCAATTAAAAACAAATAACCAATCAAGTCACTATCACCATCTTCTAATTCCATTATTGATGGAATTTCTTTCTTTGGAATTATCAAAAGATGAATAGAAGCTTTAGGGTTAATGTCATGAATAACAATACATTTTTCATCTTCAAATTCAATATTAGCAGGAATCTCTCTATTAATAATCTTTGTAAAAATACTAGACATAAAAATTCGATTAAATCATCACAATATTATCAATAAATAATAATTAAACAAAACTAATAATAAAAAAAATTCAAGCTAAAACTTTCTAAAAGCCACAATTATTATATGTGTTTATCTAAATATAAATACAACAAGCTTATCCTTAAAAGTAAGCACAGATAAAACCTAAATAATAAGCTAATTAAACGGCACCATTTAAAGCCTCATCCAAAGCATAAACAGCTCTACCTACACGAACAAACTGAGGATTTTTCTGTAAATTTAAAGATATAGTACCCTTTTTAACCTTTCTTTGCTTTAATACACCTGCAATAATCTCTTTTTTAGATAAAGGAGATTTCTTTCTCAATAGATTTTCAATGACTTCAGCTACAGTCCCTTTTTTAAAACCCCATTCCTTCAAAGCATATAAACCACGACCAACCAAAACAAAATGGTCATATCTAATTAATTCATTATGTACAGCTTGAGTAGTAACTAATTTTTTATCAAATCCAGCAGAAGCAATTCTATTCGCAATCTCAACAAAATGTAATGGTTCATTAGCTCGTTTAAGTACAATATAAGCCTTATCTCTAATACTTCTTGGATTAATATGCCTCCATGAAGTCAAACCAATACCTTCAGAAACTAATTTTAGTCTTTTATCAAGGTCTAAAGCGGAAATAATAAAATCTAAGTTTAAATCCTTACCTTTACTTATAAAAATATTCTTAATCTCATTAGCTAAATTTTCAATAGGCAAAACATCATTATTTTTATTTAATAAAGCTATAGCATTAGTTACAATACCCTTAACATCATCCAAATTAACACTATTTAATTTCCAAAATGGTTTATATAAATTTGTCTTTTCATATTTTGAGATTTCAGAGTTTATATTAAGTGCCAACTTAATAATATAACTATCAGTATCTTGCTTTGTAGCTAATTTATTAATCAATTCACTTACTAATTTTTTTTCAAGTAAAACACCACCATTATTTTTCAAAATATCTCTCGCCATCTGGTTAATAAAACTTAATCTTGTAGTATCAACAGTTCTTTTCAATTTACCTAATGCAATTTTTTCAATTTGTCTAACTCTTTCACGTGTTACAGAAAAAGATTGCCCTATTTTTTCTAAAGTCTGTTTTGGCTTATTATCTAAACAAAACCTCTTAACAATAACATCTCTCTCTTTGGGAGTTAACACTAAAAATATATCTTCAATAATATCAACCAAATTAATATTATTAGCTTTATCAGTGGAATCCGCAATGTAATTTGTTAAATCTTGACTCATATTCAATAAAACCTTATGAAATGCTTCAGGTTAAGAATATAGAATTTAAAAAGAATATTGTCAAGCAAGAAATTTGACATATAACACAGTTTATTTAATAACTAATTACGAAATCATTAGTTTTTCTGAACAAACTGTTTCCATAAATTAACAATATAATCTTCAGTGACTTTAACTAAATGCTTCAAATTATATAAAATTTGATTCAAAAATCTTACTCTTTTTATTTTATTATTAAAATCAAATACAGAAAAAGATTTATTAGCTTTATAAAGTTTAATTTCTTTTTCTATCGTCATCAGTTCCTTTTTAATTGCTTCTTCAGTTTCTTTAACCATTTGGTTGACTGTAATTCCTACTGAAATATTTGCACCATTTGAAGTTTTGTAGTCACCCACATGAACGCCAGTACCAAATTTTTTCCCGTTTCTAGCCTTCTCATCTGAACCTGAAGTTTCATTCGAGTCACCTAATTCACCTTCAATATTAACATCAACGTTAACCTTTGTCTTATCAATAATGTCAGAATCTTTAATATCATTATTTAATTTATTCTGATTATGAAGTTTTCCACGTAAAACATCTATTTTTAAAATTTTTTTATCCATAACTCAATTTATGAATAAATTATATCATAAAACAATCAACAAACGAACAGAATTATGATATAATTAATAAATAATTTAAAAACAAATGGCATCATTAAAAGATTTCGAAAATAAAGTAAAAGAACATATTAATATGCAAGAATGGGCAGAAGCATATAAAATTGTTAATCAAATTCTAACTTTAGACCCAGAAAATAGTACTTTCATCAAATATAAGTTTAAAATTGAAAAAGAAGTTCAAAAAGTAAATAAAAAAGCAATTAATTCTGAGTTAAACAAATTAAATAAATTACTAAACGAACAAAATTACGAAGAATATTTAAGGGAAATAGCTCCCTTACAGGCCTACATCAATGATTTTCCAATAATAGGAGAAAAAATAATTAATGCCAAAAAATTATTAGACAATCAAGTCATAAAAAGAAGAAATCAAGCATTTGAAGACTTAAAAAAGGAAATATCAAAAACAGATATAGAAAATAATTATCAAAATAATTTAGTTAAACTAGAACAATTAGCAAAACTAAATATAAAAAAAAATGAAGTAATCCAATTACAAAACAATATTAAGAAGTCATGGGTTAACAATCAAATAATAATAAATAAAGGGTTATTAAACAGCACAAAATATGAAGATAGTTTATTATTTTTATTAAAACTTCAGAAAATAGACAAAAAAAATAAAAAAATTGAAAAATTAATTTCAAAAGTCAAAAAAGAATATCAAATTCAAAAGATAGAAAACAAAAAAGATTTTATCTTCAAAACAATAGAAGAAATTAAAACACTATATATAACAAAAAAATATGATAAATGTCTAGAATTATCAGAAGCAATTTTGAATATTGATCCTAAAAATAATATAGCTAATAGTTTTTATAAAAAATGTGATATCAAGGCAAAAAGAAAGTCAGAAAAAGAAATATATCAGCAAATATCAATTTATTACAAAAACTTTCCAAAAAGCAATAATTACCTAGAGAATAATTATATTAAACTTTAGACCCCGCAAGAGTATATTGCTTTCTTCCAATTCTAATAAATTTAGATTTATTTTTGAGACTTAAAAGAATAGTAATAGGCTTTACTTGTCTTTGTTTTAATACTTCTTCAATAATTTTTTCTTGTGACATTGACTTATTACTCTTAAGCAAAGATTCAATAACCTCTGCGACCGTACCTTTTTTAAAACCCCACTCTGATAATCCATAAATACCTCTACCTACTAAAACAAAATCATCATGACGAATTAATTCATTATGAACTGCCTGCAAATTAATCTTTTTCTTATCAAAATTATTTTCAATAATTTTATTAGAAATTTCAACAAAGTGCATTGCTTCTTTATTCTCTCGTAATACAAAATAAATCTTATCTCTTAAAGTACGAGGATTAATATCACGCCAAGCAAACAAACCTATAAACTCATTATTCACCAATTTGATTTTCTTATCTATCTGCACTAAGGAAGTGAAAGTATCTGAATTAATCTTTTCACCCTTCTTTACAATAAATTCAAATAATTCCGAAATTTTAAGACAATTTTTACTCTTTTGTAAATGTTTAACAACTAAATTACAAATCTCTTCCATCTGAATATGATTAAATTCAGTCAATACTATATATGGATGAAAAGAAACTTTATTTGGGATTCTATTCATACGTTTATCAATACTCAAAACTAATTGTATCAATTCAGCATTTACTGTATGTAACTCTGACAATATACGAGAAATTAAAAAGCTTTCCCTTATAATTCCACCAGCTTCCAATAAAATTTTATACGCTAAATTACTAATATCAAATAGAGAACTATTTTCTAAATTTCTTCTTAATTTACTCAAAGCATTTTTCTCAATTTGTCTAACTCTTTCTCTAGTAACTGAAAAATTTTGACCAATTTCTTCCAAAGTTGACCTCTCCTTGTCATCAAGATTAAAACGTCGTTCAATAACAACACGTTCTTTCTGAGTTAAAAGTAATAAAAATTCAGATAATTTATTTGAAAAACTTTCAACTTCATTCTTCATATTTATTTTTTGTTAAATTTTGTTTTAAAGCAAAACTGAAAAACACAATCTTGCAAGTTTTAGTATAGTTAATAAAAATCTAAAAAAAAGAAAATAAACTTGATAAAAGATCAAAAAATTTGTGATATATCACTATGTTAAAACATATCCAACGCAAGGAATAGTTTGAATTAAGGAATCTTTATCAAAATAAACCTTAAAAATCTTCCTTAATTTACTTAAATGAACATCAACTGTATTAGTCATAATACTTGCATTCATATCCCACACATTTTCCAAAATATTAGTTTTACTTACAACCCTACCTTTGTTATTTACCAAATATAATAATAATTCAAACTCCTTATTTTTAAGTAATATTTCCTTATCTTTATTTTTCAAAACTCTTTTATTCAAATTAAATTCAACTCCCTTAATATAAATATTTCTAAATTCCATATATGATTTTACTCTCGATAAGGCCTTAATATCATCTAAAATTAAATTGTAATTTAAAGGCCAAAAATAAAATCTAAAAGTAAATTCATCATTCAAATCTACCAAATAATCTAGGTCAGAAGAATCATTAATAATCATAAAATAATCTTTACTAGTCAAAAAATCAGATTTAAATTTTAAAATTTCTTCACCAAGTCTATCTATTATAATAACTTGAAAATCCGAGCTACATAATAAATCCCTTACAATATTTTCAGAGTCAAAAATCATATTAGCCTCTTCCACTTCGAAATTACTTTTAATTAAAAAATTTTTTAAAAAAGTATTATTTTGATCTTTAGATAAAATTAAACATTTCATCGGAATTTAAGTTAAATTATAAAAACATCAAATACAATAACTTTAACTTACCCAAAGTCTAATCAGTCAAAAAACTAATAACAGAATTTTCAGCTAGCCAAAAAGCAAATTCTACAATAAAATTCTGTTGTCCAAAATTGGACAACAGTCAAATAAAATATAATAAATGGACAATAATCACAAAGATTCAAAACAAATAAATTTAAAAATAGACCAAAATATTGAGCAAGGAAGTTATTCCAATGCCGTATCTATTCACGTAAATCAAAACGAAGTAATTTTAGACTTCGGTTATATGCTTCCAAATCAAAACCCACTAACAATAAAATTAACTAATAGAATCAATTTAAGTCACCAAACAGCTGAAAGTTTAATGAGTATATTAACTAATGCAATGTTAGACTGGAGAAATAAGAATAAATCAAAATAATCATTATGAGTAAAATAGAAAAAAATAATACAATGGAGAAAATAATATCCTTATGTAAAAGAAGAGGAATTATCTATCCAGGTTCAGAAATTTATGGAGGGCTTGCTAACTCTTGGGACTATGGTCCTCTAGGTGCACAACTCAAAAAAAATATTAAAGATCTTTGGTGGAAAACAATGGTGGAAGAAAGACTAGACATTGTGGGACTAGACTCATCGATTTTACTTAATCCAAAAGTATGGGAAGTATCCGGGCATATTAGCAATTTTTCAGATCCATTAATGGATTGTAAAAACTGTAAATCTCGTGAAAGAGCAGATAAATTAATTGAGAATTGGATTCACGAAAATAAATCAGATCAATTACCAAATAATTGGGCAGGAGAAAAAACACCACCAAAAGATTTATTAGATTTTATCAATAAAAATCAAATAAAATGTCCAAATTGTAGTAAATGTGATTGGACAGAACCAAAGGCATTTAATTTGATGTTTAAAACACAGCAAGGAGTGGTAGAAGGTGAAACTCGTGATATCTATCTCAGACCTGAAACTGCACAGGGCATTTTTATCAATTTTAAAAATGTTTTAAATACAACTCGCAAAAAATTACCTTTCGGAATAGCTCAAATTGGAAAAGCATTTAGAAATGAAATCACGCCGGGAAATTTTATTTATAGAACAAGAGAATTTGAACAAATGGAAATAGAATACTTTTTCAACCCAGAAGAAAATGACTGGAAAGATCTACTCAGAGACTGGAAAGAAACAACTCATAATTTTGCTACAAATTTATTAGGCATTAATCCAAATAAATTAAGATTTAGAGATCATAGTAGTGAAGAATTATCCCATTACTCAAAAGGTACAACAGATTTAGAGTTTGAATATCCTTTTGGTTGGGCTGAATTATGTGCTGCCGCAGCTTATCGAACTGATTATGATTTATCACAACATCAAAATAATTCAGATTCAGATCTCACATATTTAGACCCATATACCAATAAAAAGTTTATCCCACATGTAATAGAGCCAAGTTATGGTTTAGAAAGATTAGTTTTGGCAATATTACTAAGTGCATATCATGAAGAAAAGATGGAAAATGAAGAAGATCGTATTGTTTTACATCTTCATCCATTAGTCGCCCCAATGACAGTTGCAGTATTGCCATTAGTAAACAAGCTTAATGATCAAGCTGAAGAATTAGCTAAAAATTTATCAAAAGACTTTAGAGTTGATTTTGATACTAGTGGATCAATTGGAAAAAGATATAGAAGACAAGATGAAATAGGTACTCCATATTGTATTACTTATGATTATGAGACTAATAACGATCAATCAGTTACAGTAAGAGATAGAGATAGTATGCAACAAGAAAGAATCGCTATCTCAGACTTAAAAAGTTACTTAAATTTAAGAATTACAAATCAAAAATAATTTTTAGCAATAAATAGTAATTAAATAAGGCTTATTTCATAGACTTTCACAATGAAAAAGCCTTATTTTATGATATAATAAAAAGATTAAATAATAAATATGATAAATCCCATTACTCAAATACAAAGCGGAGATAATTACGGGTATTTAAACCTACTAATCTGGGTAATATTTGGTTTGTTCTTACTTAGAATCATTATAGATTATATAAGATTTTTTTATATTTTATGGAGAAATAAAAAACTAGCTTATTTACAAATACGTATTCCAAGAGAAGATTCTCAAAAAGACAATGAAAAAAAAGAAGAAAAAGACTTCAAAGAAAAAATTGGGATAATGGAACAATTTTATAGGAATATACATGAAATTTCTGAATTGAGTTTATCAAATAGAATCAAAACATTTTTCTTCAGATCCGATATTATTTCATTAGAAATAGTAGCACATAAAAAAATAATAGATTTTTATGTTGTTGTTCCACAAGAATATAAAGAATTGATGGAAAAACAAATAACTGCATATTATTCAAGTGCAGATATTATTCCAGTTGAAAAATATCCACTTAAAAGCCCGAACCATAAATTAAGAATGTACTTCATGTACTTGACCAAAGATTATTGGTTTCCATTTAAAACCTATAAAAATCTTGAAAACGACCCTCTCAATGATTTAACAAATATCTTCTCTAAATTAGAAGACGATGAACAAGCAGGAATACAAGTAATATTACAGCCCGCAAGAAGTACTAAATATAATAGAATAATTGAAAAAAAGGCTTCCATATTATTCAAAGGACAGGAAATTAAAAAATTCAATATCCCAGGGCTAGGATTCTTAAATAATATAATTGTTGGAATATTTTTTGGTTATGACAAAATCATCAAAGATAAACCTGCAGGAGATACTGGTTTTGTTCGTATGTTACAACCATTAGAAGAAAGATCAAAAAAAATGGGGGAAAAAGCATCACAGCCACTATTCCATACTATTGTTAGAGTATTCGCTTCTGCTAAACAAATGTATCGTGCAGAACAAATTACTAATAGTGTAAATTTAGCATTTAGTATGTTTAAAGACGAATCTTCAAATACATTTCAAGCAAGGCGAGTAATTCCATTAGATATAATAAATAATAAGATAATGGAATTTAATTACCAAAATAGACTAATCAACACAAAAGCTTGGAGTACAAGTTCAATTGGCCCACTAGGAGAAAAACAAGATATGCTAGGTCCAGAAGAAATATCTTCTATTTATCATTTACCTCATAGCAGATACAACCACGCTCCAACTATCAACTGGCTCCCATATAAAGTACTCCCAGCGCCAGTAGACTTACCAACAGAAGGAGTATTACTTGGTTATAATGTCTATAGAGGGGTCAAAAAGGAAATTCGTATGCTAAGAAATGATAGGACAAGACATCATTATTGTATTGGTAAGTCAGGATCTGGAAAATCAGTATTTCTAAGTTACTTAGCGAGACAAGACATTCAAAATGGTGATGGATTAAGCGTTATTGACCCACATGGAGATTTAATTGAAGAATTAATTACTTTCGTTCCAAAAGAAAGAGCTAAAGATACTATTATATTCAATCCTTCAGACACTGAAAGACCAATGGGTTTAAATATCTTAGAAGCAAATACGCCTGAGGAGATGGATATGGCATCTAGTCAAGCAACTGAAATATTTATTAAATTATTTGGTGATGAAATATTTGGACCTCGTATACAACATTACTTCAGAAATGCCTGTTTGACATTAATGGAAGACCCAGATGAAGGAGCTACATTAATTGATGTTCCAAGAATATTCGTAGATGATGAATTTATGAAATACAAAGTGTCAAAAGCCAAAAATCCAGTTGTAAGATCATTCTGGGAACATGAATATGCAAATACTGGAGATCGTGAAAGACAAGAAATGATACCATATTTTTCATCAAAGTTTGGTCCATTTATTACAAACTCAATTATGAGAAATACAATTGGACAAACTAAATCTGCTTTCAACTTTAGAAAAGTAATGGATGAACAAAAGGTACTTTTAATTAATTTATCTAAAGGTAAAATAGGGGATTTAAATACACAATTATTGGGTCTCGTGATAGTAGCACGTTTACAAATGGCAGCCATGAGTCGTGTGGATATTGATGAATCAGAAAGAAAAGACTTCTATTTATATGTAGATGAGTTTCAAAATTTTGCGACTGACAGTTTTGCATCAATACTTTCAGAAGCTCGTAAATATAGGCTAGCTTTAATTATGGCAAATCAATATATAAAGCAACTAGAAAAGAAACAAGACACAACTATTAGGGATGCCGTATTTGGTAACGTAGGTACAATGATGTCATTTAAAGTTGGTGCAGATGATGGTGAATACCTCGCAAAGGAATATGCTCCAATTTTAAGTGAACAAGATATTATCTCAATAGCAAATTACAAAGCTTATATTAAATTAAATATTAAAAATACAACTTCCAGACCTTTCTCTCTTGAAACAATTTATGATATGTCAGGATCAAGTAAAAAAATTGGAGAAATAGTTACACAATATTCCCGTATAAAATACGGAAGAAAAAAAGAATTTGTTGATCAAGAAATTAAGGCAAGAATAGGAATCGACGTTTAAAATGAAAATAAAAAAACAAATAAAGAAAATAAAACTTCATATCTATATTATTTTAGTCATTACACTAATTAATATTGGATCTATTGCCTTGTACCTCAAATTTTCTAATTCTATTCAATCTACCAATAATCAAAAAATAAATACTTTAATTTCAGAAGTAGGCTCTTTAAAAGAACAAAATGAAATACTTAATATTCAACTACAATCAACAAATTTCGATAATCAGTTAAATTCAGAAACCATAAAAAATCTATATTTAAATTTCCAAAAAGAAATACAAAATCAAAAAGATTTACAAGCAAATATTCTTAACTATCAGAGTTATTTGGACAATGAAAGAAAAAATTTAATAGACAATAATAATTCGTTAAATCAAAAATTAAATAACCAAAACACCGAATTAAGTAAAATAAAAAATGAGAATAAAATAAATGACCAATTGAACAAAATCAGTGAAAATCTTGATCTATATTTAATCTTAGGAATTAATCAAAATTTAACTGATAGTATTCAAATAGTAATAGTAAACCAAGAAAGACAAAAAATTACTCTTTTAAGTCTTCCAAGAGATTTATATGTTGAAGGGAGAAAAATTAATGAATATTACAAGTTATATGGAATTGATGTATTAAAAGACAAAATTCAAGAAATTACTGGGCTCAAATTAAATAAATACGCAGTCATAGATTTTTCAACTTTTTATCAGATTATAGATTTGATTGGTGGAATAGAAATTAATGTCTCAAAAACCTTAAAAGACACTTCTTATCCAACTAATAATGGTGGCATAAAGACAATAACTTTTGAAAAAGGTATACAGAAACTAAATAGTATTGAAGCACTAGAATATGCAAGAAGTAGAAATAGTAGTAGCGATTTTGATAGAAGTAAAAGACAACAAGAAATAATGATAGGTATGAAACAAAAATTTGAAACATTAGATTTTATAAACAACTTAAATATTTACATATCCACTTTACAAATAGTCACAAATCAAATTGATACAAATATCAACTTGTTTGAAGGGTTAGATAAATACAAAAAATACAAAAACTTTGCAATTAGCGCAGGTAATATATTAAGCAATGAAAATTATTTATATTCTAGTAAAAGTATAACCGGTCAATACATTTTATTACCTAAAAATGGAAATTTTATCGATTTCAAAAACAAAATTTTAGAAATTATCTAGCTTTATTAAAAATAGAAAAATAAAAATAAAAGTTTAAGAAAGTTAATACACTAGACCAAAATATTAAAATTGGTAAAACTACCAAAAAACCAAAACATAAAAAAATCATTGATAAATATACAGAAAAAATTAAAAACAAATTAATTTTCAAAAAATATTCAAACTCCTTTTCCAAATAAATCGCCAAAAAAAACAAAATAAAATTTCCAATTAAAAACAAAGTTAAATTCATTGGGAGAAAAGTAACATACGAAAAAATAAAAAGGTAAATAAAAAAAGAAATCTGATTCAACAAATAAAATTTATTTATAAGACTATTAAATTCTAATTTTTTAGAACTATTTTTGAAAGTTAATATTAAAAATATATCTCCAAGTATTGCAAAAATAGTAAAAATTGGATGTATATTAGTCAGCAAAAGAATACCAATAATAACTTTCAAAACTAAAACATATTTAAAATTCTTAAACATCAAAACTTTATTAAAAAAATAATCAACCTCAAAAATATTAACACAATCAGCTTGTAATTTTAAAAGAAAATTCCTAAAATACCTTCACATTCGACGGCTGGGTAGCTCAGTTGGTTAGAGCGTGGGACTCATAAGCCCAAGGTCGAGAGTTCGATTCTCTCCCCAGCCACCATTTAAAAAACACCTAAATCAATCAAGGTGTTATTATTTATTATATTGGTTGCGGGGGGTGGATTCGAACCACCGACCTCCGGGTTATGAGCCCGACGAGCTGCCTCTGCTCTACCCCGCTAAATAGTAAAGGCAAAATACATTTAAATTGCTGTTCTGTCAAAGAAAAAATACCACCATTTATCCTTATTTTCTAAATCAACTAAAACATTGTCTGGACCATCCTCAATAGATAAAATTTGGCCAGGTTTTGGTAAATTTTGTGAAGAAAGCACAATAACCTGTTCACCAGGATTAATTAAACCCAAATTTTGTTTAGCGATCTTATCAATATAATTTTGAGAAGTGAAATATTCAAAATCTTCAGTCTTTTTTCTGTTATCTTCTTCAATTCTTCGATTCTCAGTCTCAAATAAATTAATAACTTTATCAATTTGATAACCACGATATACAGAAACAATTAAAGTATTTAACAAGTAAATTACTAAAATTAATTCCACAACTATAATCAATTTTGCTACATTAGATGTCGGATTGAAGTTTATAAGCATACAATGATAACAAACAAATTAAATTCCTTTCAAGAATATCAAAATATTTATTTAATTGGAATAGGTGGTATTGGTTTAAGTGCATTAGCTCGTTTACTCAATAACCAAGGTAAAAAAGTTACAGGGTCTGATCAAAGTTTAAGTAAAAATCTACAATTACTACAACAAGAAGGCATTAAAATACATCAAACACACTCATCAAAAAATATTACCTCAAAAATAGATCTAGTAATTCACACTACAGCAATACCCCAAGATAATATCGAAATCCAAGAAGCAATAAAAAGAAAAATTCCAATTTTAACTTATCCTCAAGCCATAGGTAAATTAACGAAAAGTTATAAAACTATTTCAATCTGTGGAACACACGGTAAAACTACTACAACTGCACTACTTGGATTAATGTTAAACAAATCTAAATCAGACCCCACTGTAATAGTAGGCAGTCTAATTAAAGAATTTAATCATCAGAATCAAAAAGAAGGTAAAAGTGATTATTTAGTATTAGAATCTTGTGAATATCAAGATGCCTTTTTAAATTATAGTCCTCAAATTATCATCCTGAATAATATTGAAGCAGAACACTTAGACTACTTTAAAAATAAAAAAAATTATTTAAAGAGTTTTGAAAAATTTATTAATAAATTATCATCAAATGGGTTATTAGTAGCTAATATTGATGATAAAAACATTCAAAAACTATTAAAAACACTCAAACCTAAATTTAAAATTATTAAATTTGGAGAAAATAAAAAAGCCGACTATCAAATTAGAAAAAATAAACTTATTTTACCAAATAAAAAAGAAATATTAATTCAATTACAAATCCCTGGACAACATAATATATACAATGCTGTAGCCGCACTTATTGTAGCAAATCAGCTTAAAATAAAACCAGAACATTCACTCAAAAAAATTAAAAATTTTAAAGGAGCCTCAAGACGTTTTGAAATTGTTGGAAAAATTAAAAACACAACCATAGTCGATGATTATGGTCATACCCCAACAGAAATACAAGCAACTTTAAAAGGTGCAAGAGATTATTTTGGAAAGGAAGCTAATATATTAGTAGTTTTCCAACCTCATCAATATTCAAGAACACATCTATTTTTAAAAGAATTCGGAAATTCTTTTAAACTAGTCAATAAGGTATTAATCCCCAATATTTATCAAACCAGAGATAGTCAAAAAGATCTCAAAAAAGTAAATACAGATATATTAGTAAAAGAAATTAATAAAAATGGTAAAAATAAAGCCATTAATACCCACAATTTCGAAAAAACATTAGCATATATTAAAGACAATTATACCAATTATAAAGCCATTTTATCAATTGGAGCAGGGGATATAACTAATTTATCTCAACAAATTATCAAAATTAAGTAATCCTCTCTAATTTCTGCCCATCAGGTCCATCAACCACATTCACACCTAAAGACTTTAATTGATTTCTAATATTATCAGCTTCTTTAAAATCCTTCTTCTCTCTAGCTAATTTACGCGAATACAATAATTCTTCAATTTCCGGAGTAATTTCAATCTCTTCTTCTTCCAAGTCTTTTAGTCCCAAACCTAAGACTAAATCAAAATCAATCAAAGTTGCTAATTTATCCTCATCACTCAAATTACTTTTCAAAGTATCCCATACTACACTCAAAGCCTCAGCCATATTTAAATCATTATTAATCGAATTTAAAAATTTCTCTTTAAAATTCAAATTAATTTCACCTTTAACACCACCTACTATCTTTTTTAAAGCTAAAATATTATTAAACAACCTATTTAATGCAGTATTAGCAGCTTGTACTCCTTGCCAAGTAAAATTTAGCTGTATCCTATAATGAGTATTCATAGTTAAATACCTAAAAGCTAAAGGATTTAAGCCTTTTTCAATTAAATCACTAACTAAATAAGCATTACCCTGAGATTTTCCCATTCTATTTCCATCTACCATCATAAATTCGCCATGCATCCAATAATTAGCAAAAGTTTTACCTGTACTAGCTTCACTTTGAGCAATTTCATTTTCATGATGAACCGCTATATGATCAGCTCCTCCACAGTGAATATCAAAATGTTCTCCTAAATATTTAATGCTCATTGCACTACATTCAATATGCCATCCAGGAAAACCTTTACCCCAAGGAGAATCCCATTCCATTTGTCTAACCACATCTTTCGGGCTAAATTTCCACAACGCAAAATCATAAGCATTCTTTTTACCTCCTTTAACTTCAATTCTAGCACCTGCTAATTTTTCATTTAGCTTCTGTCCAGAAAGTTTTCCATATTCCTTCCATTTTGAAATATCAAAATAAATACCGTCTTCAATTTGATAAGCATAACCAAGCTCTAAAAGCTTCTTAATCATATTAATTTGTTCCTGAATATGATCAGTAGCTTTAGGAATAACTTTTGGTTTTAAAATATTCAAAGCGCTACTGTCTTTCAAAAATGAATCAATATAAAATTGAGTTAAATCATAAACAGTTTTTTTCTCTTTATTTGCAGCTTCTTCAACTTTATCTAGCCCAATATTTGCATCGCCCAAATTATCGCCTGTCAAATGGCCAACATCAGTAATATTCATTACATGATTAACTTGATAATTATTATATTCCAAAGTCCTCCTCAAAAAATCCTCAAAAATATAAGTTCTAAAATTACCTAAAGTAGCAAATGAATAAACTGTGGGGCCACAACAATATAAAGAAACATAACCATCAATCAAAGGCTTAAATTCCTCTAATTTTCTTCCAAGTGAATTAAAAAAAATAATTTTTTTCATATTTGAGAGATTAACATTATCCACACAGATTTAATAATTTCTAATGATATCATAGCAATTACTGGAGAAAAATCTAACATTCCCATTTTTGGAGTTATTTTTTTTGCAATATTCATCACAGGAAAAGTGATCGTTTCTAAAAAATTACTACCTTTATTATTTGGCCCTAATATCCATAGAAGCAAAATTTGAATAAGTATAGCAGTACTCAAAATATCACATATCAATGAGCCAAAACTTAAAAGGATTTCTCTTAACATTTCTTAAAGTTAGTTTTTAATATCTTAAACTAAAACAAACAATTTTAAAAACTAAATTAATAGATTACTTTTTTGTCTTTTTCCTACTTAAATAAGCACCAGCCAAACTACTTCCACCTATAACAAAAATCAAACCAGGTCCTGTTTTTGGAGAATTACTTGGGAAAGGACCATCATAAGCAGCAGAATGTAAATCCTTGTTATCTAAAGATTCGGTCGGAATATGATTTGAAAGAGCATTATTAATTTCTAAAGTAAAAGGGATTCCACTCACAATTTCACTTCTAACTGCACTTTCATTTCCTTCATCATCAATAGCTGACACTGCAAAGAAATATTCCTTGCCATTTTCAAGTTCAGGAATATACCAAGTAGTACTTGCATCCTTAGTATTTACTTCTCTATTTATATTTCTCACATCATCTCCAAAATAAACTTTATAATTTTTAACTAAATTATCATCAATTGCAGCATCCCAAACTAAAGTAA
This sequence comes from Patescibacteria group bacterium, assembly GCA_963169655.1. Classification (GTDB taxonomy): domain Bacteria; phylum Patescibacteriota; class Gracilibacteria; order UBA1369; family UBA1369; genus KLAP129. The sequence continues at coordinate 41,969 of CAUJCM010000004.1, read as the reverse complement.
CTCTTTTATCAGATCCATAAGCAATTAAACCAGTTACTTGCGATGGAGCACCAACAACTTCCCCTTTATTTGTATTATTTTGGCTGTTTGTTGAAGTACTATTGTTGTCTTGAGGAGAAACAACTTTAGGCTCGTTATCACCTTTTGCTACCGCTGCACCTTCACCTGTTACAGACACCGTGGCTTGATTTTCATAAGTCTGTTCGTTTTGTAACTCATCTACAAGTAGAACATTCAATTTATAAACACCTTTCTCAAGTGGAGCCTGAAAAGTACCTACATAAACAGAAGGGTCATTTAAACTAGCTGTTAAAGGAATAATATCATAATTAAAAATAAGAGCAGCTTGAGCTAAATTCTTTTCACTAAATACAGACACATTTATAGGAGAGCCAGCTTTAATTCCAGTCATTGGGTCAAATTGAATATCATCAATTTTAGGAGCGGTAGTATCAATTTTAAATTCAACAGCATCAGAAGTTCCTAACACAGACAAAGTAATAATATCTGTACTTGTAACATATAAAGAATGATTACCATCAGATAAATCATCAATATCTAAAGTAAATTTTCCTGCAGGTGAGGTAGTAGCAACACCAACTTCTTGTCCATTATCATACACTTTAATTTGAGAATTAGCTGAAGCAATTCCTGAAATTGTCTGTTTTGATTGACTATAAGTACCGGCAATAGGCGAATTAATAATTGGCTTATTTCCTAAATCTCCATTATTTAATGAATTTGTAGAGCCATCACCAACTACGACAGTTACTTCTCCTTTCTTAAATTTATCATCTACAGCACTTACAACTAACTTATATGTGCCTTTTTCTACAAAACTAAGGCCTAAGTTAAAAGTGTGTTTACCAAGATCTGAATCTAAAAATTTATAGTTAGAGGGTAAATTTACCCCAGAACTATTCTCACCCTCAGCAGAAAATCTTATGGTACCAGTATAATCTTGAACAGTACTTCCATCAGCATCAACTGCAACTACATCAAAAGATACATTTTGATTAGCTTTAATATTAGAAGGTATCTTATCTATCTTAAAACCTGCAATCGGACCAGCCGCATAGGCAACTTTAATAAAATCACCTCCAGCATCAGCCAAAAATTTATTAGAATTAACAAAAGATAAATCAATTCTACTATTCAAAACTTCACTTTCTGCCAAGTCTAAAGCCATTAAAGTAATAATCCCTTCCTTATTATTAGATATTTTAAAAGTACCAAAACCTTTTTTATCAGTATGAATGATGGAAGGAGAAATTACAGCGTTTCTATCGGTAGAAACTAACTTAATGGAATGTCCGTCTAGTAAATTTCCATAATAATCTTGTGCTACTACCGAAACATTAGCTTGGTCCATACCATCAGCTTTGATAACAGCCCTTTCAGTTGTCAAAATGGATTTATTAACATCTAAAGCACCAGCAAAAATCGTAAAACTATTTTTATTTGTTTTTAGCTTTTTATCAACTGATTCTGCAGACACATAATAAATACCAGCTTTTTGTAAATGATAATCATACAACTCAATAACAGCATTACCAGCTTTATCAGCCTTTGTAGAAAACATTAAATTAGAATTATCAGGCTTAGTAACTGTAATATTAACAATCTCATCAGAATTAAAATTTTCTATTCTAACTTGTGTTGATTGCCCTGCAATACCATCAAGTCCCAACACAACCGGTAAAGATTTTGCGTAAACCAAGTTAATTGAGCTTAAAAAAGCCAATAACATAAAATTTATAATAGAAATCTTGATAACTTTATCTGTTTTGGTCAAAAACATATATTTGTTTATTAATTAAATCCTATTATTATAGCATTTTTAAGAATAAAATTCAAATATCACACATAAATTAAAACAATTATAATAATCACTTAATTGTTTTGTTTTCACTAGTTTTTATATATACTAAACAAGAAAGCACCTATAATAGCAACAATATGAAAGCGCAAATATTAAAAATTACAAGTTTAATCACCTTAATACTCTTACTTATTATTTTTAGTTTTACGGGGATTTTATCCTTATCAATCAACTCTTTATTAAATATCGGAATATCTCAAGATATTATTTATTTAGTAGAAATATTACCATTTATTGGATTAACTCTAGCTTTCTTTAACATTATTTTAGGAGTCAATATACCCGGTCATTACATACCTATTATCTTAATCATAAATACATTCATTTTGGGTCTTTATCTAACTATTGGACTACTTTTAATTAGTCTATTAATAATTTACACAGCTAAATATATAATAAAATCATTACATATTCATCTTGCAGTAAAATCCTCCTTAATAATTTCAATCATTTCTTTATTTTCAATATTAACCTTACCTATTTTAGCTAAAACTAATATTTTTAATCTTTATACTGGGCCGTTTTTCATTATCAGTATTATTATCATTAGTATAATTAATGAAAAATTTGTAGATATCAAAACTTCATTCAAAAATATTAAAAATGATTTTAACATACTTATTAAATATTTTATATTTATTACATTAAATTTTCTATTATTAGGAGGAAAAATCTATTATTGGACCACATCTCAAAGTTTCATAGAAATTAGTATTTTAAAAAATATATTACAAACTATTCCTGAAATAAATCTGCTAATAATTCTTATTACTTTTTTGATTGGGAAATACACAGGTTTACGCCTTACAGAAATAATCCGATTCAGGAAACTAATCTTTAAACAAAATTAATGCTATTTGATTCAAAAGGAGTTCTTGGTATTAATGCAAGAAATCTATTATATATAGGTCCATACAATAAGAAAAAAAGCATCGAAATGGCTGATGATAAAGTAAAAACAAAAGCCTTTTTATCTGCTAGAAATATTCCTGTACCAAAATTACTCACTGTTATCAAAAACCAGAAAGAACTTACAAAGTTTAATTATAATTATCTTCCAAATGAATTTATAATTAAACCTAATAAAGGATTTGGTGGGGGAGGAATAATTCCTATAACAGGTAGAAAAAAAGAAATTTTTATTGGCACTGACAATCAAGAGTATAGTTTAGAAGAAATAATAGAGCATTTTTATAATATTATTAATGGCAACTACTCTTTAAGTGGACAAAAAGATCAAGTTTTAATTGAAAAATTAATTATTAGTGACGATATTTTAAGCCAATTTTCCTATAAAGGCCTTCCAGATATTAGAATCATTGTTCACAATTTAGTACCCGTCATGGCAATGCTTCGAATACCCACAAAAGAATCTAGTGGAAAAGCAAATTTACATCAAGGAGCTGTTGGCGCTGGAATTGATATGGCCAAAGGAGAAATAACACATGCTATTCACCATAATCAGATAATAAAAGAGATAGTAGGCTTTGGACCAATTAAAGGTATTAAAATTCCATATTGGGATGAAATACTGCAAATTGCAACAAAAGCACAGCTAGCTACAAATCTCGGATATATGGGTGCTGATATTGCTATTGATAAACATCAGGGACCTGTATTATTAGAAATAAATGCAAGAGCAGGACTTGGTATTCAGCTAGCAAATATGGCCCCCTTAAAAAAAAGATTAGAAAAAGTAGCAGAAATTCAAGTCACTACAACAGCAAAGGGTGTAAGATTAGCCAAGGATTTATTCGGTCATACTGTAGAAAAAAATGTTAGATCAATTACAGGTAAAAAAGTAATTGGTTTATATGAAACAGTTGATATTCTTCATCAAAAGCAGGTTTTTCCAACAATTGCATATATTAATACTACTCGTAAAAAAAACTATATCAGTATTGATTTAGCTAAAAGATTAGGTTTAATTAAATCAAAAAGACAAAAAGATATATTTCAAACTCATTTTCAATTAAAATTTAAATTAGCTGGCAAAAAGTTTATTTCTATTTTTCAAATTGAAAAAAATATTAAAAAGAAATATCAAATAATTTTAGGTAGAAAAGATCTAAGTGGACAATTTCTTATTGATACATCAATAAACAATATACTCACTGAAAATTCTCAAGGAAAAAGTAATTTATTTATTGCAAACTATAATCCATTAGAAACAGATAGAAAAATTTGTAAAATAGCAGGCCAGCTCAAATTTTTAAGTTATTTTAGACCATTAAATTTCAAACAAGAAATAGAAAAATTCAATCAAAATCATTTTTATAATCCGCAATTTAGATATCAATTTAATAATGATATAACTGAAAACCTGCAAAAAGATCTACATAAAATACGTTATGATAGTAGTGATCTTGGTATGTTATTTCAAAGAAAAATTGAAGAATTAAATAATTATCTAAATTTAATTAACGCTAGAGGATCAAGTGATCTCACATTTTTATCTAAATCATTTTTAGGTTTTCCAACTAAAGAAGAAATTGAAGATATAAATCAAAATATCATAGAAAAAACAAAATCTAAAACCACAAAACAACAAGAAATAACATCAGAACAATTAAAGGAAACATTTGAAAAAACTTTACATGAATATGGAATTTATAATTGGAAAATCGTAATCAAAGAAAAAATGATTGCCAAATGTATAGTCAGTAAAACAAAAAAAATTTCAATAAAAGCAAACTCATTTTTTAGTGAACAAAGGGTTAAAGATCTAATAATTCATGAATTAGAAACACATTTAATTTCAAGTGAAAATGGTAGAAAACAAAAATATCAATTATTTAATTATGGGTTTGCTAATTATTTACCAACTCAAGAAGGATTAGCGGTATATAATGTGCTATCACAAAGCCAAGATAAAGATGAGGCAAATTATAAAGGTATTATTGCTAAAGCAATTTTCCTAGCTGATAAACATAGTTTTACAGAACTCTATGAAATATTAAAACAATTAAAACTAACAGATAAAAGTGCGTTAGACATTTGTTTAAGAGTCAAAAGAGGTGTAGGTGACACATCTAAACCAGGTGTCTTCACCAAAGACTACTGCTACTATAGTGGGCTTAAAAAAGTCACGCAATTTATTAATAATGGAGGTAATTTAATAGACCTGTACCATGGAAAATATAGTATTGATGATATTTCATTAATCAAAAATATTTCTACTTTTAATACACCACCAATTATTCCTAAATGGTTACAAAATTAGCATACCATCTCCAAAAGAAAAAAATCTTAACTCATTTTTAATAGCATTTTTATATACTTTTAATAAATTATCTTTTCCAATTAATGATGCGACAAGCATTAAAAGAGTACTTTTTGGAAGGTGAAAATTTGTAATCAAAGAATTTACGGCTTTCCATTGATAACCAGGTTCAATAAAAATATTTGTACTAAAATTACCTTCTTGAAATTTTCCAAATTTTGCAAAATTATCTTCTAACACTCTCGCGCTAGTTGTCCCAACAGAAATTAAATTTTTGCCTGATTTTTTATATTTATTTAGTCTGTCTGCCGTAAAATAGTCGATAAAATAATTTTCACTATGCATTATATGAAATTTAGTATCTTCAGTTTTAATTGGCAAAAATGTACCAAGTCCAACATGTAAAGTTACAAATTCTATACATATCCCTTTAGATTGTAATTTATTAATTAAAGAATTAGTAAAATGCAAACCAGCTGTTGGAGCTGCAACACTACCTAAATACTTTGCATATACTGTATTATAATCTTCATTAATAAAATCTTTACCAGAAATATAAGGAGGAATAGGCATCTCTCCATTTTTTAACATTAAATTTAAAACATCTTGGTAATTAGCTTGAGTGTCTAATAATCTTATTCCATTTTGTATGATACCCTTAACAATAAATTTAATATCATAACATTCTATAATTTCTCCAATTTTAAATTTCTTTCCTGGCTTCACTAAAGCTTTCCACAACCCATTTTCAAATTCCAATAGTAATAGTTCCGCAAAAGAATTTTTAAAAGGAAAAACAATTCTTGCAGGTAAAACCTTTGAGTTATTAAAAATTAAAACATCATTCTCGCTTAAATATTTATCTAAATTAAAAAATTTATCATATTTAATAGTGTAATCATTTCGATTATAAACAAGCAACTTAGCATAATCTCTTGGATCCACAGGTTTATTTGCTATTAATTTTTTTGGCAGATCAAAATCAAAATCATTAACTAACATAATCAAATCTTAAGTTAATTGATTCTTACTAAAATCTAAAAAAAAATCAATTAATCTTTCTCTGGTTCATCAGTCCATCTCTCCTGTTTTAAATCAACAGAAGCCTTACCTTCAGCGCCATCTTCAAGCCTTTTAACAATAATCAATGTTACATCATCTTCTTGTACATGTTCCTCAACAAATTTTGAAAAATCCTTAGCAATATTTTGAATAATACTTTGTGCATCACCAAGTCCTCCATACAAACCTACCAATTCTTTTAACCTATCAATACCAAACATTTCACCCTTCATATTTCTTGCTTCAGTAATACCATCACTATATAAAACTATAATGTCACCAGTAGAAAGACTAATATCTTGTTCCTTTACAATTTTACTATTATCAGGAACCATACCTAAAGCGATTCCTCCACTAACAGTAGCTTCCACTAAACCAGTTTTAGAGCGATATACAATCAAATATTCATGGCCACAACCAACAAAAGACATTTTTTTTGTTAAGCCATTCCATTTCAACATCAACATACTCATAAACATTGTTGACCGAATACGACTTTTTAAACGTCTATTAGTATTTACAACAATATCATAAGCACTATCATAAATTTCAGCAAAAGCATTGATCAAAGTATTAACCATTGTCATCACAATAGCAGCAGGGATACCATGACCTGTCACATCTCCAACATAAAAATAAGTCGAATTACCCACTTTAATAAAATCTAAATTATCACCACCTAATTCTTCAGCTTGTCTATTTTTAACTGCAATATCAAAACCATCAATTTTAGGAGCTAAAATAGGAATCAATTCTTTTTGCAGTTGTCCAGCTGTCTTTAATTCTCCTGAAACTCTCCTACTTGCTTCTAATTCATCTGTAACTCTCTCCAAACTATCAGTGACTTCATTAAAAAAATGAGCAAAAATACCTATTTCATCAGTTCTTTTGGAAAATATCTTTTTATATTTTCGATGAGTTAAAACTGCTTTAATCTGTGTTAAAACCTTTTGAATTGGAACAACTAAATCAACATAATAAACAATCAATAAACTCAAGGATAAAACTGCACCAAAAATAGCAATAAATATCCAATTAAATTTATCAAATTCAAAAATATAAGCCAACCCCAAAAAAATAATTAAATTTGCAGCTGCTGTAAGAAATAAATGAACATAAATTTTTTTATTTAGCTGAGAACTAAGCATTATCTAAACTTTTAAAAAATGAAGGGAGAGTTTGGAAATAAGTGACCGTTTCAAAAATACCTATAGCATTTAAAACGTCTAATACATTTTTCTTTGCATTTACAATAATTAATTTTTGACCTTTTTCACTTAAACCTTCCCTAAATTTAAGTAATTGTCCAATTCCTTGGCTATTAATAAAATTTAATTCAGATAAATCTAACAATAAAATCATTTCCTTTAAATTATCAACCAAAGTAGTTAATTCCTTTCCCTTTTCTTTAATACCATAAGAATCAAAATCTCCTTTTAAAGAAATATGTAAAAATCGTGAATCAGAATTATCAACTAAAATTTCTAAATTTCCCTCTTCCATATTTTTATTTAATTAAATTATATCTTGTAATTCTATCACATTTTTAAACAAAAAAAAAGACCCCATAGCGGGGTCATCAATAAATTTAACCTAAATTAAATTTCATATTTCACAAATCTAATAACTTTAATATTTTCACCTAATTTATTAATATTTTCTTTAATTAATTCCTCAACAGTTTTCTCCGGATCCTTAACAAAAGATTGCTTCATCAAAGAAAATTCCTCTCTAGACTTTTTTTCTTTATTTTCCAAAATCATATCAATTTTATCTGCAGGTTTTCCTTCATTAACTAATTGTTCACGCCAAATTTCTTTTTCTTTAACAATAAATTCATCGTCAATATCTTCAGGATTAATAGCAACTGGACTAGAAGCAACTATTTGCATAGCTAAATCTGTAGCTAATTCAATAAATTTTTCATTTTTTGCAACAAAATCAGTTTCACACGCTAATTGAATCAATGATCCAACTTTCTTATTAGTATGAATATAAGAAATTACAACTCCTTCACCAGTAGTTCTATCTGATTTCTCAGCAGCTTTTGCCTCACCTCTCATTCTTAAAGCATCAAAAGCTTTTTCATAATCTCCATTATTTTCCTCTAACGACTTTTTACAAGCCATCATAGAAGCACCAGTAGCTTCCCTTAATTTTTTAACATCTTCTAAAGAAACATTCATATTTTTCTAATTAACAATATAAAAATCTAAATAAATTTAATAACCTTAATTTTGATTAGTATTATCAGGTGTCCGTACATTATTAGATTGAACGGAGTTCACATTTTGTACATTATTTTCTTGAGTCTCAGTAGTATGACCAGGCACTGACTGAGCCTGTGGAGCTTGATTTTGTAAATTATCCTGTTTAATAGCTTCAGATCTCTCATCATAATCCTCTTTAGCAACTCCAACTTGACCAGTAATATTTTCTTTTGAAGTTTTAGCTAAAAATTCAATTGGTATCAAATCAGCAACCTGACTTATTACAGGTATTTTCCACCAATAACCTGTAAGAGCCATAAAAATTGAATAACCACCAACAACCATACAAAATAAAGGAACAAAACCAATAATAACTGCTAAAATTTGACCAAATAAGCCAAACAAAGTTACAAAAGCAGCTAATATTCCTGAAAAGAAAAATAACAAAGATAAAACAGTGCCTTGTTTAGAATGAAGTCGCACAAAAGCACTATCAGGTTTCATTATAATCGAAATAATAGAAACAAATGGCAAATAAGCCATACCGCCATAAATCTTTTCTTCTTTTGATACAGGAGGTTGATTAGGATCTTGAACTTGTCCGGTGAATCTATTTACAGTTTGAGCAACTTTGTCAATTCCAGCCTGTCCTAAATCTTGTACTTGACCAGCAACATTTTGAACTTGAGCAGTAGCTTGTCCAGCAATATCTTTAGCTTGTGAAACAGCTTGTTGTCCAATTTCCTGTGCTTGACCAGCAACGTTTTGAACTTGCGTAGTAGCTTGCCCAGCAATATCCTTAGCTTGTGAAACAACTTGTTGTCCAACTTCCTGTGCTTGACCAGCAACATTTTGAACTTGAGCAGTAGCTTGTCCAGCAATATTCTGGCTTATTTCTCCACCTTGCACAGAATCATTCTGTAATTCTTGATTAGATGTAACACCATCTGTTGAACCTTGACTTTGAGATTGAGTAACAGAATTATCAGCAGTAACTTGACTATCATTCTGGCCTCCATCACTATTTAAATTTTGCATATTAACAAGGGTTAAGCTCTATTTTTTATTATTTTGTTTTGAAGATAAAATAGCTTCTTTAACTTTAGTTATCACAAAGCTTAATGAAGCTAAAGCATCATCATTAGCAGGAATTGGATAATTAACACCATCAGGATCCGCATTTGAATCAACAATTGCAACAACAGGAATATTCATTTTATTAGCTTCTTTCACAATAATTTGATCTCTTACAACATCAGCTACAAAAACTACAGATGGCAATCTGTCCATTTCTCTTATTCCACCAAAAGCATCTTGTAATTTTGCTAATTCTTTTTTGATCTTTGCAATCTCTTTTTTAGTATATTTTTCTAATTCTCCACTTTGCTCTTGTTCTAATAAATCATTAAAATACTTAACTCTCTTTTTAATTGTAGAAAAATTAGTTAGTAATCCAGGCATCCATTTATAAACAACATAAGGCATTTTAGTTGCTTGTGCTGCATCAATAATCAAGCCGGAAGCTTGTGGCTTAGTACTTGCTAACATTATAAACTTACCTTGAGCTGCTGAAAGTTTCAAAAACTCCATAGCTTGATCTAGACAAATAGCTGTTTTTTCTAAATCAAAAATATGAATTCCATTTTTGGAACCATATAAATAAGGTTTCATCTTTGGATTCCACCTTTGTGTTTGATGACCAAAATGCATAGCAGCATTCATCATCTCTTTAATGCTTGTGTTTGACATAATCCTTGGGGTTAATTTACTTTTTCTGTTCGAACGTAACTATTAGTACACTAATAGAGGATAGCTCGATCAAAAGTAAACTTGAAATAAAACAATGAAAATTTATTATATTTATGTCTTAAAATCAAGCTAAATATTATTTTAATTATCATCACTTTTGACTTAAATTTAAAAAGATGTTAATATAATTAGATTAAATCTTAGAAAACAACCATATTTTTAGTAGCTATATGGAGAACAATTCAGAAGAAAAAAATAAAGAACAAATAACCGAAATAACTATTGTAATGCCTACTCAAGCATATTTTATGTCTGGAATAAGGGATTTTACTTTAAATTTAATAAAAAATATGACTGATTTCAGTGAACAATGGGCTTATAGGTTTCAATCCATTGTTGACGAATTATGTAATAATGCAATCGAACATGGGTCAAGGCAAGGAGAAAGTATTAAAATTATTTTTCAAAGTATAAAAAGCGAATACATTCAAATAATAGTTGAAGATTCAGGAACAGGACCTAAACAGTTAAAAGCCGAAGAAATTATGAAATTAGTTGAAGAAAGAAAAGATCAAAAACTATTAAACGGCTTAATTCGAGGAAGAGGACTACCAAAGATAGTAGCTGAGTGGACAGATGAATTAGAATTTTCTAACTTAGAAAATGGGGGAGTTAGAGTTAGAGTAAAAAAATTCCTAAATGATCCAATATTCCAAAAAAATATTAATTTGAATAATAATCCAACTCATATAATATTAAATTAAAATATAAATAAATTATAAAATATGACTGACATAAATATCACAATTGAAGATCTAGCTTTAAATAATGGAGATAAATTAGTAAAATTAGCAACTTTTAGTGGTCAACTAGATGAAACCAATGTAGATGAAAAAGCAAAATTAATTTATGAACTAATTGAACAAAACCCTAAATCATTAAACCTTTTATTAAACTTTGAAAATCTAGAATATATGAATAGTAAAGCCATTGGCTATTTAACTGATTGGTATAGTAAAGTAAGTGAAGGTGGAGGTAAATTAGTAGTTGCAGCAATCAAACCTAATGTATTTGATATTCTTGAAGTTGTCGGTTTAACACAGTTAATTGAATTTTTCTCAACAGTAGACGAAGCAAAATTAGCATTAGCCTCTTAATATATATTTATGCCAAGTTTTGAACCATTATATCTTTTGTATGGTGGCTTGGCTCTCACACCAGCCATTATTTGGCTTACAGTTTTATTTAATAAGACTAAGAACAGAAGAGTACAAATTTTAATCTTTCTTAGTGGTTCAATTGCAGTAATTCCTATTTTCATAATCCATCACCTTTTTTCAATATTTCCAGATTTCGATTTTATTCAAAAAGCAAATGCAGCAATTTCAAATCCAATTTTACAATTTATTATTTTATATAGTTGGGTTGGATTAAGTGAAGAATTAGTCAAACAGTGGTTACTTCGTTATTTTGATTCTAAATATTTATTAGTACAAACTATCAATGATTCAATTAACCTAAGTCTGATTTCAGCCCTAGGTTTTGCTTTTGCAGAAAATATTTTCTATTTTTATAATATTGGAACACAATTAGGCCTAGAAGCTTTTATAGTTGCTTTTGCGTTTAGATCTATATTTACAATATGTGGTCATTTAGTCTTTTCTGGGTTTTTTGGTTATTATTATGGAATTGGAAAATTTTCAATAAGTATTGTAGAGCAATCATTCAAAGAAGGAAAAAAACTTTATTTTTCAAGATTTCTTGGGAGATTATTAAATATTTCCAAATTCCAAGCTTATCAAGAAGCTACCATCCTAAAAGGTTTGTTCATCGCTATTATATTGCATGCAACTTATGATTTCTTACTAGAAATGAATGGATATACTAATAATGCCTTATTTTTAATTGGCGCCGCATTATTTATTCTTGCAAGTTATGGCATACTACGAAAAGTTTTAAAAAATAGAGCAGGAAAATTAATATTAGTGGAAGGTTTGCATGATAGGGGAGCAACAGCAATGGCCAAGTCAGATGAAGAAGTAGTAATTGAATTAATGGGTATGTGGTTTAGTCAAGGTAAATATGTTGATGTATTGCATATCTGTGAAAGACTTTTAAAACGCGATCCCAATAATCAAGTTGTGAAGTTATTTAAAGCTAAGGCATTAGATAAAATGGAAAGTAATAACCCTTATAAACAAATTTTAAGTAAAATCTTCCCAGATAAAATACGACAATAGGTTTGAACTTTTAATTTAAGTCATTTAAACTAAGTTCAAAAATTTAAATGACAATTTGAAAACATTAAAAAAAGCAAAAATAGCAATTGTCTGTGATTGGTTAACAGTTCAAGGTGGTGCCGAAAAAGTTATACTTGGTCTACATCAACTTTTTCCAAATGCACCAATTTACACAAGTATATATAATCCTCAAAAAGTTAAAAATTTTGATAAGGCTATTGTCCACACCTCCTTCCTACAAAACCTTCCTCTAGCTAAAACACATCATCAATTCTATCTCCCTTTTATGCCAAGAGTTTTTGAAAATCTAGATCTAAATGATTATGATATAGTTATTTCCAGCTCACATTCATGTGCAAAAGGTTTAATACTTAATCCCAATACCTTACATATTTGTTATTGCCATTCTCCAATGAGATATGCTTGGGAAAATCATCAGCAATATTTTAAAGAGTATTCAATGTCTAAAATTCTGAAATTAATTGCCAAACCTTTAATACATAAAATACGTATTTGGGACAGATTATCAGCCGATAGAGTAGATCATTTCATAGCTAATTCCAAATACATTCAAAAAAGAATCCAAAAATTTTACAGACGAGAAAGCAAAGTTATTTATCCATTTATTAATACTAAAAATTTTTATTCAAAAGAAAAAAAAGATTATTTTCTTGCTGTTGGACGCCTCACAGCCTATAAAAAATTTGACCTAATTGTAGAAACTTTCAATCAAAATAAATTACCGATTAAAATAATAGGAACCGGTAATCAATTTGAACAATTAAAAAGAAAAGCAAATAGCAATATCGAATTTCTCGGTTTTGTTCCAGACGATCAATTGAAATTATTGTATAGCGAAGCAAAAGCCTTAATTTTCCCTCAAAAAGAGGATTTTGGCATAATTCCAATTGAAACAATGGCTAGTGGAACACCAGTCATCGCTTATGGGCAAGGAGGAGCCTTAGAAACAGTAATAGACAATCAAACGGGGGTATTATTTGACAAACAAGATATACAATCATTAAATGAAGCTATCGAAAAATTTTTAACTCTTAGTTTTGAGACAGAAATAATTCAAAAGCAAGCAGAAAAATTTAATGTAAATATTTTTAATCAACAATTTATTAATTTTATAGAACAAAAATGGCAACAATTTCAAAAAGCCCTTTAATCAATATCCAAAATGTTTTCAAAAAAAATATAATATTAATAATTATAGCCACTTTAATTTGTGGAAGTATTGGCTTTTATTTTGGATTCAAAAAAAATAATAATGCTAAATTTAAATCATCTATTTTCCTTTCAATAGCAATTAAAAATAAGAGTTTCAATGAAAATCCTTATGAATCTGTACAAACTGCCGACCACATGACAGAAAGCATACAAGGATGGATAAAAGATCTTTCTTTTCAAGAAAATATAAGAAATAAAAGTAAAATCAACATTGAATTACAAGCAAAAAGACAAGAAAAAAATAATATTATAGTAAATTATAATACTTTAACAAAAGAAGATGCTCAAAAAATAGAAAAAGTATTTTTAAATCAATTAAACCAGAGAATTTTTTCTTATAACTTAAAATCCAATTTTTTAGTTAATGCAGACATTCAACCATTATTTACACAAGCAAGATTAAACACTACATATATTTATATGATACTTGGACTTTTAATTGGACTTTGTACTCCAATAATCACACTGTTATTTATTGAAGAAATAAATAACTAATTAATCTATAGATTTAAATTTAATAATTAAATCCTTTAAAAAGATTTCTAATATAGTAGCAACAGGTACTGCTAAAATAAGTCCAATAAATCCAAATAATTGAAACCCAACAAGCAAAGCAAAAATTATAGTTAACGGATTTAATCCTACCGCTTTATTCATAATCAATGGAACTAAAATATTATTTTCTAAGTTAGAAATTATAAAATAATAAATTAAAACAAATATGGTTAAAGCAACCGATTGACTTAAAACAATTGGGATAATTAAAATCGCAGCAACTAAGCGTCCAAACATAGGAATAACCATACAAATCCCAGTTATTACAGAAATAAGTAAAGCATAATTAACGCCAGCAATAGCAAGTCCAATAAAAGAAATAACTGTTGCAATTAAAGAAACCAAAAACTGTCCTCTAATCCAATCTCCAATCTTTAACTGTATCAATTTCAGCTTATCTTTTAAATAATTTTCATAACTAATTGGAGCAGTACTTATAATAAAATTTTCAACAACTTTTTCTTCAAAAGTCATGAAAAACACCAAAATTAACATCAAAATAAAGTTGAATAGCCCATTCGTTAATTGCATTAAAATATACCAAATATTACCACCAAGATTTAAAAGTTGAGAAGAAATTAATTGTAAAGAATTTTGAATTTGCATAGCAATAACTTTAATATCAACTGCTTGGTAGATCTTATCTAAATATGGTTCAAAGTTTTTAGCGAAAGGTAAATCTAGACCATTTGAAGTAGATAGCTTACCTACTAATTTATTAATAGCACCAATCAAGCCTAAAATTTGTTGTGCAATTAAAGGAAGTAAAAAAGAAATAAAAACAGTTATTAAAGCTAAAATAACAAAATAAACCAAAAGTACACTTACAAGTCTCGGAATTTTTTTAACTTGAAAATAATTAATTAATGGATTTAGTCCAGCAGCAATAAAAAAAGCTAAGAAAAATAAAATTAAAATATCCAAGATCCTAAAAACTAAAAATAACAATAAAAAAGCTGCAATAACAACAAAAGTATTTTTTAAAATATTTAAAGGGGAAAGTTCTAAAATAAATTTATTATTTTCAGTTTTTAATTTTTTTTCAGAAATATTCCTGGTTTTAATAGTATTTGATTGATCTTTAATTTTACCAATTTTTTGAGAAATATTTTCCAGTACAGAATTAATTTTATTTTTTTTAATCATAATTAACCTGTTAAAGCTGATATAATCACATTAACAATAGACCAAGCCAAAAAAGCCATAGCCATACCAATTAAAGCATTTTTAATATATGACTTCCCTTTATCTTTTTGTTCTGGTGAAAGTCCACTAGCAATATATAAATAACCACCAATAACTGTGAATAGTAATGAAATTAAACTTACTAAACCCAAAAAATAATTACTAAAATATTGTAAAAAATATGGAATCATATCTAGTGAAATTCTACCTGTTCTAATGGCGCAACCGAGGACAGCATTCATATCAACACTAGAATCATTCTCATTCTTATCAAATAAAAGAAGTTGAAGTTCACAATCTGCATCTTCATGCACAAAAGGTAAAAGAGTTTGATCATCACTGTAAGTAAATTCTTCTTCAGAATCCTCCTGTGCTTTCACAGCCATCACCAAATTCCCATCAATCAAATAACCAAATCCTTGCACTAAAAATATCCCTAAAACAAAACTAATTAAAAAATTTTTTATTTTCATTTTTCTATTTTTATTTATACAAAAGAGTTGATACCAATCCTAATTTCATTAACTCCTTCCTCAATTAATTCTCTCATATTATCCAAATAATTAACAGACAAAAAGTCAAAACCTTTATATCTTTGATTCAAAATTTTATAAATAGTTGTAATCTTTCTCAAAGTAGTTTTTTGCATTTTATCACCAAAATTAGGAATAAAAGAAGTAATACCTCGAAGCCTTACCCCAGCACTTACAGCAATTTGATAACTCAAATCATTAATTTCAGCAGGGGATACTCCAAATTTCTTGATCTCACTTAAAACATTTAACTTTAATAAAACATTTGTTACTCTTCCTGTTTTTAAATTGATCTCACCTATTTGCTGAATCTGTTCGATATCAACAATCGATTCTAAAGTTTCAAAATTAGCCAAAATAGCATTAATATTCTGATTATCAAGCTCACCTAAAAAAACTTTCTCAACAGGTAATAATAAATACTCATTTTCCACAAACTGCTCCAAATTACTAAATCCAACTTTCTTAACTCCTGCACTAATTAATTTATTAATATCATCAATTTCAAGACCTTCGGTTTCCAATAAAATTTTAATATCAATTGCATTCTTAAAATGCATTTTTGAAAAATATTGTATTTTATTGACAATTTCCTGTAATCTGGCAACTTGAAATTCCATATAACTAAAGAAAGTGAAAAAAACTACACATAAAATACCATTTATTGCAATAATTGGAAAACCAAATGTTGGTAAATCCAGTCTTTTTAATCGAATTGTAGGTAGAAAAGTAGCAATTATCTCAGATATTTCAGGTACTACAAGAGACAGAGTATTTCGGAAAGTCCAAATTAACAATATACAAAGCATTTTGGTAGACACAGGTGGTTTAGAGTTTGAGAAAAAAGAAAATATCGAAGCAGATATGCAAACTCAAGCCCATATTGCAATTGACCAAGCTGATTTAGTGATATTTATGGTAGATGGGAGATTTCAACCAACTATTGATGATTTCGAAATAGCCAAAATTTTAAGAAAAAAGTCAAAAAAAATAATTCTTGTAGCTAATAAAATAGATAGAAATAAAAAAGCTGATGATTTAGCAAATTGGCATCAATTAGGGTTTGACTATCCAATAGATATCTCAGTAACTCATAATATTAATCTCGATAAATTAGAAAATATTTTATCCAAAAACCTCATCAATTTAGGATATAAAGAAGAAAATCAAGAAGAAGAACAAAAGACCAAAGATATTAAATTAGCAATCATTGGAAGACCAAATGCAGGAAAATCATCATTAATCAATGCTTTAACAGGAGAAAACAGATTAATAGTTTCAGACATTTCAGGAACAACCAGAGATGCAATTGACATAGAGCTAGAAAAGAATAATCAGCTATTCACTCTTATAGACACCGCAGGATTAAGGAGAAAAGGGAAAATAGAAAAGGGAATTGAAAAATATTCTAGCTTCAGAACTATTGATGCAATAGAAAGATCAGATATAGTTTGCTTAATGCTAGATTATTCAGTTGGCATAAGAGCACAAGATTTACATATTTCTTCCTATATTTTAGATGCACATAAAGGGCTTATTATTTTGATCAATAAATATGACTTAATGGAAAACAAAGAAGAAGAAAGAACTAGAATCAATAGAATTTTAAAACATAGATTTGATTACTTATCTTGGGCACCTGTACTTTATATCTCAGCAAAAAACCACAAAAATTTAGAATTAATTCTTGAAACTGCAGTTCAAATTAAAAATGAAAGAAATAAAGAACTAGATCAAGAAGTCTTACGTGACTGGCTCACAGAAACCATACATAAACATCACCCACCATCTGCTGGTAGGAATAGACTTCATTTTTACACTTTAATACAAATTCCTTCAGCAACTCCAACTTTTGAATTTTTAGTAAGTAATAAAGATTCAGTTCACTTTTCATACCAAAGATATTTAGAAAATAGCTTTAGAGAAAATTTTGGCTTTATTGGAACATCAATCAGGTTTTTTTATAAAAACTTAGATAAAAAATTAATTAAAAAGTCCCAACCTCTTTAATCTCAACTCCCATTGTTGATAAAAATATAGCCTCTTATCATTATTATGGTATTTGAGCCTTTTATCATTAATTATAATAGAAGAGTTTACATCTAAATCTTTTCTCAATTTAAATCTTTTTTGAGCATTTTTTAATAAATAATTTTCTAAAAAATCTCCAAATCTACCTACCAATAACCATTGTAAAAATTTTTTAATAATAGTCTGTGTATCAAAATATTGATATATTTTCTCTCTTCTTCCATCAAAATATTTATTTAACCAAGTCTTATTTTCACTTCTAAAAAAGTTCCAATAAGCAAAATCACCATATATTGGATATAAAGCTAAAATCCAATATGCAAAATAAATATCATCTTCAAGGATCAAATCACTTAAATTAGAGAAATCTCTATTGATATAAAAACTCAAGCAAAATCTATCTTTAACTAAATTCCCATGTCTTCTAATCCCCAATAAGTGAAACAATAAAGTAGTAAAAGTTCTAGCAATCATAATCCTATCTTTCTGAGTCACAATAAATAAATCAATATCACTATTTTCTTCAACAATTCCAAAAGGCAAATAATTACAAATAGCTACGCCATCTACAAAAGGCAAATAACTAAATAATTTTTGATATTTTAAAGATTTTTTCAATAAACTTTCAAACCTATCATCGTTTTTCTTCACTAAATCCAAATCAAATTTACTATCTTTTAGATAAAAATAATTATCCTGTTCAATAATTTTATTTTTTAACTTTCCAATGATTACTAAAATATCATTAGCAAATTCTTTACTTCCTAAAATCAAAAAACTCAATTCTTCAATTTTTAAAGGCTTTCTAAAAATGTCAAAATAAGCTAAAGTTGCAAGAACTCTATTCGCCAAAGACCAATTTGAAATATTTATTTTATTCATAACAATTAATATCTTATACTAATGGCGATTTAAAATAAAAGATGAAAAATCAATATTTACAGCATATATTAACAAATATCCCTCATAAACCAGGAGTTTATCGAATGAAGGACAAAGATGGAGAAATTATTTATATTGGTAAAGCAAAAGACTTATATAAAAGGGTAAATAGTTATTTCAAAAACACACAAGATAAGGATATCAAGACAATTAAAATGGTTGAACATATTGCTGATATCGAATACTCAATAGCTTCAAGTGAATTAGAGGCTTTAGTTCTTGAAACTAATTTAATTAAATCTCATCGTCCAAAATACAATATCTTGATGAAGGATGATAAAAATTTTGCTTATATAAAAATTACGACAAATGAAGATTATCCAAGGATTTTAGTTGTAAGAAAAGTAGAAAAAGATGGGGCCAAATATTTTGGACCTAAAACTTCAGCTAGCAAAATATATGCAACATTAAACACTTTAAGAAGAATTTTTCCCTATAGAAATTGTAATTTAAATATTCAAGATTTAGGACCAGCAAAACCTGATGATATAAGCAAAAAACGAATTGTAAAAGTCACAAATGCTACAATCAAATATCCTTGTTTAGATTTTCATATCAAAAGATGTCTTGCTCCTTGTATCGGTAAAACAACGAAAGAAGAGTATCAAAAAGTTATCCAGAAAATCATTGATTTTTTAGAAGGAAAACACATAGAAATTATTGATGAACTAAAAGAAGAAATGATGCAAGCTGCTAAAGAACATAAATTTGAAAAAGCAGCTCAAACAAGAGATAAAATTAAAAGTATCGAGGGAATTTTTGAAAAGCAATTAGTCAGTAGTCCTGAACAAAAGCAAATAGATGTGATCAATTATTTTATACAAGGAGAAAATGCTTATTTTACTATATTTCAATTTAAAGACGGTATCTTGATCGATCATCAAAATATTCAAGTTAAAAATCCTCAAAACGAAGAATTAAGTGAAGAAAAAAATAATCAAAATTTACTTACCTCATTCATTCAACAATATTATGCCGATAATACAAATATTCCTCCAGAAATACTAATCCCTCACCAAATAAATAATCATCAAATAATTGAAGACTGGTTAAGAGAATTAGCTACTAGAAAAGTAAAACTAGTTATTCCTAAAATTGGTAAAAGAGATAAAATTCTAGAATTAGCACTTGAAAATGCTTTTAGTTTTGCAAAACAAAGTAAAACCAAATGGGAAGGAGAAAGTGTAGGTGCTCGTGAAATTGCTTTAGAAAAATTAGCACAACTTATAGGACTTCCTAAAATACCTAAAAGAATGGAATGTTACGATATATCACATATTGGAGGAACAAATACAGTAGCCTCAATGTCAGTATTTATCAATGGTTTTCCTAAAAAAGATCAATATCGACATTTCAAAATTAATTTAGACTTAAAAGTAGGATCTCCAGACGATTTCAAGTCAATGGAAGAGGTAATCTTAAGAAGACTTAAATATTTAAAACCAACAATAGGTTTAAAAGATTATAAAATTATTAAAACTAAAGAAAATTATAATATTTCATATAAAAAAGAAAAAATTTCTGAATTTAAGACAATATCAGAAAATAAATTAAAAACTTTTTTAGGTGAAATTAAATTATCTGAAGACCATTTTAACACTATAATTCAAAAAATTATTGAAAAATTTAATACTAAAAGAATTTATATACCAATTAAAAAAACAAAGTTACATCAATATGAACTTTTAGGCTTCCAAAAAGTAAAAATAGACATAGATGAATATAAAAATTATTCAAAAAATATCATTGTTGTTTTTGATAAAACTAGAAACTTTGAAGATAATTCATTTAAACAAACACCAGATTTAATAATCATTGATGGAGGAAAGGGACAATTATCTTATGCCATCAAAGCTATGAAAGATCATAATCTCGAAATTCCAATCATGTCTATTGCTGAAAAGAAAGAAGAATTTTTCTTACCTGGAAAATCAAGTTCAATACAATTAGAAAAAGAAGATCCCATAAGATTGATGATACAACATATTCGTGATGAAGCACATCGATTTGCCATTGAATACAACAGAAAACTTAGACAAAAAGATAATTTTCAATCAGAATTAGAACAAATTCCGGATATTGGTAAAAAATTAACTAGCAAACTATTAAGAGAGTTTGGCTCACTCTCAAACCTCAAGAACTTACCGATTGAAATTATAGCTAAAAAAGTAGGAACAAAAACAGCATTAAAAATTAAATCATTTTTTCAAAATTAAATATGGAAAATCTCACACCAATATTATTAGTTATCTTAATAGGTCTAGTTATTTACACATTATTTGAAAGTAAAAAAGGACAAAATAAAAAAGAAGATGATTCAAAAGATAAAATATTTTTAGATGTTATCGAAAAGCTAAGAAAAGACGTACACGACACATCAGATAAAACAAGGCAAGAACTTCAAAACACTCAAAATCGTAGTCGTTTAGAAATACAAGAACAATTAGACAAAATGAATACAAAAATTTCCGATAATTTTAAAGATAATAATAAAGCATTGCAAAGCCAACATAAACAATCGGTTGATATAGTACAAGAAGTATCCACCAAACTCGCTAAAATTGAAGAAACAAATAAGAAAGTAGTTAGTTTTGCTGAACAAATGAAGTCACTAGAAAATATTTTAAAAAATCCAAAGCAAAGAGGTATATTAGGTGAATATTTTTTAGAAACATTACTTGGAAATGTTCTTTCACCAGCCCAATTTCAAATGCAATACAGTTTTAAAAATGGAGAAATTGTAGATGCAGTAATTTTTATTAATGATCAAATAGTTCCAATTGATTCTAAATTTTCACTAGAAAACTATAATCGTTTTATTCAAGAACAAGATAAAACCTTGAGAGAAAAACTAGAAAAGGAATTTAAAGCCGATATCAAAAAAAGAATCGATGAAACCTCAAAATATATTCGTCCAGAAGAAAATACAATGGATTTTGCCTTTATGTTTATTCCTGCTGAAGGCATTTATTATAATTTATTAGCCCAAGAAGTAGGAACAGCCAATATAAATACAGCAGATCTGATTGAATATGCATTCAAAAAGCATGTAATTATAGTTTCTCCTACTTCATTTTTTGCTTATTTAGAAACTGTCCTACAAGGCTTACAAGCTCTTAAAATGGCAAAATCTATTAAAGATGTCAAAAAAAGAGTAGATGAATTAGGCAAACACCTAAATGCCTATCAAGAAAATATCAGGAAAATGGGAAGTCAATTAGGAACTGTTGTAAATACATACAATAATTCCACCAATGAATTCAGAAAAATCGATAAAGATATTATTAAAGTTAGCGAGGGGGAATCTCAAATAGGTG
The DNA here is from genome assembly GCA_963169655.1 of Patescibacteria group bacterium. Taxonomy (GTDB): domain Bacteria; phylum Patescibacteriota; class Gracilibacteria; order UBA1369; family UBA1369; genus KLAP129. Next base: position 19,807 of record CAUJCM010000004.1, on the reverse strand, counting down.
TTGATTTAGAATTTGTAGAAAAACCGCTTTTAGAAGATTAATTAAACATTTAAAACTTCATTTAATTCTTGCCTTGAAATAGCGCCTTCTCGAATCAAAAGTGGAGGACTAGAAGTTAAATCAATAATAGAAGATTCTTTATTACCCATTTCTTCTAAACTTTCTAAAATATCTAATTCTGGGAAAGTATTAATTATTTGCTCAATACTTTTTAAACTTTCATTTCCAGACTTATTTACTGATGTCGCAATAATAGGTTTTCCAAATTTATTAATAACTTCCAAAATTTGTTTATTAGCAGGCATCCTAATCCCAATCTTATTTGAGTTAGCACTAATTAAATCGGAAACTAACTCTGTCTTTTCAAAAATTAAAGTTAAAGCTCCAGGCCAAAATTTATCAATCAAGATTTGATATTTTTGATCAAAATTTTTAATTAAACCTTCAAGCATCTTTAAATTAGAAATCAAAATAATTAAAGGTTTATTTTGAGATCTACCTTTTAAATCATAAATATTTTTAATAGCTTCTTCATTTTCAAAATCACAAGCAAGCCCATAAACTGTATCAGTAGGAAGTACAACAACTTTACCAGCTTTTAAATTAGAAATAGCCTGACCTATACCAATAAGCATAAATAAAATTAAATTTAATGGTGCGCAAGGAGGGACTTGAACCCTCACACTATTGCTAGTATGCGATTTTGAGTCGCACGCGTCTGCCAGTTCCGCCACTCGCGCAAGAATAAAGCAATTCTATTGATAGATTAAAAACAAGTCAATTTAATATCTTAAAAAATAAAACACAATAAATTTGCTTTTTACATCAAATCATAGCAAAATATACAAAATTATAAAAAGACAATGAATAAATTCTGCGACATAACAGTAATAACAGTTAAAGCCGGTAATGGTGGCAACGGTGCTAGTCATTTTCATCGAGAAAAATATATCGATAGAGGAGGTCCCGATGGAGGTGATGGAGGAAGAGGTGGTGATATATTCTTTCAAGCCAATGAAAACATTAACACCTTAATTGAATTTCATACAAAAAAGAAATTTTTAGCTCAAGACGGCGGTAATGGACAGAAAAAATTAATGCAAGGAGCTGATGGAGAAGATTTAATTTTAATAGTACCCGTTGGAACAATTGTTTATGACAATAAAACAGGAAAAAAACTATTCGACCTTACAAACCACAATCAACAAGTACTTGCATCAAAAGGTGGTAGAGGAGGACTTGGAAATCATCACTTTAAAAGTTCAATTAATCAAGCCCCAACTTTAGCTGAAAATGGTGAAAAAGGTGAAGAACATGAACTAAAACTCGAATTACAGTTGGTAGCTAATATTGGGATAATTGGTATTCCATCAGCAGGAAAATCTACATTAATATCACGAATTTCAAATGCTAAACCCAAAATAGCTGACTATCCATTTACCACACTCATACCAAATCTAGGTGTTGTATCAATGAAACAATTTGATAAAAACAATGATTTTTCATTCGTTGTCACAGACATACCAGGCTTAATTGAAGGTGCAAGCGAAGGTAAAGGACTTGGACATGAATTTCTTAGACATATCAGCAGAAACCAATTTTTGCTACATTTAATTGATGCAACTAGCACAGATCCAATAAAAGATTATCAAATAATCAACAAAGAACTAGAAAAATACGATAAAAAATTAAGTCAAAAAGAACAAATACTAGTAATAAATAAAATCGATGCAATAGATGAGAAAGATCTCAAAAAATTAATTAAAAAATTTGAGCAAAAATTTAAAATTCCAAAAGATAATATTTACATTATTTCAGCTATAACAGGTCAAAATATTCCACAATTAGTCTTTAGAATGTCTGAAATTGTACAAAAAGAAACAAAAAAATCGCCTAATATTGAAACAGAGGAAATAGATGATATTTTAATTCCAATCAAAGCTAGAAAAAAAGTAACCATCAGATTTGTTCGAAAAAATATTAATCCAAAAACTGGAAAAGGCACAGTCATTTGGGATATATACAATGAACGTTTTGAGCAATTAGTACAAATGACAGATCTTAATCATCGAGAGGGATTAGAAAGAGTGTACCATTTTCTAAATCGTTTAGGCATTAAAAATGCTTTAAGAAAAAGAGGAGCTCAAACAGGTGATCGACTAAGAATTGGTGGAGTAGAAGGTAAAGAAATCCGTTTAAGACAATAAATATGATTTTAATAGTAGGACTTGGAAATCCAGGACAAAAATATCAAAACAATAGACATAATATTGGGTTCATACTTCTCGACGCTTTTGCATATAAATATCAATCTCAATTTGAATATCAAAAAAAATTTAATGCTGATATTGCAGAAATAAATGATCAAAATTTATATTCAGAAAATATTATATTAGCGAAGCCTCAAACCTTCATGAATAATTCCGGCGAAGCCGTTCAAAAACTAGCTCAATTTTATAAAATTCTACCTCAAAATATTTGGCTAATTTATGATGAATTAGATTTAGAAATAGGTCATTTAAAAATTAAAAAAAATGGTAGTGGGGGAACTCATAATGGGCTCAAATCAATTGTCACCCACATAGGTAAAGATTTTCCCAGATTTAAGGTGGGTATTGAAAGTCGAGGTTTAACAGCCTCTCAATTACAAGATACTGCATCTTTTGTCTTAAGCGACTTTTTTGAGAAAGAAAAAGATATAATTGCTGAAAGCTTAGACAAAACCATCAAAGCCATAGAAACCGCTTTAAAAGAAGGAATTGATCAAGCAATGAATAAATTTAATTAAAACTTGCATTAAATCAAGGCTTAAAGTAAACTCGCCGTACTAACGTTATATAACAAAACAATTAACAATTAAACATATGTTCGCAGTTGTAGAAATATCTGGAAAACAATATAAAGTATCTCCAAAAAGCAAAATTATAGTAGACTTACTTGAAACAGAAATAGGAAAAAGTATTGAAATCGATAAAGTATTATTAAAGTGCGAAGATGACGGTTCTAACTGCCAAGTAGGACAACCTTATACTGGTGACAAATTTACCGCTAAAGTATTAGAAAATATTAAAGGAGATAAAATCAGAGTTTTTAAATTTAAACCAAAAACTCGTTATGCAAGAACTAAAGGTCACAGACAAAATTATTCAGTAATTGAACTAGATACTTTTTAAGACAATTTATCTAAAACATTTTGTAAATCAGGAGCTAATTTAATTTCTAAAATTAGCTCTTTTTTTGTTATTGGATGATTAAATTCAAGCTTATAAGCATGCAAAAACTGTCTATCAAATCCAAAATTATCCATAAAAAAATCATTAATCTTTTTACTACCATAAACCTGATCTCCTACCAAAGGATGTTTAATCGATTGGAAATGAACTCTTATTTGATGAGTTCGTCCAGTCAATAAATTAATATCCAATAAAGAAAATTTTCCTATTTTATGCACAAACTCCTCCAAAACCCGAAATTCAGTAATAGCTTCCTTGGCATTAATCCCATCAATACACATCCTCTTCCTATGCACTGAATCTCTACCAATACTTCCTTCAATTCTACCTACCTCTTGATCAAAACCTCCATAAACTAAAGCCATATACCTCTTATGAACTTCTCGCTTTTTAAACATCTCTACTAATCTTTGATGAGTCAAATCAGTTTTTGCTACAATAATTAAACCTGAAGTATCTTTATCAAGTCTATGCACAATACCAGGTCTCAAAACCCCTCCTATACCTTTAAGTCTATCTCCAACATGGAATAAAACAGCATTAATTAAACTTTGGCCCATAAATTTGCCATGTTCAGCTGGATGAACTACAACGCCAACAGATTTATTGATAACTAATAAAAACTCATCCTCATAAATAATATCTAATGGTAAATTAACAGGTTCCAATTCTAATTTCACTGGCAGGGGATAATCTACTATTAATTTTTCTCCCTCTTTTACCTTATAGCTCTGCTTTAAATATTTACCTCCAATAAAAACTTTCTGTTCTTTAATTAGCTTTTGGAAATATTGTCGTGATAAATCTTCTTCAATTTCAGCTAAAAATAAATCCACACGATATCCATTAAACTTTTGTTTAACAATATATTGTCTTTTTTCTCCAAACATTTAGTTTTAATAAAACAGAATTTAATATATAGTACACAAAAATAGCATATCAATCATATGAAAGTAAATAAAGACCTAATACATAAAATATTAAACAGAAATGTAGCTGAGGTAATTGTTAAATCAGAATTAGAAAAAAAATTATTATCAGGGAAAAAACTTAATATTAAATTTGGAATAGATCCAACTGGCACAAATTTACATCTTGGACACATGGTATTAATCAAAAAGCTCCGAGACTTCCAATTAGCAGGACATCAAATCATTTTACTCTTTGGTAATTTTACAGCTCAAATAGGAGATCCAACAGGAAAATCCGAAACAAGAAAACCATTAACTAAGAAACAAGTTGAAGAAAATGCCAAAACCTATTTAAAACAAATCGAAAAAGTTCTCGATATTAAAAAAGTAAAAGTTGTTTGGAATAATGATTGGTTAGGTAAATTAAAATTTGATCAAGTCATAAAACTCGCAGCAAATTTTACAGTCGCACAACTGCTCGAAAGAGATATGTTTCAAGAAAGAATTAAAAATAGTTTGCCAATTGGTTTACATGAATTTATGTATCCATTACTTCAAGGATATGATTCAGTTGCAATTAAAGCCGATGTAGAACTAGGGGGAACTGATCAAATGTTTAATATGTTAATGGCTAGACCACTACAAAAGGAATCTAAAATGTCACAACAATCAATAATGACTACTAAAATCTTAGTAGGTACTGATGGAATCAAAAAAATGGGAAAAAGTGAAAATAACTTCATTGCAATTTTTGATAGTCCAAAAGAAAAATTTGGTAAAATTATGTCTATCCCAGACAGTTTAATCATAGATTATTTTGAAATGTGTACAGATTATGATGATGCAGACTTAAAAAAAGTAAAACAGAGATTACAAAAAGGGGAAAATCCTAAACACTTAAAAATAGAATTAGCTAAAACAATAGTAACCTTTTATCACAATCAAGAAGAAGCAAACCAACAGGAAGAAGAATTTAATAATGTTTTTGCTAAAAAAGGATTACCAACAGATATACCAGTTATCAAGATCGTAAATACAAAATTACCTTTAATTGACCTGTTAGCTGAACATAAGCTTGTAAAATCTAAGGCAGAAGCAAGACGTTTAATTGATGGAGGGGGAATAAAAGTAGACCAAAACAAAATTCAAGACTATAATTACAGTCTCAACTTTAAAAATGAACATTTAATTCAAATTGGAAAAAGAATTTTTGTTAAATTTAAAGCATAAATAATTAAGTAAATACCTTGCACTTAAAAGAAATTAAACATCTCATCTCTTTATCCACAATCCAAAAAATTCAGGATAACTATTCAACTGCACTAGGTATTCCTATTTCTATCAGAAACTCAGAGGGAGAAGCCGTCACAGAACTAAGTAATGCAACAAAATTATGGGATATTATACATCAAAGACCCCAAGCCGAAGCAAAATTAACAAATATACTCAAAGATTCAATTGAGCAATGTAATCAAAACAGCCAAATCATTATTTTTGAAAGACATCCAGATACTTATGCTTTTTTGGCCCCAATTATTAGTAATGGGAAAATTATAGCTTATTTTATTGGAGGTTTAGTTAGATTTGGTAACCCTAACTTGAAAATTGCTGAAGAACAAGCCAATATTCTACAAATATCACTAAATGAATATTTGGACGCTTATTTACAGTTACCATTATTTACAAAAGAAAGACTAGAATCAGCTGGTAATTTAATTAAAATAATTAGCAATACAATTACCACATTAGATAGTTATAAACAAAAAGATGCTCAAGCTAATGATGGAAGTCAGAGAGAGAAAAAATATAAAAAAATTTTTAACAATGCCAATGATGGAATCGTACTTTTTGAATTAGACACAGGAAAAATAGTAGATATAAATCAAAGTGGGGCAGACATACTACAATATCAAGATGTGCAAGAATTAATCGGTAATTCCATTTATCAATTCGTTGCAATGCCAGAAAAATTAGACAAATTTAAAAATATTTTTGATCAAAAAGACCAAGTATTTAATTGGCTTTGTCTTTTAAAAAACGGTAAAAATATAGAAATTAATGCTGTAGTTCTACAAAAAACAGAGCATAAAAAAATTATACAATGTATCATTCGTGATTTAAGTGCTCGTATACACAGACCATTGTAATATTTATGGAAAATAAGACATTATTAAAAAATGTAATTTCAACCAATCAAGCTCATTTGAAAAAATTAGCTAATTTAGGGGTAAATACCGTCGAAGATCTTCTTACATATTTCCCAAGAACTTATAATGATCAAAGTGAATTTACAAAAATTCATGAAATAAGAACAGATCAAGTAAATGTTATCAAAGGTACATTATCTGCTCTAGGGGAAATTAGAACTAAATTTGGTAAAAGATTAATTAAGGCAAGATTAACTGATGACACAGGAAGTGTTGAAATTGTTTGGTTTCGTCAAACATATTTAAAAAGAATATTATACAATGGAATGCCAATTATTTTAGCAGGCAAAGCAAAATTTGAATTAGGAAAGATGGCTTTAATCAACCCAGAATATGAAACAATTCAACAAAAACAAATCCACACAGCTAGAATCGTTCCAGTTTATCATGAAACAGCTGGATTAACATCGAAATGGCTAAGAGAGAAGATATATCCATTGCTTAAAGAAAGTAAAAAATTATTTAATGAATATTTACCACAAGAGATAATAGATCAGCATCAATTAATTCCTTATGCCGATGCAATAATTGAAACACATTTTCCAACAAATGAAAAAAATTTAAAAAGAGCTAAAGATAGATTAGCCTTTGATGAATTATTTTTATTACAAATCCAAGCACTACAAAGAAAATGGCAATGGCAACAATCAGCAAAACAAAATAGTAAAAGAATTATTCCTAATCCAAAACTATCCAGTTTTATTACAAGTCTACCTTTTGAGCTTACAAACGCACAAAGTCAAGCCTTAAAAGAAATATTAAAAGATTTAAGTCAAGAACACCCTATGTCAAGATTACTGCAAGGGGATGTAGGTTCTGGTAAAACAATTGTAGCTGCAATCGCCATTCTTAATACCATAAAAAATGGATATCAAACAGCCTTAATGGCACCAACAGAAATTCTAGCTGAACAACATTTTAACTCACTAAAAAAAATTTTTAATCAGCAAGAATTTAATATTCAATTTTTAACAGGCAGCCTTAAAACAAAAGAAAAAAAACAAATCTATCAAGGAATAGAAGACGGTACAGTCGATTTAATCATTGGCACTCACGCTTTAGTTCAAGAAAAAGTACAATTTAAAAATTTAGGGCTAGCTATTATTGATGAACAACATCGTTTTGGGGTTGAGCAAAGAAGTATTTTAAAATCACATAATGATCCACACTTATTAAGCCTTTCAGCAACTCCAATACCAAGAACACTTGCAATGACCATTTATGGAGATCAAGATTTATCTATTATAGATGAAATGCCAAAAGGGAGATTACCGATTATTACCAGAATAGTCCCAGAAAATAAAAGAAATGATGCATATTTATGGATCAAAGATCGAATAAACACAGGTAGACAAGCATTTATTATATGTCCTTTAATTGATGAATCAGATAATTCAGAATTAAAATCTGTTATCACAGAATATCAATATTTACAGGAACATATCTTCCCAGAATACAAATTAAACTTTTTACATGGCAAAATGAAAGCCAAAGAAAAAGAACAAATTATGGCAGAATTTAAAGCCAATAAAAGTCAAATATTAGTATCCACATCAGTAATTGAGGTTGGAATAGACATCCCAAATTCTACAATAATGATTATAGAAGGTGCAGAAAGATTTGGATTATCACAATTACATCAATTTAGAGGTCGTGTCGGTCGAGGCACATATCAATCATATTGTTTTTTATTTATGCAAAATGAGACTTTTACAGCCAAGCAAAGACTAAACGCATTGGTCAAACATACCAGTGGATTTAAATTAGCAGAAATTGATATGGAATTAAGAGGCCATGGAGATATTTACGGGATCAAACAATCTGGAATACCCGATTTAAAAATGGCATCATTAAGTGATTCAATTACTGTAAATAAAGCAAGACAATCTGCAGAATTAATTATTAAACAAGACCCTGAACTAAAAAGTTTTCCACTGCTTAAAGAGAAAATCAATCAATTAGATAAGATTTATTTAAAAGATTAGAGAATAGACTTATTTTAAGTCAAATCTGCCTTTACTTTATTTTGTACAAGATACATTGTGCAAAATACTATATAAATCAAAAATATATTAAAATACAATCCTCTATTTAACTTTTCTGAAAATTTCCATGATTTGCAGGAATATTATTAGCTGTTAATAACTCTTCAATAGAAACTTTTTTTAATGATTCTAAACTCTGATTTTCAAGATAAGTCCTAATTTTGACAGCACTTGCATCTTGCATAAATACAAAATTCAACAAACTTAATCTGTTCTTAATTGGTAATAAATTTCCATATTTTGTAGCTTCAGATTTATTATTTTCACTGTTCACCAAGACAAATAGTAACTTCTCAAAAATTAATGATTCAGGAATAGTTAAAGCTTTTTCTCCTAGTTTTTTAGGATATAAAAGTCGTTCAGCCAACACAAACATTTCCTTATCCCTAATAATATCATTTAATTGAGGACCTAAATAATCAGAGCCACTCCTAATAGCATCACTCATTACTTTTTCTAAATACAAACCATTTACTTGAGCACGAAAAGCATCATCACTACTAACTATTGCAGGCTTATCCATTAAAGGATCATCAAAAATAAATACAAGCCTGCTGAGGCCTCCTTCTCTAACTCTCCTGATTTGAAAATAGCTCTCAGATACACCAGTATCGCTCATCACAGGAAAAACTGCTTTATATCTTCCCCTTCTCCCAGCTCTTTCAAAAATAATTGGCGTATTATTTCCAATTTTATCTCCAGCTGACATAGGTTGACCATAGTAAATCTTCTTAAAATCTATATTTTGACTAGGAATATCATTTAAAGCTTCTGTTTTCTTTTTAACTTCTCTTTCTTCCTTAAGGTTTTTAGCTTGTTTTTCAGCCTCTTTACTCAACTCTCTTTCCCACTCCTCTCTTGTTAGATTCTTTTTAGTTAATAATTGAACCATTTTAGGATTCAATAATCTTAAAGATTCTCTTTGTTCTAACATTTCTTGATAATCTAAAAGTAAATCGTCAAATAATTTTTCAATAACACCATTAATTTCTTTACTCTGAGGATCTACATCAAAAAAAACCTCCGATTTATATTTTTCTAATAAGATTTCTCTTTGCTTTTCATCACCTTCAAAATATTTATTAAATAGAGATGAGTTATTTCTAAAAAATAATTTTGAGGATTCAATAACCTCATTTTGTTTATTATTACTTTCCTCTCCTTTTTCATCACCAACTAAATTTGGATATATTTTTAAAAAACTACCTTCAATCCTTGTTTCCATCAAAGTTTCTCTCATAATATCCAACTCTTGATATTGTTTATCCAATATAAAAGCTTCAATAGGCATTTTATTAACTTCACTATCTTTATATTCTTGATACCACTTCGAAAATTCACTCTTATTAAAATCATACATTTCCTCAAAAGCAAAACCAGAAACATGTCCCTCATCAACACTGTCAATCATCTCTTTATAATAAGTTTTTCTCTCTACTAATTTTTGTTGATCTTTATCTAATTTATCTATTATTTGCTCACTTTCTACTTTAGCCTTCAAAACCTCTCTTTTTCTTAATCTTTCATGCCTTTTGGCCAAATTTACTCTCAAATCCAACAATTGTCCTTCCACATACTTACGCTGTTTCTCACCCAAATGAGGACCTTTTTTGCCTTCGTCAAACTTATTTGGAGTATACTTTTCGAGTTGAGACATTAAAACTAAATAAAAATCTTTATATTATAACATAAACTCATTAAATTTAATAAGCTTCAACTCCAAAACTCGCATCGTAATTCGAAAAATAAATCTAATATCCAGCAATCTTCAACAATTCATCTCTAATTTTAGATAAATTAGATTGAGCTTTTGTTTGATTAAAACCAAACAATGCTCTTCCAGCTCTATTTAAAATAAGTGTGAAATTTAACAACTTCGCTTTTATTACACTTTACTCCCTCATTAAAACCAATAAATAATTTAATAGGATTATCATGTCCCGCTATTTTCGCATATTCTTCTAAATCATTTTGAACATTTTTAATATTCTCAAAATAAGACTTATCCATCATAGAATATTCCTCCACTACGTATCCAGCAATTAATAACAACTTCTTTAACATATCAGCATTAGTAAAATTTTCTTTATTATTTTCTCTTTTAAAAACATTTTTAGCTCTTATTAAAAATGTAAGAAAAAAAACTTCTTCACCATTACTACACTTGGCTCTCTCATTTAAATATTTCTTACTTATTTTTAAATCTCTTGGGTCATTACTTCCTACTTTTTTAGAATATTCCTCTAAATCAGTTTTTATATTCTTAGCATTTTCAAAATATGCCTTATCCATCTTAAACATATTCTTCCTATATTTCTCAATATCTATCTTCTCCCTCTTTCTTTCAGGATCAGCAAATAGTGTCTTATCTAATTCTTTATACCATCTCTCTATGTTACTTTCTTCAAACTTAATCCATCTAGCACTAAAACATTGAATTAATTCTTCTTTAGTTGCCTCTACCACTTTTCCTCTTTGATAATCTTCATCCATATCTAATACAAAACTTGCTTCTCCATAGTCTTCACATATTAACACTACTTTCTTAATTGATGGTATCTCAAATAAAACATAACTACTTTCTCTCATTGTCTTCTCATCATTCACCCCAACTATCCCTAAAATATCATCACTATATATTCTCCTTAATCTTAAATATTTTAAAAATAAACCTATCTTATTAACATTTAATTCTTTTTCTCAAACTTTCTCTCTTCTAGTACTATTGGTCTTTCCATTTCTTGTGTCTTCACAATTTGATAATTAACATTAACCAACGTTATCTTCAGTTTTTCTAACATCTCCTCTAAACCAATTTCCTCATTAGATACTTTTTCTATCTTATCAATAATATAATCTATCATCGAACTTATAGTATCTTTACCTTCTTTGATATATTCCCCAAAATTTAATGGCTCTTTTGCATTTAAAGCTCTTAAAGTTGCATTTAAAACTATATCAATCTCTTGGTTATTTAAAGCTCTTCCTACTCTAGCCTTAATTGATTTAACCAAACCTTCAATTTTTATCAAAACATTCAATCCCCTTTCAACAAAAAGATTTTGTTCAAAGTTTTCCACCAAATCTTGGAATATTTCAAATTTATCTACTGTTTTCTTAACACTAGCCATAAAATCAATTTAATTTCGTGAGAGTGTATTTTGACATAAAATAGAAGTTCTGGCAAGAGCCACCTTCTACAAATCCTTCACCATATAAGTTCCATCCAACCTATATCCTAATTTCCTATAATATTCTCTAACTCCAATTCCTGAAATTACTGCCAATTTTTTAAAACCATTTTTTTTGGAAATCTCTTCAGCTTTGTTCATCATTCTCCTTCCCAGACCAATATGTTGAGAAACTTCCTTACCTTTTTTAGAAATTGCCACTTGTTCCCCATAAGTATGTACTTCTCGAACTAAAGCTGCACCATTAAGTTCAGGTATAAAATGCCTTTTACCAGCTAAAGCATAAGAATGAAAACGAAGACGAAGTAATGAACATAATTTATCTTTTTTCACATGATCATAAGAAATAAAAAATTCTTGGCCATCAGCTGCTTCAAATTGATTAATTCTAAGCTCTAAATCATCAAAATTAATTTTAGCATCCTTAATTTCTCGAGATCTAATATCTCTCGACTTAATTCCAAGAGAATTTAATTTATCTTCAACCACCTGCCTTAAATTTGAAACCTTACTTCCAGAAATAATAGTATTTGAAGGAATATCTCGGTACATTCTAGTAACCCTCACATATTCGGGCCAAACTTTAGTCATTTCCACCATCAAATCTATTAAAGTTTGATCATCATAACTTTGATATAAACCTTTTTTATACATACCTTCAAGCTGTGTCCAAGGTACAACCATACAAGGATAAACTTTCATCCAATCAGGTCTATAAGCTGGATTCTCAAACAATTCTTTCATATCAGCTAAATCTATTTCAGGATTTGATCCATATAAATTCGGCATCATATGCACATTTATTTTATATCCAGCATCGCGAATAAGCTTAATAGCTTCCTTAGTTTCTTTAATTCCATGTCCTCTCCTATTCATTTCTAAAACCTTATCATTTAAAGACTGAACTCCAATCTCAATCTTAGTGCATCCAAGTTTTCTTAATCTTTTTAATTCATTTTTTGTAATATGATCAGGGCGAGTTTCAAAAGAAAGGCCAATACAACGATGTTTCGCTGTTTCATTAATTTTTTGAGCTTCAGCAAGATTTCTAACTTTAGGAGCTGGATAATTTAAAGCATTAAAAATAGATCTAGTAAAAGAAGTTTGATAAGGCTTTGGATAAAAAGAAAAAGTACCACCAGCTACAATTACATCAATTTTATCTGTATTGTGTCCAGTTTTTTCTAGTGATTCTAGTCTATTGCGAGTCTGTTTATAACCATCAAAATCATTTAAAATTGCCCTCATCATTGCAGGCTCATTTGATAAATAACTTTTAGGCATTGCTGGTTCAGTTGGACAAAAAATACATTTACCTGGACAAGGATATGCTTTTGTTAAAACTGTAATATTCGCAATTCCAGAAAGAGATCTTACAGATCTCTTGCGTAAAACTTTAGAAAAATCTTTATTTTCTTTCATCTTTCCATCACTAACCAATTCTTTATAAACATTTATCAACTCAACATTAGAAGCAGATGGAATTTTATAACGAGTACTAAACTCATTTTTTATTTCTTGTAATTCCTGTTGATTAGAAACTCCAGAATTAAAAGCTTTTAAGATTAATTGTTTATGTATATTTTTAAGCCATTTCTGATGTTCAAGAGGGCTTCTTACCATATTAGTAGCAATAGGCATATTCTTTAAACTAGATTTAATTTGATAAAAGGATATATTATTTTTACATAAAATTAAAAATTTACAAATAAATTGTGGAAAGTCCAAAAGATCAAAAAATCTTAAATTCAGTAAAAGATTCATATCAAACAATTGCAGAAGATTTTTCTACGACAAGACAAGTAGAATGGAAAGAATTTAAATTTTTTAAAAATTACTTGAAAGAAAATTTATCGATATTAGACCTAGGTTGCGGAAATGGGAGGCTTTTAAAATTCTTACAAGATCATTATCAAGAGGGTAAATTCCAGTACTTAGGAATTGATAATAGTAGTAAATTAATTAAACTCGCTAAATTAATTCATCCTAAATTTGAATTTATAGAAGGTGATTTAATAAATATTCCCCAAAAAGATAATAAATTTGATATAGTTTTTTGTATTGCAGCATTCCATCACTTACCATCTAAAAAATTAAGAATACAGGCTCTAAATGAAGTGCATAGAGTACTTAAAAAAAATGGAATAATCATCATCACTGTTTGGAATTTATGGCAAAGTAAATATTTCAAAGAAAATATCGATGCCTTCTTTAAATCAGTATTTTCATTTGGAAAACATAAATTTAATGACTTATATATTCCTTGGAAAGATGCCGATCAATTAATTAAAACTAAGAGATTTTATCATAACTTTATGCCATTTGAATTAGATTCATTAATTAAAAAAAGTAACTTTAAAATACTCGAAAATTTTTCAGTAAAAAAAGGAGTCAAAGTCCCTTTCCCACAATCTTATAATTATATTGTGATAGCTCAAAAAAATGATTGATAGATACAAAATTCTAGATATACCCATTAATATCACTACAAAAAAAGAAGTTTTAAATTATATTTTAAAGACTTTAAAATCAAAAAATACACTTTTTATTGCTACACCTAATCCTGAAATTCTTTTAAAAACTTTAAAAAACTTCAAATATAAAAAAATTTTACAAAGCGCAGATTTAAATTTACCAGATGGAAATGGCTTAATTTGGGCAAAATACTATCTCTCTAAAAGTAAGAATCTAAAAAATCCTCTAATTTTAACCCTTTTTGGTATTTTTTCATTATTCACTTTTATATTTCATAAAAAAGATGAAAATATTCCATTTTCTACTCCTATACATGGTTCCGATATCACACAAGAAATTTTAAAATCCCCAAATTTTAAAGATTATCCCCTCTTTTTATTAGGGAATAAAAATGGCTTAAAATCAAATATCTCAGAATTAACTAAAAAAATAATTCAAAAAAAATATCCAGATATTCAAATAGCAGGAAATTACGATACTACAAGCGAAGATTCTTTAACCATCCAAAAAATAAATCAAAGTAAAGCAAAAATTCTCTTAGTTGGTTTTGGAGCCCCAAATCAAGAAATTTGGATTTCTAAAAACTTATCAAAACTTAAAAATATACAAATAGCAATTGGTATTGGAGGAACTTTTGATTTCATCTGCAATATTATTCCAAGAGCTCCAAAATTTATCAGAAAAATAGGTTTAGAATGGCTTTATAGGCTATATAAACAACCAAAAAGAATAAAAAGAATTTTAAATGCCACAGTTAAATTTCCCTATAAAATAATTAAGCACAGAATAAAAAATCCAACAGATTAAGACGGTAAATCTTGATAAGTACAATATTTTTGACACTTATATTCTAATAAATTACTTAAAATCTTCTGTTGTTCATCTATTAAATCTAATTTCTTTTGAAAGTATTGTGAACTATAAATTTGATCTAATTGATTTAATTTTTCACGATATTCTAAAGTAGATAAATTTAAAGACTCTAATTTTTCTTTTGACTTTAAATAATTATTTACTGAATTAGCATAGTCAATTTTTAAGTTATTTATTTGCATTTTCAATTTATCCTCTTCTTGTTCAAACTGATAAATAGTTTGGAAATTTGAATAATTATTAAATAAATCTTTTTCTTCCACAGCTTGTAAAGGTTTTTGATGAAGATTGATCATCAAAAATACAACTCCCAACAGAGCAACTGTAAAAATTAACTGTAATACTAAATCTTGATATTTTTGCATAAGGTGTATTTATACCTTATTTTACAAATATTTCAAGAATTTTATTATTTCTTAAGCTTTTTAACTGAAAATAAATTACCTTTAGATTTTTTCTCAACAATTTCTTCTTCTTCATCCTCTTCATCAACATCATCAAACCTAGAGCGAATTTTTTCTATAATATCTGAAATAAAACCAAAACTAGTAGTGATCTCAGCTAAAGACTTTAATGGGTCAAAAACAGCTTCATGTAACTTATCAGAAATTTCCTTTAAATTATTAGTAATTTTATTCACATCTCGAAGTGTAATAGTCAAATTTAAAAGTAAAGCACTAAAAAATATCACTAAAATAATAAATCCTATCCCAAGTGCAAAGTATAAAAAATCTATTGAAGCCATTTATTTTTGTTTTAATAATTTAAGTAAGATTTCATTTGCTAATTGTGGATTAGCTTGCCCCTTAGTAGCTTTCATCACTTGTCCAACTAAAGCCTTAAAAGCATTTTCCTTACCACTAAGATAATCATGCACTGATTTTTCATTTTCTGCAAGCACTTGTTGACAAATTTTCTCTAAATCATCAGCCGAACTTATTGACTTCAAACCTTTTCTATCAATTATTTCCATTGGATCACCTCCATTTAAAAACATCTCTTCAAAAATTTCACCCTTAGCAATATTCATTGAAGTAACTCCTTCATTAACTAACTTAATTAATTTAGCTAAATCTTCTGCAGTAAATTTAATTTCAGAAAAATGTAATCCTTCTTTCTTCATCATTCCAACCATAATACTTAATACAAAACTAACTGATTTCTTAGTATCTCCTGATAATTCTACAACTTGGTCAAAAAATTTAGCCAATTCCCTATCTTCAATTAAAAATAAAGCTTCAGCTTCACTCAAATTTAATTCACTTAAATATCTTTGATATTTTTGTTCAGGTAATTCAGGCAAATTAGCTCTAATTTCAGCTAAATATTGGTCGTCTAAAATAATAGGAGGTAAATCTGGTTCTGGGAAATATCTATAATCATCTGAACTTTCCTTATTTCTCATAAAATATGTAATACCTTTTGTGTCGTCATAACCAACAGTTGTATTTTTATCGGGAGCTTGATTTTCAGCCCATAATTTTTTCTGCCTATCTATTTCATACTTAATTGCAGTTTCTAAAGATCTAAAAGAATTTAAATTTTTAATTTCAGCTCTGGGGTATAGTTTTTCCTCACCAATTGGCCTTAATGACACACTAGCGTCAAATCTCATCATTCCTTTTTCCATATCAGCATCACTAGCATCACAATATCTTAAAATTTGCTGAATTTGTTTAGCATATAAAACAGCTTCCTCAGCTGATCTAATATCCGGCTCACTAACAATTTCCATAAGACCTACTCCAGCTCTGTTAAAATCAATTAAGGTCCCTCCATTAAAATGAGTTAATTTACCAGCATCTTCTTCAAGATGTAATCTGGTAATTCCTATTTTCTTTTTATTTCCATCAACATTAATTTCCAAATATCCCTTTTCACTTAAAGGGTATTCAAATTGAGAAATCTGATATCCTTTAGGTAAATCAGGATAAAAATAATTTTTTCTATCAAAATGTGAATATTTATTAATAGTACAATTTAAAGCCATCGCTGCTTTAATCCCCTTAAACAAAGCTTGATCATTTAAGACTGGTAATTGACCAGGCATAGCTAAACAAATTGGATCAATATTTATATTTGGTTCTTCCCCAAAATAACTAGCGCTAGATGATGAAAAAATTTTAGTCTGACTAGAAATCTGAGCATGAATTTCAAGTCCGATAATAGCTTCTAATTCCATAATAATTTATTTTTACTTATTTTGCTGACAATTTTACTCTTTTCTCTAAAAAAGCCAATAAAGCTTCAATAGAATCCATAGAAATTAAATCAATTTCAGGTTTTAAATACAATCTATTTCTTGTATCTAAAAACTTATCCACCCCAACAGAAAACATCTTCTCTTCTAAAAAGCCTTTAGCTTGTATTTTATCGATTTCAAGCCAAATAATTTGATCAAGCTTTTTATAATCATTTAAATTTACAAATCCTGGCATCACAAAAATTATGCCTTGTTTTTTAGTAGCATCTTCAAAGTTTTTTAAATGATTAAACACTAAAGGCTCCATTAAAAACTCAAATATTCTTAATTTTCTAAAATCTTTATATAAAAACCTCCAAAGAAAGTTAAATTTAATTCTTCCATCTTTTCCAATAAAAGTATCCCCAAAATAATTAATAAATTGTCTATAACCCTCAGAACCAGGCTGTAAAAGCAAATTTCCCTCTTCTTCATAATCAAATATTTCAAAAAGTTCCTTTATTTCATCAGTAAAAAAGTCCTTTTTCAAAATACTAAAACGATCTACTATTGTTAAAATTTGCATATTTACATTAAACCTAAATCCTTAAAAGCCCTTCGAAATCCTTTTAAAGCAGTCTGATAATCCTTATCATTAACTTTATAATCTAATTGATGAGCAATATTATTACGAATTTTATGAGCAGCCCAAACTTGGTCTATTTCAGAATACAAAAAATCATATTTTTTTAATTTGCCACCTAAAGAACCTTGATATCCTCTTCTACCCAACATTTTATCTAATAATTTATCTAACTCTAAAATTTGTAATTTTTTATCCTCAATTTTCAAAATATTAGCATAATTTTCATCAAAAAATTTATAATCAGCATTACTCCATTTTCTTTTTTTATTTTGAATAAGACCAATTATAAAAACTCCAAAAACAACTATTGTTAATGCATAAACCAAAATATTAGAAAAACCTATAATCATTTTTAAAATTTAATTTCTATTTCATCAATTTTCGAAGCATAATCTTTTACCATTTCACTTAGCAAATTCTTTAATGCAGTCGAATCTTTAAAATTCTTTTGAGTTATATATTTTTCTTGATAATCCAAAATAATAGTCTCTACTTTTACTGGATCAATAACATCTTCTTGTTCAATTCCAATAGCTCCTGTTGACCTGTTTACTTGTATTGTTCCAAAATTGAACAAAGTTTGCAAAATTCCTTTAAATTGATAACTAGTTCCTTCAATCATCGTATATTCCATTCTGTTAGAGGATCTATCGAAAGGTCCATTCCATTTTACATCCACAAGCCCCATACTAGTCACTAATACAGCATCAAAATACCAATTAAAAATCAATTTATTAATTGAAATAAAGCCATAAATTAACCAAACTAAAAAAATAAACCAAATTTCAGGAAAAACATTCCAAAAAAAGATAGGTAAGAAAAAATGAAAAAATACAATAATTAAACCACTTTTAACAAGCATTAAAGGATGTCTACGAGCAATATATAAAATCTTTTCATCTTCTTCCAAATGGGGTGAAAATAAATATTGATTTACATTTTGTCTAAAATTTTGATTTTTATTTTCTTTAATCGGCATTTATATTTTATTGTTCAATAAATTTGATATTTCTCAACAAATTCTACACTTGTATTTAAGAACTAGTAAAGCTAAATTAATATAGTATAACTTTTTAAAAATGGCTACTAGTAAAGATCAATCAAAAGGCAAATTAATTTTGGCTTTAGAAAAAAAACTTCAAAACAGTAAATTAACACCAAATACACAAAAAAAGATAGTTGTTATTAGTGATATCCTCTACAATATTATTTTAGTTGTAGTCATTGTTGCATTAATTAGAACCTTTATTATGTCCCCTTTCCAAGTTTACGGTATATCGATGTGCAATACTCTAAATTATATTAATGACCAATGTGTAGATAGTTATGGTGACTACATTATTATTAATAAATTCATTTATCAGCATATACCTGGAATTTATAATGGAGATCCTCAAAGGGGGGATATTATCGTATTTAGACCACCTCAAAATCAACAAGAATACTTTATTAAAAGAGTAATTGGGCTTCCTGGTGACACAATTAAGCTAGTAGATGGTTATGTATATCTTTTTAACAAAGAATTTCCAGATGGTAAAAAGCTTGAAGAAGATTATTTATCAGCTGAAAACTTTGGAAATACTTTTGCAACAGGAGGAATAGACCAATTTACAGTTCCAGAAGGAGAATATTTTGTATTAGGGGATAATAGAAAAAGAAGTTCCGATTCCAGAATGTGCTTTAAAGAAAGTAGTGGCAGTCCAAATTGTGGAGAAAAAGGAGCTACACCATACTTAACTCCACAAGAAATAGAAGGAAAAGCAAGTGTAGTACTTTGGCCACATCCAAGATTAATTACAGGACATCAATATCTTGAATTAGAAAGTGAAAATAATTAGTTCTAATCTATTAGTACATATATTGTCTTATAAACATTAAGAACCTCTCAAAGGGTTGCATCTAAGATATTGGTGCAAAGTTATTTCCATAAACAAATAAGAGAGAAATAGTTAATTTTTGTAATATTTTCTAAAATTTTAATTATAAACATTGTCATCTAAATAATGATGTAATTAATATTTAAAAATTATTATTTTAATACTTG
>CAUJCM010000003.1 GCA_963169655.1 Patescibacteria group bacterium | reverse complement strand
GTCAGTCCGTGTCTACTGACGTCTGTCGACATTTGTCTACTTGTGTCAGTCCGTGTCTACTGACGTCTGTCGACATTTGTCTACCTATGTCAGTCCGTGTCTACTGACGTCTGTCGACATTTGTCTACCTGTGTCAGTCCGTGTCTACTGACTTAATCCAAAGAATAACATCGCTATATTAAGCCATTATTAATTTTTTGTAAATTCTCAAATTTTGTATTTGTCTACTTATGTCAGTCCGTGTCTACTGACGTCTGTCGACATTTGTCTACCTATGTCAGTCCGTGTCTACTGACATCTGTCGACATTTGTCTACCTATGTCAGTCCGTGTCTACTGACATCTGTCGACATTTGTCTACCTATGTCAGTCCGTGTCTACTGACGTCTGTCGACATTTGTCTACTTGTGTCAGTCCGTGTCTACTGACGTCTGTCGACATTTGTCTACCTATGTCAGTCCGTGTCTACTGACATCTGTCGACATTTGTCTACCTACTTAATATTTATCTGATATTAATGTTGAAATATAAAATTAATACTTATCAACAATTTTATGATCTTGATTTAAAAATAAAAATTTTGCGCTCCAATTTTTTATTTTCTCATCCTTAAATTTGTATTACAAAGACTGAAAAATTTATTCTAAATTTTAATAAAATTAATTCTTATAAGCTTGTCACAATGGCACCCCTTGAATATAATGCTGGCATAAATAAAAATAAAACTTGAAGTTTCAACTAATACAAAAAACTACTAACCTATTTAAAAGCACTATTACAAAGGCTTTATTATTTACTTTTATATTTACCTCTATACCTTTTATTACTTATGCTGAAGAATTTATTAGTAGGGGAGCTGCGACTGATTTAATTGTTCGGTCCTTTAATTTAGAAAACATAAATAGAGAGTTTTTAAGACAATGTGATAAAGAGATTGATTTATGCCTATTTTCATTTAGTACGAGAACTCATTTTAGCATTTACCTTGATCCTGTAATTTTATATCCTGATGTTTTCCCAGCATATAAATATTATCAATCTATTAACTTAGCTACAAAACTAGATCTTGTCAGTGGTTATTTTAATGATGAAAATAGTCCTTTTAGACCTGAACAACAAATTAGTAAAATTGAGGCTCTAAAACTTGTTTTTGGAGCAGCACAGGTAATGAATTGGAAAGAAAAAATTGAATTAAATGAGAATGAAATTTTAACATCTACAAACCAATTAACTTCAATTCAATTTTTAGCAGAGAAATGGTGGTATTTAAGATATATTATGAAAGCTATGGAATGGAGGATTATTGATAAAAATGATATTTCTGATATTGAAAATGGACTAACAAAAGAAGAATTAATAATTTTTATTGATAAAACAAAAGAAATTAGTAAAATCTCGATAATTTAGGAGAATACAACAATAACTATGTTGAAAATTAATAAATTATCTCATCTGGAAATTCTCGAAGTAAAACCTTCTATTACTCAAGTTAAAAAACTAGATAGAATACCTGTAATAATACTTTTAGATAATATTCGAAGCTCATACAATATTGGGTCAATTTTTCGGACATCAGATGCTTTATTAATCAAAAAAATTTACTTAACTGGAATTTGTGGTCAACCCCCAAATAAAGAAATTGAAAAAGTGGCTTTAGGAGCAGTTCATACAGTACCATGGGAATATAAGAAAGATGCTTATAAATGTGCCAAACAGCTTAAAAAAGAGGGGAATAAACTTATTGCTCTAGAACTTACTCATCAATCAATTGACTATAAAAAAGCTGAATATAATTTTCCTTTAGTTTTAGTGGTAGGAAATGAAATTGATGGCGTGAATGATAAAATTTTAGAGATATGTGATTTTGCTGTGGATATTCAAATGAATGGGCGAGCTAATTCGTTAAATGTGGCGACAGCAACTGCAGTTGTAGGGTATGAAATACTTTATAAATATCAAAATTTATAGATGCTAAATTTAATAATTAATAATCAGACAAATATCTTAATTCCAAAGAATTTAAATTTTAAAATTTGGATTAATAAAACTTTGGAAATTTTACAGTGTAAAGATTTAAAAGGGGATTTGGAACTTAATTTTATAGATGAAAAAACTATACAAAATTTAAATAAGCAATTTAGAAATATTGATAAAAGAACTGATATTCTTTCTTTTTCGTTTTTAGAGGGTAATAACTTTCCAAAAGACAATCTTGTCGGACAATTATTTTTAGAACCTATAACAATAAATAAACAGGCTGACTCACATAAAGTAGACTTTAAAGATGAAATAGAATTTTTATTTGTGCACGGATTACTACATATTTTTGGATATGACCATGAAAATGAAGCCGATTTTAGAGAGATGTTCGGTCTTCACGCTCAAATAATGCCTGATCCAAAGTGGCAGTCTTTTGTAAAACAAATTGCTCTGGAAAACTTTGGGCTACAGGAATTTTAAGCGTGCTATCTTTAACAATAATTTTGTCACTATTTATTTCTATAATTTGAGAGTAATTTATTAATCTTTTATCAGTTTTCCATATCCAAAAGCCTTTGGATACTAAAATATTAGTTAAAATTAAACTATTAGTATCAATATTAAAATCAATTACTTTCCCAATATTCAATCCACTTTCTGTAAAAACTTTTTTAGAAATTAATACAGGATTTTTATAAGTTAATAAATTTTCAAGCCTGATTAAATCAGTGACTTCAAGAAATTCAAAATTTGGACCTAAAATTACCTTTGAATCATCCCAAGAAATAATATCACTTGGATGAATTAAGTTTTTAGAGTGTAATTTAGTTTCAAAAGCAATTACCTTTCCATCATCAAAGTTTATCCAAATTTTACTTAAATTTGTGAGGTATGTGCCATTATTATCTATTACTTGATAGTGTGGGATTTGGTGATATGAAATGTACATAAATTAACTTCAAGTTTAATTTTATAATTCGTTTGACTTATAGGACATCTTTCACTTAATATTTTGGCACTTTGTGGAGAGTTCTACAAGTCAATAAGTTTATCGGGGTGTGGCGCAGTTGGCTAGCGCGCATGGTTTGGGACCATGAGGTCCAGGGTTCGAGTCCCTGCTCCCCGACCAATTTGAAGAAATCAAAGTGTATATTTACAAAATTATTAAAACCCTTAAAGGGGAAATTTAACTTTAAAAGCTAATATTTATAATATCTAATACTTTACTAATAAATTAGATAATCTTTTATTTGAATGTAAACTATAAGACTATCGCCTTATTAATTGTTTATTATTTGAAATATAAATTTGTTGATATGCCAATTTCTAAAATATCTTTTTACCCTTTCTTTTTAAGTATTTCAGACTGACTTTCTATTAGATTATCAGCTAATTGATATGGAATTACATCTTCTTTTGGTTTGAGGACTGACTCAATTGGTTTGGGCCGTTCAGAAGGAGGTACTATTCTCGCGTTTTCTGCTTTAGTAAAGCTACGAGGCTCATGTGGAGAAATAGCTGTTTCCTGATCATCGTAAATTACAAAATTTGGTGAAGATTGAAGTAAATGCGGAATAGCTCTATTTTTATTTCGATCATTCCCCTTACTTTTTAAATAAGCTCTTGCTAAAACTTGATCTTTCAAAACATCCATAATTAAATCCTTTTTAATATTTAATTTGGATAAATATCTTTTAATTAATTCAGGTCTATATTCTGAAAGTAAATATTTTTGATAAATTGTTCTTACATGAGATTGATAAAAAAACTCATTTAAAGGAATTTGGGGATGTTCATTTAATAAACCAATACCGCTTAACTCCTCTCTATTAAGTTTAATTCTCCCTTCAGCATGTACTAAACATATAATATGATCTCTTGTCCTACCTTGAATTTCCATTATTGTTTTAACCATGTTTTGATCTACCCCTATCCCTAATTCCTCGTCAATTTCACGCGCTATAGCATTTTTAATAACCTCTTTAAATAATTCAATTTGATCATTATTAAATTTCTCTACTCCAATTAATTGAGTAGCTTTTGCTTCTTCATAGTCTTTAGACTCAATTTTACCACCTGGTAATGAAAACCTACCATCCTTCATTATTTCCTTTGCCATTAATAATCCTGGATTAACTGTTTTTTTCTTTCTTCCACTAGATTTTCTCTCTTTTTTCTCTAATTTACTAATATAATAATCTTTTTGTTTATCTTTGGCATCCTGAACTAATAAAACACCTTCTGTTGTTTCAATAATAGCCCCTACTCTTAGTGGTCTTTTCTCCATAAAGATTTGTGATTAGAGTCTATTTTTATTATAATATATTGTTTTGTCAAGTTGATTAACTATATAAGCTATTTTTATTTGGATTTTAAAAAACCCCCTAAAAAGGGGGGTAATAGTTTAAAATTTATATATCTTAGCCTTGTTGTCCTGATCCAGCTCCAAAGATAGTAGAAACAAAAGCAAATGATAAGAGTATTATTACAATACCAATTGCAGCATAAGTAAGAATTTTTTTACCTTTGTTAAATCCTTCATCACTACCACCTGATGTTACCATTAAGACCCCCCCGTAAATAACCATAATAACTGCAATTAAACCAAGGAATCCAAGGAAGTAATTTACTATAGTTAATATCAAGTTTCTAAGACTTGATTCTCCACCAGTTTGCCCTGCAATAGCACTTGGATTATCAGTTGGATTTAAAAATCCTGATTGAGCCATAGCAGAAGTTACTCCATAAAATAGTGAACCAGTAGCAGTAGCAATATTTAATTTTGCTTTGGAAATTAAGTTTTTCATATTTATTTTTGATTTATTAATTAAACCTCTGTATATATTAGCAAAAAATAAGATAAAAATCAACTTTTAACTTGCTTTTATACAATATATTAATACTCTACTAATGCTATATTTTCAAGATAAATATTGATTACTACACGCATTTTACAAGAAGAAGAATATTCATTGTGGGACAATTTTGTGTCTTCACAAAGCCATAATATGATTGGGAATATTCATCAAACTTCGAAATGGGGGATGTTTCAAAATATTGCAAAAGGTAAAAATTGGAAATGGTGGATAATAGGTGTTTTTGATGATGAAAAATTAATAGGTGGAAGTTTGGCTTTAAAAAGACTGATTTCATTTGGGTTAAATTGGATATATATCCCCAAAGGACCAGTGATTGATTTTAAAGCAACAAATATTGAAGAAATCTTAAATGCTTGGTTAGCAGAAATTTCAAAATTAGCTAAACAAGAACAATCTGTATTCGTGAGGATTGAGCCTTCTCTGGTGAAAGTAGGACCAATCAATTTTGGACTTAAAAATGAAGTAAATTGGAAAAAGTTTGGATTTAGAAAAGCTCATGCCAACTATCAACCTGAACACAGTATTGTTTTAAATATTAAACAAGATGAAAATAGTCTGTTAAACCAGATGAAAACAAAAGGACGTTATAATATTCGATTAGCTAGCAAAAAAGGCGTAAAAGTAATTATAGCTGGGGAGCAACATATCAGTATTGAGCAGGGAGTAAAAGAATTTTATAGAATTTTAACTGAAACAACTAGTAGAGATGGATTTAGTGGTCATCCTGAACAATATTATTTAGATATGTTAAAAACTCTAGGGAACGAGTATTGTAAATTATATTTGGCCGAATATGATAAAAAGATTATTGCAGGGATAATAGTTACTTTCTATGGAGATTTAAGTATTTATTATTTTGGTGCTTCATCAAATGAATATAGGAATGTAATGGCTCCATATTTGCTTCAATGGGGTGCTATTTTAGATGCAAAAAAGAAAAATATTAATTGGTATGATTTTTTAGGTACAGCTCCTTTAGATTCTAACTTGAATTATGATACTAAACATGAATGGGCTGGAGTTACAGAATTTAAATTAAAATTTGGGGGTGATAAAGTAGATTACTCTGAAAGTGTAGAAAAAATATTTAACCCTTTCGTATTCTGGTTGATGAAAATTAAAAAGGGCTTAAAACGTTAAGAAGGACTATATCCGAAATTTCCTAGATTTGGTAAATTAGAAGATTTAGTATTCATTCTAGCTTTGGAATCTTTTCTAACCTCACTAATTTGGTTAAATAAGTCATTTAGTGAATTAGCTATCCCATAAGTCCCCATCCAAGTAATTTTATCTTCACCTAATCTTTGTAATTTCCAAGTAACAGTACCATTTTCATTTGCTTTCACCTCTAAAACGGGGTTTTGTATTGATCTATTTCTCTTAAAGTTATCTGCTTCATTTCCCCAATTTAAGTACATATATCCGTATTTCATATTATAGAAGTTGTTAAAATTATAAACTTCTCCTATTTTACTGCTTTGTTTTTTATAAAAGGTTAAGGTCATTAAGTTAGCTAATAAAATTTCTTTTCTTTTAATGTCTTTAAAATTATGTTGATTTTCAAAGTTATTATAATTTTCTGACCAATATTTAGTGTGACTAATTGCTTGAATTAATTGAGTAAAATCGCCAGCATTTCCATGTTTTATGTCGGTACCATTTGATGCAGCATGTGTTTTATAAATTTTATAACTAATAGTTCCATCAGGCCCTACTGATAAATCTATTTTCCCATTTCCAGTTTCAAAAGCATGATTTCTTTTCCAATCTAATTCAATTGAAACAGACCATTTACCTGTTCTTTTAGGGGCTTCCTTCAATTCATCTAACCAATTAGAACCTTTAAATCTATCCCAGTTCTTCCTTTGGATAATGGTTGCAGTTGCTAAATACTGATTCAGATTTCCATTATCACAATAACTTTTGATTTGGTCTATGCTTGTAAATGTTAAATTACCTTGACCTGCTTCAAAGCTATTAAATGAGAAATTAAATTGATTACCTACTTTTCGAATTTTTGCAGGAATTTGTAAACCATTATAGACAAAACTAAAATCTACACCTTGAGGAGATTTATTAATTTCATTAATAACTTTACTAAAAATTGCATCCCAAGCTGTTGCTAACATCAAAGGTGCTTCAGTTTTTTCTTTTTGTTCTGGAGTTTTAGGTTTTGATGGTAAAACTGGGGGGACAGGAGCTGGTTTTGGTTTAGGAGGTAATGGAGTAGCTCCTATTGGTTTTGGCTTTTGGGGTTGAGTTGATTGGGGTGTAGTTGTTTGATTTGGAAGTTTATTATTTCTGTAATCAGTAATAGATTGATTTTTTGCTTCTATTTCATCAATTAAAGTAAAATAATTTGATTCTGCTGATTTTAAAGTCATCAAATATTTTTGATTAATTACCCCATCTAAAGCGGTTTCTTTTAGTGAACCACGAGCTTTAATAAATTCCCTAGCATTAGATTGTATTCTTTTTGCTAACTCATCTAAGGTTTGTTGATCATATAAAGGGTTTTTATCTTTTTTATTTTCAGCAATCATAGCATTGTAAGTATCTTGAAGGCTTTTTATAGCTGTCATTGAACGTTTATCTATAAAATCATTAATTTGATTTTTAACCTTATTAGAAAGGTCCATTATTTGTGCCAATGTAATATCTTTTGTGTCTTTGGCTAAATCAGTATAACTCTGATCATCTAGTATAAATTGACTATGTTGAATACTGGCCGACAATACTGCACGATTAATAGTAAAAAGTAAGTCATGTTTAATATATGTTTCTGCACTCTCAGGAGATTTTATGCCTGATAAAATAATTAGCTGTTCTTCTCTTGAATTATTTGGAGATAAATGTCTAAGGAAAACTTTTAAATATTCTTTATATGACTGTTGATTGGCTCCAAGACTATCTGCTTGTTTTAAAAGTCCAGCTATAATACCTTTTATTTCATCATTTGCTGTGTATTGTTCTGCCTCAATTAAATATTTTTTTAAACCAAAACGATCTGTACTACCTTCTGGATCACCTTCAATCATCTCTTGAGTAAAATCTTCATCTATCCATCCTGAATCATCAAACATTTTAGCTGCACGTTGAAATTCTTGATTTGATGCTACAGAACTTTTACCATTAAATAAATAAACAGAATATAAGTATCCATTTAGTTGCCAACGGGTTTTGTTATCTTTATCTTTAGAGAAAGTTCCAGGGTAATCAGTAATTTGTGCACCTATAGCGTTAGGATCTGTTAAATTATCTATTCTATCATATTCCGACCTCCATTCATCATCTGAATTAAGAAAATCTGCAAGTGATTTTATTCCAAATAAAAATTGTATTTGAGAATCTTCATTATTTTGCTTATCTGCTGTGTTTAGTTCTTCAAACTGACTTTTTAAGTATTCCTTATAGTCTCTTTTTCTTGAATTATCATTAATTTTACTATCGGATAATGACTCTAGACCTGCAATTATGCCAATTACTTTATCAAATTTTGTATATTGAGATGCTCCTGCAAAATAATTTTTTAATGACATTCCTTCTTCCAAATCTTTCATTGTAAGCCTACTGTCTCCAATATATTTATGATAAAGCTCATAAGGTTTTTCCAGTCCTTCATTAATAGCAGTAACTCCTGCTTGTCCTCCTCCTGAAAAAATATCATGTGCATATAAATAACCATTCAACCTAGATCTTGTAGGATTATTTTCATCTGTTTCATCACCAAAATACCCATCGTCATAATCATCAATTTTTCCTCCAACTGGTGAAGTTAAAAGATCTACAATTTTCATTCTTCCTTGATAACCTATTGAACGATCAAGTTGTTGTCGAGAAACTTTTCCTATTTTCATAGCTTCTTGTCTCTGATCAAGAATAGTTCTAATTTTAAGAATTTCTGGATTATCTTCATTAGCATCATACCTGTTTAATTTATTCTGTGGAGTGATAATCATGGGACTAGGAGAGCTAGAAGGAGATGAGGAAGGTGCATTTGAAGATTGAAATACTACTCTTCCGAATAAAGAGCTTTTATATAATGAATAATTATAATTGTAGTCTAGACGCATAATAAAAGTATTAATCTTTTAATTATATCAAAAAACTACATAAACTTAAAGATTTAAAGTGTATTAATGTACTTTTCAACTAATAATTATTATGAAAATGTTTCAGTACCTGGTGGAAGACTATAAAATTCAGTACCTTCAAAAAATGGACTATCACTTGTGGACTGAGAAGTTTCAGCTGAACTGTCTTGCTCCTCGGAGCTTGGTGATTCAGAACTAGTTCCAACCTCTTGTTGACTACCAGAGCCTGTTGATTTACCTGTCTTTTTATTCTCATTGGTTTTTGAAATCCAGCTCTCAGCTCCTGTAACAGAAATTACGCCTTCTTTATCGACTTGGAGAGTAATACCATCAACTGAAACAATATATGGTTTTTCAAATGAAGTTTCTCCTAGGGCAAGATGCTTAGTCAAAACTGCTTTAAGTGCCTCCATATCTAGGTCGTCTAGTGATTGTGCTTCTTGAAGAGCTAATTGTAAAGTATCTCTCTTGGAAGAAATATAATCTTGTTCTTCTAAAGAATATAGCTGTTCTGGAGATAACTCTCCATTCTCAAAGTTTTGATATCCTTGCTCTATTGCTGTTAATTTCTCTTCAAGTGAAAGGTTATTGAAGTTATCTACTTCTGTCTTACTTGGCAGTCTTAAATGAGTATAATAATGCATAATTACCATTTGCTCATTGACCAGTGGATTTACTACTTCTTGTAATTCTTTTGAATAATTATTTACCGCTATTGAAGATAAAAGTATTTTAAATCTTTTATATGGTGTAAATAAGTCAAATCTACCCTGTATTAATGCACTAATATTACTTTGTTCTGTTAAAACAGAAAATATTTGTGCTACTTTTTCAGAAGGGACTTTTCCAACTTTAATCATTTTATCTTTCATATTGTTTAACCAATCAATACGCCACTTAGATCTAATCTTATCTATTAAAAGATCTTTTCCTTTTAAAGCTAATTCTGGAATTTTTCCTAATGGTTCTACACCTCTTGCAAAGAATGCTTTTCGGCGATCAACAATAGAATCTCTTAAAGAAGAAGTCAATTGGTCAACTTCAGTCCGTAAAATACCTACCCTATTAGATGCGTTTTCAGCATTTTGCTTTAACCTTTGAATTGTATGTGCATCAAAAGTGCCGAGATTATCTGCTGACATATATGCTTGTTGAGCTTGATTTCTTTCTCTTTCTGCTAATTTTAATTCATCCCTCTTTGAAACTAAGTCTTTTCTTCGCTGTTCCATATTTGTACCAGCTGTATCATATCTTTCTTTTGCTGAAATTTTAGATGCTTTTACTGCTGGTTGTGGGGTTGTTTTAGCTTTAGGAGTAACTGTTTTTGGTTGAGCTTTTAATTTTATTGTTGGCTGAACTATATTTCCAGTACTATCTAAGAGTGTAACTGACTGTCCTGTTGAACTTAATACTGCTCTATATTCATTGCCATCAGATAATTTTACTTTATATAACTCTATATCCTTATCACTCACTCCTCTTGTACCACTATTATCTTTTAACTTGTATTTTTTTTCTAAATAATTAGCAACTTGCTCAGGTGTGGCTTTGGTACCAGGTGGAAATTCTCTTAATAGTTCAGAAGTCATTTCTATTGATGAAGCTCTAAACTGTAATGATCCAGCTCTATCTAAATATTGAAATCTCCTATCTAACTGCTCCAAAGCAGTTAATAAATCAGGATGGGCATCTTTCAAAGCAGATCTTTTGCTTATATCACCAGTTTCCCAAGCCTTATAATAATCGTCATACATTCTTACTAAATCTGATTGATGTTCCAGATAATATTTATAAAGATCTTTGTTGTCAGTTTTAAGCTTTTTACCAGAATAAAAATTGTCTAAATCAACCATCAATTGATCTAAACCATTAAAATTATCCATTAAATTAGTCATCCTATTTACATCTCTAGCAGTTCTTGCTCCTTCTAACTCTTGAACAATCTTCTTAAACTGTACTTCATCCATATAGCTTATTGCAGAATCTGGAATATTTGGGTTTATTCTTTTTTGCGATTCAAATTGATACTGTCGGTACCTCTGATATAAATCATCTACATTATTTAATTTAATTCCCATCTTTTGAAACCTCAATTCATTTAAGGCTTGAAATAGTTCTGCATTATGCTCAAAAGGTCCAAATTTCTGTAATGCCTCTGAAATTGTGGCCTGATTACTAGAACTTAATGCTTGTTGATATTCTTTAATTAAACTATCAAATTTAATATCATCAATCAGTGCAGGTCTTCCAACTCTTTCAAAATCTCCTCTTCTAGCTAACTCTTCACTAACTGAACTTTCTAAATGATTAAGCTCTGGTTCTACCTTACGTACTTGAGTATCTAAAATTTGATTTAATTCTTGTGAAACTTTTTTTAATTCTCTTTCTGCTTTTAAAGCTGTTCGATATTTTTCGATTGTGTGAGCATTACTTGAATCTCTTACAAAAATATTAATGTTAGCTTGTGCTTGAATTAAATCTTGTTTAGCTGTTTGTATTAATGTTGCATCTCCAGATCTATTAGCTTCTCTGAGTGCAGTGTTTTTATTAGCAACTTCTTCTTTAAGATTTAAATACTTTTTAATTTGTGGTTCAGCTTTTATCATATCAATGGACTTCTGAGCTCTATTCAAATCCTGTATGTAAACGCTATGCACTTCTGTAATTGCCTTTTGATATCTTTCAAAAGAATAAAATAGTTGTGGGTTTTCTTTGAATAATTTAAGTTTGGCAGATGATTCAGCTGATCTTAATCCCATTTCTCCTTGTTTTGCCATATCAGATAAAGCTAAATCTGAATCGATTATCTCTCTAAGTCTTTGCTGAGCTTTAACATAACTTCCAGACTCTTCGGTGATAGTTTGAAATGAACGATTGAGTTTTGAAGATCTAAATGTCCCTATTAATCCCTCTGATTTCAATCTTCTTGCTAATTTAGGAATGCTAGATATAGCTCTCGGTATTCCTTTAGTAACTAAAGCATAGGTCCCTACTATTGGAGTGGCAACTACTTCTTTAGTAAATTTTAAAGCTGTTCTCGGAACAGCTTTAACTGTATTAAAAGCTCCTGTTGCAGCATATTTACTAACTACGCCAACTTTCCCCATATAAGTTGGAGATAATGCCATTTCTTCCCCAATTTTTGTAAATACTTGAGGTTTAATTTCTGATACAAAAGTCTGTCTAAATGCTGTCCGAGATTCAGCTCTGGCAGTTTTTTGTAAAGATTTATAGGCAACTTTATTGACTTTTTGCATTTCTGCTAATTTTCCAGCTAAGTCTTTAGATTTGAAAACATAGTTTGTGCTTTTTGCAAACTTAGCCAAACCTGATTCAACCTGTGCAACTCTTGCCAATTTAGAAGCCGTACCAGCTTTTCCAGCCGCCCCAACTTCTCCTGCCCCAACAAACATTGATAAAATATTAAAAGCTGCTTTACCCACCATTCCTCCATAATTTTCTTTATCTCCTTCAACTTGATCATAACCTGAAATACTTTTTCCCATGGCTTTCCATGAATTTAAAAAAGTGTCTGAATTAAATTCCATTTTTTCTGCATTAAAACCAGCTAAAGTCCCAATTCCTTTAACGGCTTCTACTGGATGTGCAATCATTGAGGACACTCCACCAACTAATTCTGCACCTCCACTAACAAAGCCAGCAAAAGCACCTCCAACTTGAGTTAAGGCATAAGCAGTCCCCCATCCTATTTTAGAACTACCCTCTTCATTAAATTTTTCTTTAATATCTTTCAATAATGAATTTGTATTTGCATCAATACCATGAGCTAATGCTGATAGATCTGTGCTAACTGCATCGAAATAAAAGAAAGGGTTTATGATGTTCCATTTACTTTTACTATCAATATTTAAACTTTCTAGTGACTTAATCGCACTTGATAAGCTATTAATTGATTTATTTCTTGAAATTGCGCTACTAAAAATATTTCCATTTATAGTTTCAGATATTTTATCTATATCATCTACTCTTTGATTATAATGTTTGGATACATCAGTTGCTTCTGTAACATACGATAATTTTAAACTTTCTAAACGATTAATATTTTGATCTAAAGAGAGCTTTGATGGAATAATTTGATCATTCAAATAAGTATCTGCACTTTTTAATTCTGTTTCTGCTTGTTGTTCTACTGCGTCAAGAGTTCTGCCAATATTTTCACCTTTCTGTAATTTCTCATCTATAATCCTTTGACCAGCTTTACTTCTTTCTAAACGGCTTAATATCTCTTCTTTAGATTTTTCAACTTGTTCTTTTGCGTCTGGAGTTAATGACGGGTCATTTAAAATTAATTCAATAGCTTTTAGCTCTTCTTCAGCATTTTGAGTGGACTCTTCTGTCTCTTTTTTCTTTGTATCTAATTGCTCTTGTCTTTGTTGATTTTCCCATTTTTTTCTAAACTCTTGATTATTTTGAAGTTTTTGATTAGCTGTATCTCTTTTTTTAATTAGAGATTCTTGAGCTTTATCTAATTCTTGGTATCTTTTCTTTTTTTCCTCTATTAAATTAGATTGATCCTCTTTAGCATCCGCAATTTCTTGCAGTTTATCATCTCTTTCTTTAATGATTCTCTGCCTTTCTTGAGCTATTGCTTGCTTTAAACTTTCACCATTTTTGTCTAGAATAGCTTTTTTTCTTTCGAGATTTGCAAGTGTTAACTTTAGCTTCTCTGCAATTTCTTGTTGTTTTTGTTTTAATTTTAATTCTTCATTCTTCCTACTATCATTAAACAAATTAGATACCATACTAGAATAAGCCTCTATTCCATGTTGTTTATTCTGGAATTTTGCTAATCCTTGTTGAAAACTATTTATTGACTCAATTTGTGTTTGAATTTCCTGTTGAAATGCCTGATTTTGACTTTGCATTTTTTCAAACTCTTGTAGTCCCTGATTTAGTCCTAGATTTTCATTAATTTCCGTAATGCTTTCAAGACTACCTTCAACTTCTTTTGTATTTAATTTCTTTACTTGATTTGCGGCTTCTTGGCCTTCTTTGTGTTCTTTTCCTGCACTCATAATTTCTCCAACTAATTGAGCAGTTTTTTTTGCCATTTGTGCTTGAAATTCGTTAGCCTCAGCTTCAGAAATTTTACCATCTTTGTCTTTATCAAATCGATCAATTGAACCTTGAAAATATTCATATAAATATTGCTGTGTTTTTGAATCTATGCCTGTTGGCAAAATATCCAAATGATAAGCAGAAATTTGTCTTTGAGTCTCAGTTTTAATTTTATCAAGAGCAGTAGTTCTTTGATCAACAACATCTTTTTTTTCTTGGACTTCAGGCTTATTTTGAGATTCAGCACTAGCTTGCCTTTCTAGCTTTTGAATGGCTTGAGCAGAAGTTAGATCTAATGGCTTTGGTGAATTTGGGCTTCCAGACATTAATTATTTTATGATAAATTTTTAGTAATAACTTCAAATTTAATTGAAGATTTTGGATCTTTACTTGCAAATATTTGAAGATATTGATTTTGTTTTTGATGTCCTAATTTATACAAATTTATAAATGAGGTAACTTGCTTTAAATCCATTTGGTTGATATAGGGGAAAATTTCTTCTTTTTGTTGAGGAGAAAAAAATAAGAATGATTGCAATAAATGTTTGGCTTTCACCCTCTTCTGCTCTAACTTAGTATCATTATCTATTGGACCTAAGTTATTTTCTGCAAAACTACTTAAAATATCTTCTACAAAATAAACACTTTGAATATTTGAGGAATCTTCTCTTTTTAGAATAGTTAATAAAGTACTAATAACTGCAAAATCATTATTATTAATACTTGCTCTGAGCTTTTCTTGATATATTGGAATAAGTAATTTAAAAGCTCTAGAATGATCTATTAAATTTTGAAGTTCTTGTTGTTTGGGGCTTAAAGTCATCTATTTTATTTATTCAAAGCTAATTGATGTTTGAAGTTACTTATTTTAATTATTCAAAGTAGATTTAATGTTCTGTCTGGTTAGATTTGTTATATCTTCAATATTTTCAGAAAGTATTTTTGATTCTTCGTTACTTTCACGAACTGACTTACGAATTTTACTAGTTACTTTATCTTGTAATTTATCTATTCTTTCAAATGATGGTTCCAATGGGCTCAAAACTTTTAATTCAGGGAAAAAATATTGTCCGTATTTAATTCCATATTTTCTAAAAACTTTTTTTTGCCCTCCTAGAGCATTAATTTTAGCTTCCATAATTTGTTTATCTTCATTTTTAAATCCTTTATATTCAATAATGCCCGTTTTAACTAAATAACCTAAAAAATCAGGTCCAACTACTTCAGACGCATTTAACATTCCATATTGAATAACCTTTGGTGTTTTATCCCACACAAATCTCATAGCTTTAACTGGTTTACTTTTATTTAAACTAATGATTAATTTGGTTAATTTATTGATATGTTGTGGATTTTCAAAGAATTTTTCTAATTGATTTACATATTGATTTACTATTTTGGCATCTACTGAATTATTTGTTTCAATTTGAAAGTTATCTTGATCTATGTTTTCGTTTTTTTTAGCCATATTTATTGAAATAATGTATTAATAGAGTCTGCAGTTTGATGCGAAACTTGAGATATTTGGTCAAGTGCAGATTCTCCTAATTCACTTAATTTTTTTTGACTTTCTTCACGGCTTTTTGCTAACTCATTATCTTGCTTCTGTTGATCAACAGGAATTGAATCAAATACTTGATTAATTTTTTGTTTTTTTGATTGAATATCTTCAGAAATGTTTAAATCTTCCTGTGGTTTTTCAATATTTGGGGCTTTTTCAATTGGCATAAAATTTAACTTAATGATTCAAGTAATTTATTAGCGATATCTTCTTCTGCCTTTTTGGCTTTTTCTTCTGAGATATTAAGCTGATCACGTAATTTTTTTGTGTATTTTTCAGTAATTTGAATTTGGAAAGATGAAATAATCTGATTAGATTTTTCAAGGTAATCTTTTTCAATTTTGGAATATTTATCCCTTTCTTCAATTAAAATCCGATATAATGCCTGAGTTTTTGGAGAATCAATGTCTTGTATTTCTCTTTTAATTTTAATTAAGATTTGCGGGTTTAATAAGCGTAGAGCCTTGGATCTGCTCATTAAGTCTTGTAAAGATTTTGCTGTAAATAAATATTTAGGCATTTTTTGACTAATCAAAAAGTTTTAAATCTTTATATTATAGCATATAAATTCTGTTTTTGGAAAGAAGGATTAATAAAAAATTAAGCTGCTTCTTGTTGATCTTGAGAAATTAAAGATTGAATCTCTTTTTGAGCATCAATTAAAAAGTTTTGTTGTTTAGATTGATCAATATCCATAAATCGTTCTGCCAAATTGGAAATTTGAGACTTAATATTTGAGTCTCCTGCAAAAACATTTTGCTCTACTAATTCACTCATAATATAACCTGCTGAATAAGTATCAATTGCTAATGAATTTTCGGTTGGATTTTGCTTTATTTTTGCTAAAGCTTCTTTACCTTTAGGACTTCCTGGTGGAGGCAAAACTATTTTAGGAGAGTTAGGCGTTAGATTATTTTTATCATAAATCGGAGCATGAACATCTAATTTGAGTGAAGATTCTTTAGTATTAATTTTCAACTTTTTCATACTTAATTGCCCATAAATTTGACCATTTTCGCGATACGATTGAAGAGCATTAAATAACTGGCTTAGGTAAGTAAGTTTTTGATTAATTGAAACTTTAGTATCAGTCATTTCTGCTTTAAAAGGCTTATCATAGGGACTTCTTTCAAGTATAATATGGCTTTGATTAGAGTTATCAGGATCTTGTAAGTGATGTGCTTTTTGAATATGTTCATTTTCCCAAGAAGAAATACGTCGATAAGTGGCTAATTTATCAATAGCTTTCTGTGCAGTTTTTGAGGGGGAATCTAACCAAATACCTTCAGCTAAATGTCCAGTAGGCAAGACTATCATTACATTAAACCCTGGCTTATTTGAACGATATACTCGAACATGTGTATTGTTATAATCATAAAGTTTAAAATTGCTAGATATTAAATTTTCTAAATATTCAGGAGACATCTCCTTGTAATTCTTTTTTAAAATATCAAATCCAACACTATCTTGTGCTTGAAGTTTTTTTAAACGATCAAATAAAGGCCTATAATCCATAGCTAGAGTTTTAGTATTATCTATAGATGAAAATACTCCTTCAAACATTTCTTGCATTACTTGGGGATTTTGTTTAGAAACCTCTTCAAATAATTTAGCTAATTCAGTGCTAGTTAAGATTTCTGGAGACTCAAGCCTATTTTCTCCTCTCATTTTAGTAACTCTTTCAATAATTTGACGATGAGAAATATTTTGTTGACCATCCATAGCTAAAGCATAATCACCTCTTGAAATACTGATTTCTCTTTTTGTAGTAATAGCTCCTACTTCTTCAATAGTTTTACCTCTCAAATAATGATCTAATGTATTCCTTACAACTGCATCTGTTTCAAGTTTTCCTTGAGATTCAGGTGATTTAGCTAAATAGTCTTGTACAACTTTTTGACCATTTTCTTGAGCAATATGTGAAATTAATGATTCAGGAGTTAAACCTTTTTTTTGAATATAATCTAAAGTTTTTTGATGTAAAAATACTACTTCAAATTTACCTCCTCCACTTCTAATAATTTTATAATATTTTAAATCAGGAGCATCTTTGAAAAATTCATCTAGATGTTGTTTTAAAATATTATGATACTCTTTCATAATATGATCTAGACCTTGATAACCATATTTATCATTTATTGCTCCTGCTAAAGATATTTCTGTAGCAATAGATTCATAAACTCTATGCATTGGTTGAATTTCTCCTAAATGGTCAAAACCATAAAATGTATCAGAATCGCTATCTAAATATCTTGCACTAAAGGCTCCAGTATCTGGATCTGCATATAATTGTGATGTTAATTCATGAATATCTGTACGAATTTGAGTAGCCTCCTTATTAAATTTATCTACACTTATTTTACCTTGTACTAGTTTAGTTTGAAGACTATCTAATTGAGCTTGAAGATCAGTAATTTTTGATTCTATTTCATTAATTTGACTAACTTTTGGATCTTTTACACTTCTATCAAATATTTCTTTAAATTCTGTACTTCCTTCTTTAATATGAATTTGTCCATCTGATGTAATTTCGATATGATCATAAATATTAAATTCAACAAATTTTGAAGGATCTTTACTATATTTTAATGCTGATAAAGATTTTTCTGATAATGTTCTTGCTGCAGTTAATAAAGCTTGAGCTTGCTTTGGATCAGTTAATGCTAATTGATGTAAAGCGCTAAGAAATTCCGCTGGTAAATCTATTGATACAACTTTTGCATCCATTAATCTTGGACTTTCTACTCTTAGATGTGGTGGATCTCCAACTATTTGTGACCTATTAGCTTTTAGGTTTGAAGAAAGGGCTTGTAATGCCGGAATCCTATCTAAGATATTAGTATTAGATCGAGCTAAAACACTATATAAAAGCATTAATTGATGGGAACTTTGAGAACTTGTTAAAATGTCTTGAGATGTTATTTCTTCAAATATGGTTTTAACTTTTTGATGGGTAATTTTATTTGTTTTTGGTAATAGATCTTCTAGGATCTGAATGACTCCTGTCTCATTTGATTTTAATAAATCAATTAATTTATCAGCTGGCATACCTGATATACTCTCAATTTCTTGAATAATATGTTTTTCAAATGGAATTTCTCCTCTTAAAGGTTCATAAGATGAATCTAAATATCTCGTATCTGCTCTAAAACTAGCTAACATTTGCATACTAGACATATCGTCGAGATATTGATTATAGCTACCTTCTAAATTCCATTCTCTTTGTAATTTTGAAAATTCTGCTTCACTTAATGGTTTCTTTGGACTACCAAAAAGCTCTTGAACAGTTTCAGAAATCTGTCGATTGAACTCTGCTGGATTTATCTTTTGCCCCTGATATTTCTTTGAAAGCACATTAATCTTTTCACTAATTTTAAATAAATAAATGTCTACTAAATTAACTCTACTTCCATCTATCCTTGTAGCTGTAGAATTAGTAGGCCCCATATTACTAATATCAATAAATAATTTTTGAATAGTCCCATTTGGACCAGCATGATAGACAACTAGTTCATCCCCTCCAATTTTTATTATGCGACTACCACCTTCCTTAACTAATTGCTCATGAGTTAAATTTAATATTTTTTCACTAGAGTATGCTGAAGTTTTACTTTCATATAATTTAAATAAGTTAACATTTTCAGTTATTACCTCCCCTTTTTCATTAACTCTATGTCTAGAAACTATTTTGCTCTCTTGATAAAGATTAGATCTGCTGGTATCAAGGTCAATATGTGCTTCTATAAAAGGTTTTTGTTTAGCTATTAACTCTGGCAATCTCCTTTGATCTATTTTTAATCTTTCACTAATTTGAGTTAATCTCTCTTCAATTTTTACTTTTTCAGTATTTTGGTGTGGTTGTAACCTTCTTTGTTGTATTAATAATTGTTGAGCTTCTGTTAATAATGAATGTTCGGTTCTTATTTGTTCCCTCCTCATAGCTTCATATTTTTTCTTTAATGGTTTAGGAATTAGTTCTGCACTATTAAATTCAATAGTTTTACCATTCCTTCCAAAAAGTTTTCCTTCAGCTACTGAAACAATATCACTTGGCTCTTTAAACCCAGCTTCATTGAAATGGGCTTCATTTATTTTTTTAGAAGTTCTATTACTTCTATAACTACTTAAAATATTACTCTGGACCAAATGCACACCGCCTGATTGGAGAGCATTTTGAATAATACTTCTAGCCCAAAAATTAAAATCTATTTTATCTCCTTCTCCTTTTAATACCAAAGATACAGCTTCTACCCCTGTACCTAATGTACCACTTATCAATTCTCCCCCCACAACCCTTGCGGTCTTACTAGCTATACTTGCTCCTCCAATTCTTTGTAAATAGGCTCCTTGTGCTAAGCCGACTGCCCTATATGCACCTACCTTTGCCATTGATTCTAATAATGAAAGACTTAATTTTTTTAAATTTTTATCATCGATGGCTTGAAATAATTCTGAGGATTGTCCTGAATTTAGAGAATCCCAAGTAGCACTTAATAAACTCATAGCAGTAGCTTCACCAGCTAAACCTGCTCCAAAACTTACATATAACTTCCTTTTTACAGCTGGAGATAATGCTTCCCATAAAGCTTTTTCTGATCTTAAAGCCCATAAACCTCCTTTCTCTAAAGCTTGCGATGCTGCTTCTGATAAACCTTCACGTATTAATAGACGTGTAGCTCCACGGAAAGCTACTTTGCCTGCGGTGCCAGCAACCATACCTATTGGCAATAAAGCAATAGTTTCTACTGCAAATTGTGCTGATTCTTTTTTAAATTCATTCCAATCATCTTCTGTATAATCAGACCAACTCCATGGTTTATACCAACGCCCACCTTGTTCATTATAAGGAAGGCTCCAATTGTACATAGCTAATGCTGAATTTTCTGTTGCTTGTCCTTGTTGTGTAAGCTTATGTCTTATTTCTCTTTCATATTGAACTCTTGATCTTTGAGCAAAAAATTGTTTTTGAAATTGTTGTAATAAAAGACTATCGGGAGGATTTATTGGTATTTGATCTTCAGGAGATTTGGCAGATCTATTATTTTCTTCTGCAAAACGATGATAATATTGGAGAGCTCCTTCTTGTATATCTTTAACAATGGCTGGATCTTGATTCATTTTTCGCTCAACTTCTTTTCTTAATGCTCCTTTAGGTATTTCACTTTCTTCAAAATCTTGGTATCTATAAAAAAGAGCTTTATTTAAATATTTTTGAGTATATTTCATACCTAATGCTCTATCTTTAAAAAATCCCGCAATTTTGGTATATCCTACTTCTCTTTTATTTCTATCGGGACTATCAATTTCATCGAATAAGTCAAAAAGATGTTCAGATACTGTAAATACCCTTTCTTCACCATCTTTATTTCTAAATCTTGGTGCAGTGATTAAATTTTTATCTAAATCGCCATACTTTTTAAATTTTTTTCTTAAAATATTTATTTCAGTTTGAAAGTCTAATGGCTCACCATTATTTATTCTATCTCTTAATTTTTGAATTTCTGCATTTAAAGAAGTTATGGCTTCTCCTTGTAACCCTCCACGCCCATCTTGTAAGTCTTTTTTCTCAGCCTCTGTTAGAATATTGTTAGGTAAATATGGTAATAATAATCTTCTGGTTTCTGAATTTAAATTCACTTGATTAGGAGGAAAAGGTGGATTTAGACCTCTTGCAATTGCCTGGCTATTTGCTTCAATCTTTTTTAGCGTTTCTTCTAGATTTTTATTGGATGGAAGGCCTTTGGCTATGCTAATGACCTCAGCATATTTTAAATCGGTTGATAAATCTTCTAAAATATCAACTTTTGCAGTGTTATAATTACGCAATATTTCAACTGCCACTTCATATTGATCTCTATATTTAATTTTTAAATTTGCATCATTTTTACTATCCATACCAACAATAAAAGCTCTTAACTTTGCAATTGCCTGTTCTGTTTTTTCTTCAGACATTAATTTTAATGCATCATAAAAAAGCTGAGTATTTGTTAAAATTTCAATTTGATTTTGAGCATCAAAAATTAAATTTTGATGTTTTTGAAGTTCTGTTTCAGGAAGGTTTTTTGCTATATTGAGATAATTTTGATATAAAGTAATTGCTTCTGGAATATTGCCTTTTTGCAGTTGTTCTTGAGCTTTAAAATAATTTTCAGCATTTTGACCTAATTCTTCTTGTAATTGTTTTAACTCTGCTTCTTTACTTAAAATATTTTTTTTCTCAATCTTAGATTTTGACTCTACTTCTTCTCTTGTAGATCTGAGTAAATTATCTGCTTTCAATGAAAAAGCTTTTCTAACATCTTCAGGTAAATCATATTTTTTGAAATTCCATCCTTTTCCTCCATTAGAGGTTTTATATAATGGGTCACTTGGATCAATAAAATAAATATATTCATTAAATTTATAAACTTTAGATTCTCCTTCTGTTCTTTCTAAAATTCTACCCTTTGGATCAGTGGGATCTTTTACATATTTTTCAGTTGGCTGAGAAATTACTAAAGTATAATCTTCTTCATTTGCAGATAATTTAACAGAATCCCTATAAACTCTATTATTAGTAATTTTATCTAAATAATTTTTAATATTAGAAGAATATGAATGTAGTGCTTTGATGTATTTTTCATCAATAAAATAATTTTGAAGTGGGCCACTTAGATTATTAATTACAGTTTCAAATTGGACTAAATTTTTAAATAAATTACTTTCACCTTCTAAAAACTGTTTTAATTCAGGAGAATTGACATCAAGATTTTTTGGGTTTTGTAAAAATGGTTTTGCTGTTGAGTCTATTTGTTTCCACTGTTCTGCTAATTTGGGTAATGTTTCTTCTAATCCTTCATTTAGAGCTTTACTTTCAGCAACTTTTATTTGATTTTCTCTATCTTTATTTCTGGAAATTAAATCATTGGCTTTTTTAATTATTAAAGGATATTCAGTGTTATAAATATTTCTTACTAAAGCTATAATATCTTCATTTTTACTTAAAATATAATCAGAAATTTTGAAATTTTTATAATTAGATTCTAGATTTTTAATTAATATTTGGACCTTACCTTCAAACTCTTGAAGATTTGTTCTATCTAACAATTTTTGTGGATCCTTCTTAATTTCTTCTAACTCTTTATCTAATTTATCGAGTCCATCTTGAGTAGTTTTTAATTCTTGATTAAATTTATTTACATTTAATTGAGCTTCAGCTAATTCATTATTTGGTTTGTCTTGTTCTGAACCAGACAATTTGTTTGTTTGATCATATAAATCCTTGATAGTAGAATCGAGTTTTTGATAATATTCTTGATGAGCCGAATCAATTAAACCTAAAATCATTCCAGTAGCTTTAGTTTGCAGACCTTCAATACTTTTATTTATTGAATTTAAGTTTACCGTATGCTGATTTAAGATTTTAAAATATTCATCTTTTTGAGTAGATGATAAAGGAGGCTTAAGGCCGGCAATATCTTTTTGTAATTTAATTAAAGAGTCCTCTTCTTTTTTGGATTCTATGCGAATTGCTTGTAATTGTTTCCCTTGTGCAATATCTTCATCTACCATTCTTTTTTGACCTTCTAAACTTAGTTTAACTTGTTCTTTATATTGCTTATAAAGAGCATTATCAGGTAATTGAGATAAAGCTGTTAATTGATTTGACAGGTCTGTTGATAAA
Source organism: Patescibacteria group bacterium (assembly GCA_963169655.1). Lineage (GTDB taxonomy): Bacteria > Patescibacteriota > Gracilibacteria > UBA1369 > UBA1369 > KLAP129. The sequence continues at coordinate 168,209 of CAUJCM010000003.1, read as the reverse complement.
GTCTGTTTGTCTAGTAAATTCTTATCTAAATTAGCTAGTGAATTATTTTGAGAAATTAAGTCATTTTGATTGGCTAATTTTTTCCATTCACCTTCAATGGAATGAATTTTTAAAAATATGCTAAAATTACTTCTTTCTTGACTAAGTTCAGTACTCAAAGAAGATTTTAAACTATCAAGTGATTGAAAATTTGGTTTATCTTGTGTCTTTTGTAGTTTTTCACCCTCACTCGCAATACTAACAACTTTATTTCCTAATTGATTTACTGAAGTATTGATATAATTTTGAGCATCAAGATGCTTAAACGTTGAAGAAAACCCAGTTAATTCTCTTTTTTGAGTATTTACTTCCGTAATATAGGTTTTTCTGTATTCAGCTAATTTCGCTTTAAGCTGTTGAGGTGATTCAGCACTTTTAGCAACACCTTCTAGTCTTTTTTGACCTGATTCTATATTTCCAAAATCTAATTGTTGATTGTCTGGAGCCAAAGGAAATAAAACATAAAGTAATCTATTAATTGTATCATAAAAAGGCTATTTTTTCACTTAGATAGGCCAAAAACCTCTTAATACATATTGACTATTTATAGATATATTTTATTGGTCTATTAATTTGAAAGACTCTTTCTTAAAAATTGAGTAATTAAGAGATTTTTGATATAATTAAAAGGTTTAAATAAAGTTTATGAAATTAGTAGAAAATAATGAAAATTTAGAGATGGATTGGAAAAAAGAATTTAAAGAACTTTTTAAAGATGATCCTGGTGCAATGGTTTGGCTAAAAGCCCTCGACAAACCTAGTGACCAATTTATACCCAAATCATCTTATCAGATTTTAGATAGAGATATTGAAAGTTTATTAGATATTTTTGATCAAATAGATAGTTTAACCAGGGAAAATTTTTATTTTAAATATTATAAAAAAATTATTGGTAAGCTTATAGTTTTAGCAATAGATAATTACCCAGATATTTATAAAGAGCTTTCTCATTATCAGAAAGATATAATTATGAATTTAAAAATTGAATTACCAAATGAAGATTTAATGTATGACAAGATTTATACTTTCTTACTTAGACATCAAGAATTGCCTTTTGGAATGATTAACAATGGATATACAATGGACTCTACTATGGATTTAGTGCTTTCAGACTATGATAGCAGTAAAAATATTAAAGAATTACAAAGGATAAAAAATATCTTAGTAGAATGCGATAATCAATATAAAGAATATTTCGAAGACAAAAACTCAAAGGTTTTCTAGTTCTTCTAACAACTTTGCTTGAACAGTTTCTTCTTGTGAAGATGCTCCCTTCTCTTCAATTTTAAAAGCTTCAGCCTTTATTTTTGAAATATCTTGCCTCAAAGCTTTTAAATGTTCTTGATTTTGATCCTGACTTAAAGCAGTTTCAATCATTTCATTAATAGCTTCATTTTTGGGTTTTAAAATTTGCAATAAATCTTTTAGTGTTTGTTCAGGTAAAACTAAAAGATTCTGCAACCAAAACTGTCTTTCTGAATCTTCAATAATTAGCGATTCTTCTAATTCTTTTTTTACTTGATTTTGTAAATCAATTTTATTGTCTTCTGCCATAATTAACCAAATTTAGCTTTTACATTATAGCAAAGTTCAAAAAATTTCTACTTTAAAATGGGAAGGCTTTCAAAATTTTGACAGCTGATCTGAATTTATAACAATCTTGCTAAATTGTCAAATTTTTTTGATAATTTTATTGTTAAAGTTAGATGAAATCAATTTATTTGACTTAAAAACAATAAAAAACTATAAATTAAGCTCAAAAAATTCTAATTGAAATATCATATTAACTCTACTATTTATGAGCTCAAAATATACTATTAGAAATAAAGATGATCAAGGTTTTGCCTCACTTAAAGAAACTATAAAATACTGGAGAGAAGAAAGAATTAAGAAAAACAGAAATGATTCAATTGTAATTAACAACAGAGAAGATGTGTATGAAGAAATATTTAATATTTTTCATGATACTGACTTAAAAATAATGGAGCAAATTTTATTTTTGTCAGGTGTACCAGTTGAAAGTTTAAATCTATTTAGAAAAACTTTATTACAACAATGTATAAAAAATAATTCATTCGGCAATAATGAAGTTTTTTTACAAATATCTGCTAGAATTTTAAGTGATTTATGTCAAGATACAAAAGATATTATTCATCTAGTAAAGCATCTGGAATTATACTACAATCAGACCATTAAAGAGTTAAACTTGGAATTTGCTGAAAGTAGCATAAGCTCATTAGAAGAATTACCTTTATTATTGAAAAAGATCTTAAAAGTTTATGATTTAGAATTTAATATTTATTAAAATGATTAAAATTTTTGGCAGTAAATTAGGATCTACATTAAGAAATAACTGGCTTTTGAATGAATTAGAGGTTCCATACGAATTAAATCCTATTAACTTAAAGGAAAGAGAAAATAGAAAAAGTGAGTTTTTAAAGCTAAATCCAACAGGACAAATCCCTGTTTTAATGGATGGAGATTTTGTTTTGACTGAATCAATGGCAATAAATGAGTATATTGGTATGAAATTTAAGCCTGAAATTCTTGGAGATACTCCTGCTAAAAAGGCTGAGGCGTGGAAATGGTCACTTTGGGCTTATTTAAACCTACAAAGATATTTCGAAGAAGGTTTATATCAAGCACTTGGCATTAGAGAAAAAAATGATGAAAATTTAAAAGTGGCAAAAGAAAAATTAGAAGTATATTTAGATATATTAGAAAATCACTTAATTGGTAAAAAATTTATTTTAGGTGATAAATTTACTGTCGCGGATATTAATGTTGGGGTGACAATGTCTTATGCTAAATACTCTGAATTAGATTGGGCAAAATACCCTACTACTGCAAAATGGCTAGAATTAATTACTAGCAGACCTTCATATTTAAAAGCAGTAAGAGAATAAAATGAATGCAATTGAAATTAAAAATCTAACAAAAGTCTATCAAAGTGGAGCTAAAGCTTTGAATGAGGTTAATTTGACAATAAAACAGGGGGATTTTTTTGCTTTACTAGGTGCTAATGGCGCTGGAAAAAGTACTTTAATCAATATATTAACTGGTTTAGTTAGTAAAAGTAGTGGTGAAGCAAAAATTTTTGACTTTGACATTACTAAAGATAGTGAAAATTCAAAAAGAATGGTTGGGCTTGTTCCTCAAGAATTTAACTTTAGTGTATTTGAAAAAGTTATAGATATTTTATGTACTTATGCAGGGTATTTTGGTGTAGAAAGAAAAGATGCTGAAATTCGAGCAGAAGAAATTTTGAATAAATTGGGGCTTTGGGATAAGCATAATCAACCGGCTATGACTCTTTCTGGAGGGATGAAAAGGAGATTAATGATTGCCAGAGCTTTGATGCATAAACCTCAACTTTTGATTTTAGATGAACCAACAGCTGGTGTGGACATCGAACTTAGACATGAAATGTGGGATTATTTAGTTGAATTAAATAATTCTGGAACTACTATTTTGCTAACTACACATTATTTGGAAGAAGCTGAGCAACTTTGTAAAAATATAGCCATATTAAAAAAGGGAGTTATTGTAAAAAATGGATCTATTAAAGAGTTATTACAACATATGGATAGCCAGACTTATATTTTAACTGTTAATAATATTAAGAATTTACAAGATTTTTTTGGGAATGGAGTGATTAAGTGTGACGATAATACTATCGAGGTAACAATAGAAAACCAAATCAATATTAGTGAATTTATTTTAGAATTAAATAAAAAAAATGTAGCTGTATTGGATATAAAACCTAAGAATAATCGCTTAGAACAACTTTATTTAAGCTTATTAAAATCATAAATGCAGAATAATTTTCAAAAAACAGGTTTTCAAGCTAATTGGATAGCTTTTAAAACAATAATAAGAAAAGAAGTTGTGAGATTCTTTAGAATTTGGACACAAGCTTTTTTGCCTCCCGTGATTACTCAAACCTTGTATTTTGTAATTTTTGGAAGCTTTATCGGCTCTCAACTTTCTGAAATTAATGGAATTTCTTATATGTCATTTATTGTCCCAGGATTGATTATGATGTCAGTGATTAGTAGTTCATTTGCAAATGTTGTTTCTTCATTTTTTTCATCAAAATTTCAAAGATTTGTAGAGGAACTCTTAGTATCACCTACTCCAAATTGGGTGATTATTGCTGGATATGTAGGTGGGGGAGCATTGAGAGGTATAATAGTTGGTACAATCGTATTTATTGTTTCTGTATTTTTTACCAGACCAACTATTTATAATATTTGGTTAATTTTGTTTTTTGTGATTTTGACAGCAATATTGTTTTCGTTAGGAGGTCTAATTAATGCAATTTTTGCAAAAAAATTTGACGATACGATGATTTTCCCAACTTTTATTTTAACTCCTTTAACTTACTTAGGGGGTGTTTTTTACTCAATCGATAGACTTCCAGAATTTTGGCAGAAAATCTCTAAACTTAATCCAATTCTTTATATGGTTGATGGTTTTAGATATGGTTTTTATGGTTTTTCAGATGTAAATATTTGGTATTCTGTTTTAATACTTTGCGGATTTACTTTTGTTTTGACTATTTATTGCCACTATTTACTGCAAAAAGGTTTTGGTATGAAGAATTAATAAAAAAAACTCACCAAACATTTGATTGATTGATGAGTTTTAATCTTTTTCTGATACTTTATGTTCGTACACCTCCTCTAAATCTTTGTAGATTCTTTTGAAAACAGGAACCTTCATCAAGTAAAGCCTTAATGAAAGTCTGGAAATGACGCTAAGTATGCCTGAAACTACTCCCAGCCCCAAAAAGAAACTAGAAATGTAAAAGGAATACTCAGCTTCTTTCTTCGTCAACCAGTCGCTTGTGACTGGAATGATACTCAACACTGTGCAGATTTGCCAAACTACTTTTGTTTTACCAAAAGCGCTAGCTTTAGCCTCCTTTACATAAGGCTGTAGGATTTTGAACCATCTAAGACTCAAAAATGGTTCTCGAATGATAGTGCTAATGAAGTCAAAAACTAACATTAACACTACCAAAGTGATACTCAAGTAGCCTTTAAACGCTGCCCATACAAGTAATGGATGATAATTGATTTTATCAATCAATGGATCAAGCCATTCTCCCATGTGGGTTAACATTAACTTGAGTTGCTTTTGTGCAGGTAAGGATGTGTCTCGATGTAGCTTGAACATAGGAATTTTGGTGTGTGTAGGAAGTAATTGGGTGACCCAATCTTCAATCACAATCAAATATTCCTTTTGCCCGCTAATTTTATACCAGGCACAAAGCCTACCCTGTGACAAGTGAACTCCTCTGGCAATTTTATCCAAAGGATAAGGGACTTTTTTCAAACGACAAATCAGGCTTTTGGCCATTTTGCCGTCAATGCGGTCCAGCGTGAGTCCCAAAACAATAAGCAAATAACCAATCAATCGAGATGACTGATTATCTCCAAGAATGTAAGTTAAGATTCCTGCTCCTACAATTGGAGCCCTCCAAATCGAGAGCCAATTAGGAGAAAGAAAAGGTAGTCCTCCCAATAATTTAAGAATGCTTGGCTTTGACAAGCCAAGTAAAGACAAGGACAAGATGGTTCCCACACTAAGCATTATTAAGTATTTGACGATCCAGTGGAAATCATTCCACATATAACCTCCTTTGTGGTAAAAAGATGAGAAAGTGTAATTTTAAAGAACGAAAAAGATAAATGTCCTTTATCAGCCAAAAGAAATAAAACTCTTTTAATTGACAAAGAGTGAGTATATTGGCATTTCTAAATTTGATTTTCAAGAGAATTATAGTTAAAATCGATTATTAAGTTTTTAAATATACTTTTGTGGCTAAATTAAAAATAGAAGTTGGCACAGAAAATGAAATTCTAAGACAAGTTTCTACGCCTGTAAAAAAAGTGGATAAAAATATTCAAAAATTGATTAAGAATATGGAAATGACTATGGGGGAAGAAAATGGATGTGGATTGGCGGCTCCACAAGTTGGTGTACTACAAAGAGTGATTGTCGTGTTGTTAAATCAACAAACTGAACAGGAGGTTGTTTTACCAATGATTAATCCTGAAATTGTTTATCACTCTGAAGAAACAGATATAGATACTGAAGGCTGTTTAAGTATTCCAGATTACTTTGATGAAGTAGAAAGATATACAGATATTATTGTTAAATTTTTAGATAAAAAAGGTAAAGAACAAATGCTAAAAATGTCTGACTTAAATGCTAGAATTGTTCAACATGAAATAGATCACTTAAATGGTGTTTTATTTGTAGACAAAATAGTGGAAGACGCTGAAATAAAATTAGCAGAGATAAAAAACAAGGAGAAAGGTCTACTTATTTAGCGTTTTATTTTTTAGCTCTGATTCAATAAAGCCATCAATTTCACCATTAAAGACCTTATCAGTGTCATTTTCTTCATAATTATTTCGATGGTCTTTGACTAATTTATATGGCTGTAAAACATAAGATCTAATTTGATTACCCCAACTCATTTGAACTGGTTGCCCTTTGATTTGTGATAGCTCTTCAACCTGTTGTTTCTCAGCCAATTCAATTAATTTTGCTGCTAAAATCTTCATAGCCTGTTCCTTATTTTGAAGTTGAGATCTTTCATTTTGTACTGTAACAACAATATTTGTGGGAATATGAGTAATGCGAACCGCGCTAGATACTTTATTAACATTTTGACCTCCAGCTCCACCAGATCTAAAAGTATCAACTCTTAAATCATCTTTATTGATTTTAGCTTGTATATCCAAACTTATATCCGGCATTACTTCAACTAAAGCAAAAGATGTTTCCCTTGAATTTTTGCTATTGAAAGGTGAATTTCTCACTAATCGATGTACTCCTTTTTCTTGTTTTAAATATCCATAAGCATAAGGACCTTGAATACTAACAGTGACTGATTTAATACCTACTTCTTCACCATCTGATTTATCTATAACCTCAGTATTAAACCCTTGATTTTCGGCCCATCTTAAATACATCCTTAATAATATTGCGACAAAATCCATAGCATCTTTACCTCCTGTACCAGCATGAAGCGAAATAATAGCATTTTCAGAGTCATATTTACCTGATAGAAAGGTTTTTATTTCTAATTTTTGCCACTTTTTCTCTAGTAAATCTACCATTTCTATAAATTCTGTTGCAAGACTAGGATCTTCATCCATATTTACTGTTAAAGACAACTCTTCTAATGCTTTGATATCTTCCTTAATGTCTGTCCATTCTTGAAATTCTTTTTGGATATTTGAAAGTTTTTTACTGATTTTTTGTGCTTTTTGATTGTCCTCCCAAAAGTGACTATTTTGTGTTTGTCCTTCAAGACTTTGAATTTGCTGTTGTAAATTGTTTAGGTCAATGATTGCTATTGCATTATTTACTTCTGATGCAATATTTTCTAACTTAACTTTATGTTCATACATAATATATGCAGATATTTTGTCTGATAATAACAGTTTAAATGGTATTTCTGCAATTTAGAAAAAATTTATTTGAACCAAGGCTTGGGCAAATCTAAATCCATACCTAGTAATATTCTGGTTATTTTACTAGCTTGCTCATCACTTGAAAAATATTGGCTTAAATTTCCATTAACTCTACCTTCTTTAAAAGATAATTTATTTTCTGAATTATTTTCTTTCAAGCTATTAAATGTGTTTTTTTCAAATGAAATGGATACAGGTGGTAAAATTGATAATCTTTCGTCCTCACTAGTTTCTTCATAAGTATCGAGAATCATACTAACTCTGCCCTCGATATCGCCTCTCAAATATTCTGCCTCATTAAATTCTATTTCATTTGCAATACGAAAAAATTGTCCTGGTGTTAGCGTTTTTCCTTCTAATAACAATGAATTTATTTCCTTACTTATTCTATCTAATCTTTCTTGCATTTTTATCGGTAATGAGTAAATCAATTCATCAATCCAAACTTCTCCATTTTCAGCCATTCGGCATAAAGCTGATTCTATTAAATTATTTTTAATTGAATTTGTAATATTGTGATCACCTCCAAGACGAGATTTGAGCATTGCAATAGCTCTTAAATTAGCTATCCACTCTAGGAAATCTAAAGTTGAATTTAGTGAGGAATCTTGAAATTCTAAAATATTTGGATAAATAAATTTTTGAGTTTCATTATCAAAAACATCTAAATTATATAAGTATTTAAAATAATCTTGATAGGCTTTTCTATAATAAACTTCTTGAGTAGTGGGAATAATTCCAGGACTAAAAACAGCGTCAAATGCAAGTATTGCAAAACTATTTGTTTCTAGTTGTGAAGAGTAGTTTTGGTTTATTTCAAAAAGGTTTTTTTCTATATTGCTGTATTCAAGCACAGGAAAAAATCTTTTCAATAATTTGATTTGTAGATACTTAACTGATTCAAACACTATTTCGGCTCTTTTTATTTGTTCCATAAAAAAAAATAATTCTTTTTAAAAAGTAGAAGCTATTATATTTAAAATTTTTAATATTTCAATACGCTTGAAGTAAATAGATAAAATGATGTAAAAGTAAATGCAAAGAATATAAAAACTGTTTGTTAAATGAATGCTGCACAGCCTCAAATTGCAAGGAAAATTATGCTTAATACAGTTTCTCAAGTAATTGCTAAAGTATTGATTGGAGTGCTTTCTATTGTTGTTTTGAAAGTTTTGACTACATATATGGGGAAAGAAGGATATGGGATGTACAAGTCTATTTTTGAATTTTTAGCTTTATTTGCAATTATTGCAGATATGGGCCTTTATACGATTGGTGTGCGGGAAATGAGTAAAAATCCTGATAAAGAAGAAATGGTGATGGGAAATATGTTAACTGCCAGATTAATTGTAATTATTTTTGTTTCACTAATTGCTTTTGGCAGTGCATTTTTAATTAAAGAATTTCAAGGAACTATTGCACCCTATGCAGTTGCAGTTGCTTCAATTGGGTCTGTGTTTGCAATAATGACTGGGACAGTATCAACTACCTTGCAAGTCCATTTACAAATGGAAAAAAATTCATTGGGTTCAATTATAGGAAAAATTGTTGGAGTACTAGGGATGCTAGTAATTATTTATTTAATTTATCCTCATAATTGTGAGCCTCAAGCTGTTGAAATGTTTACAGAAGGAGGGGCTTGTTCCGTTTCTAATAGTTCTTTTATGTGGATTATTATTGCTGGTGTAATTGGAAATATAGCTATGTATTTTTCTACTGCACAATTCTCCAAGAAATTAACAAAAATTAAATTACATTTTAATTGGGACTTTTGGAAAAATGTATTATGGAAAGCTTTACCTTATGGAATTGCCCTAATACTCAATCAAATTTGCTTTAGAATTGGATCAATTTTACTTTTAAATATGAAAGGAGCAAGTTTTGTGGCAACTTATTCTGCACCTTCAACAATGCTAGAAGCTGCTGGAATTATTCCTTTATATTTTATGAATGCTATACTTCCATTTTTAACTACTGCATTAACTAAAAAAGATGGTTCTCATAAAAAAATAATCCAAGTATCATTCGATTTCTTGATGATGAGTGCTTTACCGATAGTAATTGGAACAATATTACTTTCGTATCAATTTATCTACTTCATTACTACCCCTGAATTTTTAACAAATTTAAGTACAGGCTATATTGGATCTGATATTGTTCTCCAAATTTTAATAGTTGCTTTATTATTTAGCTTCTTAAGTGGTTTATTTGGATATGTTTTAGTTGCTTCTGACCATCAGGAAAAATTACTTGTTAGAAATTTAATTGGAGCTGTTTTAACTATTGTGCTTACTTGGTGGTGGATACCAAAATGGGGTGTCAAAGGTGCTGCTTATGCTAATGTGTTGACTGAATTATATATTTTTGTAGCCAGTTTTCTTTTGGCAAAGAGATATATTAATTTTTCAATCAAATTAAATAGTTTTTGGAAAATTATTTTTAGTTCTTTCATTATGGGTGTAGTAATTTATTACTTGAATGGTCCTACTTCTCATTTTGCTAATTTAGGAAATAAAAATTTTATTATTTTAATCCCAATAGGAGCTTTAGTGTATGGAATACTATTAATGCTAACAGGTGCTTTAACGAAAGATATGATTAAAATGGTATTAAAGAAAAAAATAGTTACAAGTGAAGATTCAATTACTACTGCTGAAATTCAAGATAATATTAAAACTGATGATTAATTTATAAATTAAAACAAAATAAATGTCTCAATATTTAGTAAAATTTTTAGAAGGAAAAGAAATTCAACAAGCATCAAAATCAGCAATTTCTTTTTATGCGGGTTTAGATAATATTGCTGAAGAAAATCCTAAAATAGCAGAGTCAATTTTAAATGAGTTAAGAGATCAAAGAAGTTATTTAAAATTAATTGCTTCAGAAAATTATTCCTCATTAGCTGTTCAACAAGCTATGGGAAATTTATTAACAGATAAATATGCAGAAGGAGTGCCAAAAGCAAGATTTTATGCTGGGTGTGGAAATATTGATGATATTGAAATGGAAGCTAAAAATTTAGCTTGTGAGCTGTTTGGGGCAGAGTATGCTTATGTCCAACCTCATTCTGGTGCGGATGCAAATTTAGTAGCTTTTTTAGCTATTTTAAATGCAAAAGTTCAAAAGGATTTTTTAGAAAAATATAATCAAGATTTGATTAATCAAGGAAAAGAAGCCATTAAAGATGTCAGAGGTTTGAGTGCTGAAGATTGGAATGATTTAAGAAAATTAACTTTAAATCAAAAATTATTAGCTTTAGATATTGGTTCCGGTGGACATTTGACTCATGGTTATAGAATGAATGTTTCAGCTACCTTGTTTGATGCTTATCAATATTCTGTTTCTAAAGAGACTGGCCTTTTGGACTATCAACAAATTGCTGAGATGGCAAGAGAAGTTAAACCTTTGATTTTACTTGCTGGATTTTCTGCTTATCCAAGAAAGATAGATTTTGCTAAAATGCGTAAAATTGCCGATGAAGTTGGAGCTGTTTTAATGGTGGATATGGCTCATTTTGCTGGACTTGTTGCGGGTAAAGTTTTTGAAGGTGAATTTAATCCAATAACTTACGCTGATATTGTTACATCGACTACTCATAAGACTCTGAGAGGCCCAAGAGGCGGAATAATTCTTGCAAAAAGCTGGTTAGCTGAATTTATTGATAAAGGATGTCCAATGGTTTTGGGAGGACCTCTTCCACAAGTTATGGCTGCAAAAGCTATTGCTTTTAAAGAAGCTTTAAAACCTGAATTTAAAGAATATGCAAAAAAGATTGTAGAAAATAGTAAAGCTTTGGCTGAAGAGTGTATGAATTTAGGTATGACTGTTTTAACTAATGGAACTGACAATCACTTGCTTCAAATTAATGTGGCTAAAAGTTTTAATTTAACTGGAAGACAAGCTGAAGATGCACTAAGAGAATGTGGACTTACTTTAAATAGAAATTCCATACCTTTTGACCCAAATGGTGTTTGGTATACTAGTGGACTTAGGCTTGGGACTGCCGCTTTAACTACTCTTGGAATGGGGATTGAGGAAATGAAAATAATTGCAAATTTAATTAATGAAATACTAAGTAAATGTGAAGCTAGTTTAGATAAGAATGGGGTGAAAAGCTTAGCAAAGTATGTACTGAATGAAGAAGTAAAATTTAAAGTAAAACAGCAAGTTGAAGCTTTATTAAATAATTTTAAATTATATCCTGAACTTGATTAAAAAAGGTAAAACTAAACCAAGGTAAGCTTCTTTTAGTTTTACTTTTATTTATTAACAAGTAAAATCTCTTTGTATTATAATCTAAATTTATGATTGGTATTGGATCATTTGAGTTTCAAGATATTTTTACAGTAGGTACTCTTGCACTTCTTGAAGGAATATTATCTGTCGATAATGCTTTAGTTTTGGCAATTTTAGTCAAAGATCTTCCAGTAAAATTAAGAAAGAAAGCTTTAACATTGGGTATTTGGGGAGCTTTTTTATTTAGGATTGTTGCTGTTACTTTTGCAATTTATTTGGTTCAATACGAAATTTTTAAATTATTTGGTGGAGCATATTTGATTTATCTTGCTTTAAAACATATGTTTTTTGGTATTGCAGATCATACTCCCGAAGATAAAAAATCTTTAAAAAATTTTTGGAAAGTAATTTTAGCTGTGGAACTCACTGATATTGTCTTTTCAATTGATAGTATTACTACCGCAGTAGCTTTTAGTGAAAAATTATGGGTTTTGTGGTTTGGAGGAATTATAGGAATTATTTTAATGAGATTTGCTTCGACATATTTTGTGAAAGTTTTGGAAAGGTATCCAAAACTAGAAGATTTAGCCTATCAATTAGTCTTTTTTGTGGGTACAAAACTCGCTTTTGAGCCAATGGGTGTGCATATTGAAAGGGGAGTATTTTGGATGATGTTAGGTGTGATTTTTGTAATTGGAATGGGATTGGTTGTTAAAGGAGAAAAACTTTTTAAACATTCTACTAGACAAGCAGAAGAAGTGATTAAAATGTTAAAAAATAATGAAATTACGTTACAGGAAGCACTTGAGAAATATCGCAATGAAGGTAGAGTTTTATCTTATCTCTATAATGAAGGTTATCTAAAAGAAATTAATAAAAAATAATTTAATTTTTAAACTATGGTTACAAATATAAAATTTTCTGCAATCTGGGGAACAATAATATTAATATTTATACTTTTAATTGTGTTTTTTTCCTTAAATCCATTTGTTTTTATTGAAACTGGTGAAAGAGGGGTACTTTTGACTTGGAGTGCATGGAGAGGAGAAATTTTGGAGCCTGGACTAAGTTTCAAGATGCCTTTGGCACAAAGTGTTATTCCAATAAATGTAAGAACTCAAACTTTAGAATTAAAACATTCTGAAGCTTATTCTAAAGACCTACAACTAGTTGAAATTAATTCTATGGCTAATTACAATATTTTGCCTGATAAGGTTGGAGAATTTTATAAAGAATATGGAACAAATATTGATGGGATTTTGACTGCGAGATTGGAAGCTTCAATCAAGCAAGTGACGGCTCAATATACTGCTGAAGAATTACTGCAAAAGAGAAGTGAAGTTCAATTAAAAATTCAAGAATTATTTGCTAGTGCTGTACCAAATGTGATTATGGTTTCAAGTTACTCATTAATTGATGAAGCATTTAGTACTGAATATGAGGCGGCAATTGAAAGAAAACAGATAGCTCAACAAGAAGCTGAAAAAGCAGAAAATGAATTAAAAAAGACTATTATTGAAGCTGAACAAAGAGTGACTCAAGCTAAAGCTGAAGCTGAAGCAATTAGAGTGCAATCAGAAGCGGCAAATAATGATAAGTATATAAGTTTGAAACAATTAGATGTTGAAATGGCTGCTATTGAAAAATGGGATGGTAAATTACCAACACAAATGATTCCTGAAGCTAGTTTGCCATTTTTGAGTGTAAGATAAAGTGGCTTAAAATAGTGCTGGATTGGATTTACAAGTTAGTAAATAGCTTGAAAGTTATAAAACCAATTGCAAAATTGTAAATGTAATGTAAAATAACACTCTTAATTCGTGTTATAATAGTAGAGTATTGTTACTTCATATAAAAACACAAAATAATTAGATAAAAAGAAAATATGGACGATTTCAGAAAAGAGGATAAATCCAATAAGCTCGATATTCTAGATAAGTGGCTAAAGCAAACTTTAAATATAGGAAAAAACGAGAAAGCGGAAAATGGTCAACACCCTCAACCAAATGTTGATCAGAGTAAGACTAATATTCAACATTCAAAGAATTTAGACAAAAACAGCAATCAGAATAATCAAAAAAAATTCAAGAATTGGCATCAGAAAAAAAAGTTTACTCATTCACAATCGAATAAACAAAAACAACTTTCAAGTGAACCAATTGAAGATAAATTCACTACTCATTCTCATAATTTGAGTGGCAAACCTAGTAGTAAATTTAATCAAAGACATAAGTTTTATAAAGCTTTAAGACAAGATCAAAATAAATCTCAACGAATTGTGCATCGTGATCATAAAGGTGTACTACGCATAATTCCAATTGGGGGACTGGATGAAGTTGGAAAGAACACAATGATATTTGAATATGAAAATGATATTTTTTTGGTAGATTTAGGTTTTCAATTTCCTGAGGCAGATATGCTTGGTGTAGATTATGTTATTCCTGATATTAATTATCTTAAAGATAAAGTTAATAAGATTAAAGGTATTGTTGTTACTCATGGCCACTTGGATCATATTGGCGGAATACCATATTTATTAGATAAATTAGGAAATCCACCAATTTATGCTGGTAAATTGACAATTGGGTTAATTAAAAAGCAATTAGAAGAAAAAGGGTTAGCTCAGAGTGCCAAATTAAGAGTAGTAGACTTTACTAGAGATCATGTATTTTTTGGAAAGATGAAGGTTTCATTTTTTAGAGTGACTCATTCAATTCCAGATTCTTGTGGTCTATTTATAGAAACGCCAGCTGGATCAATAGTGCATACAGGAGATTTTAAAATTGATTTAAAACCTGCTGGTGCTCAACTACCTCCTGAATTTTCTAAAATTGCTGGTTTTGGAGATAAAAATGTGACAGTTTTGATGAGTGATTCAACAAATGCAACAAAACCTGGACATACTATTTCGGAGAAAAAAATTGGCCAAACTTTAGATAAAATTATTGGAGAGGCAAAAGGTAGAGTTATTATAGCTACCTTTTCTTCTCAAATTGGAAGAATACAGCAAATTATTGATGCAGCTAAAGCTCACAATAAAAAGATTTTTTTAAGTGGTAGAAGCCTTATTGATAATTCAGTAATGTCTGCTGAATTAGGCTATTTAAAATATCCACAAGGTTTGATTTCTGATATTAAAAAAGCTAAAAAACATCCGGCTGATAAAACTATTATTTTAACTACTGGCTCACAAGGAGAGCCTGTAGCAGCACTTTCAAGAATGGCTTTAAATGAGCATGCTCATGTTAAAGTAGGGAAAGGGGATACTGTTATTTTAAGTTCATCTCCAATTCCTGGAAATGAAATGGCAGTAGTTAGGGTAATCAATAATTTAACAAGACTTGGAGCTAAAATTATTCATAATCATATTATGGATGTACATGCTTCGGGACATGGACAACAAGAAGACCTTAAATTGATGTTTAGCTTGGTTAAACCAAAATATTTTATTCCAATTCATGGTGAATATTTTATGAGAAAAACTCATGGTGAAATAATGGTTAGTGAATTAGGTTTTTCAGCAGATAAAGTCTTAATGGGAGAAAATGGAGATGTATTAGAGATGAAAAATGGTGAAGTAAAGATTACTCAAGAAAAAGTTCAAACTAATTATATCTTGATTGATGGTATGGGAGGTGGAGATATTGGATCACAAGTGATGATGGATAGACAAATATTGGCAGAAAATGGCGTTATAGTTTTGACTCTTAAAGTGGATAGAAATACAAAAAGCTTAAAAGGTGATGTCAAAGCTTTAACAAGAGGCTTCATCTATATGGAGGAATCTCAAGAAATTGTAAATGGAGTAAGTCAAAGGGCCATGGAGGCTTACAATAGTTTTAGTAAAGCCCATCCAGATTTTAATGAGGAGGAAATGAAAATTCATATTAGGGAAAGTGTTGACCAGTATGTAACTGGGAAAATAGATAGACATCCATTGATACTACCTATTTTGATTGACTAAGCAACACGGCTCTGTCGTTGATGACTAGCATAGGCATTTTGTAAGGCCTGAGTGTATCGTTCATGTAATGCTGAACCAGGTTTAGAGCCGTTGTAAGCACTAGTAAATGCACTAAAGTTTTTTGACCTAATTGCATTTAAGATATTATTGTTTGATTTGATAAGATTAAACATTCCATGTAATTGAGCTTTAAGACCTCCACCAGATTGAGAAAAGCTCTGAAACATCTCTTCTGCATTATTAAAATTAGCTAATTTATAATTAAATCCCATAATTTGTCCTATCCCCATACTAATAGATCTATAAGCTGCTTCTTTATTGATAGAAATTGCTTTAGCCAAACAAGCTTGCTCACCTCCTTGCCCACCTTCACAAGAAACTCCGTCTACTTTTCTACCTACTAATTTATTTCCATCAGCCCAAGTTCCTGGAGATCCTGAAATACCTTGTTGCCTTAATTGTCCATTAAAGACATGAGGTTCAAATCTCATAATTGGCATTCCATTGGGTCCAAAGGGTTTTTTCCCTGCCTCAACAGTCATAATTGCTAAAACAAAATTTACATCAATATTTAAATTATCAGCTTCAATTTGCGCTAAACTTCTTAAATCTGATGAGTTTAAATTTTCAGTAGATTCACTTGATTCAGGAGATTGTGGGGTTTCACTTGGCTTACTTTCTTGAGTATTTTTTTTCCCTTTAAAAAGAGAATCAAAAAAGTCTGTAATTTTGGTCATTAATCCAGTAAAAAATTCTTTAATACCTTCAGAAAATTTTGCCCAAGCGCTTTTTTTAGGTTCTGGTGTTGCCGTAGTTTCGCTTGCTGAAGTACTATGTGTTGAAGTACCTTTTTCTGGTGATTGATTAGAAGAAGATTTAGTCTTGGGTTCTTCTAGAGATCTGACAGTTTCAACTGTATTTCGGAATAGTTCTGATATTTCTTTATTTTTTTCTTGTTGATCTTTTGTTTTAGCTTCTTGTTTAGCAATTAATTTTGCTAAAATAATTGAATAAGCATCAAAACTACTAATTTGATTATTCTTTAATTTATTTGCAGAATCTGCATCGATTGAATTTATATTGGAAAAAATATAATCTCCAATATTTTTAAATAATTCACTGCCACTACCGGTGAAAGTTGTTTTTAATTGTTCTTGTAATATTTTTGATAAATCTTGAGCAATAGATAAATTACTTAATCTTTGATAAAGCTCTGTTAAATGCCACTCGCCAGGAGTGTTTTTTGTTGGAGTGTCACTAGTCAATAATTCTGCTCTACTAGTAGATGATCTTTCTGTAACTTTTTCTCTTGATCTTTTAGCATTAGACTCTAACTCTTGTTTTTCTCTTTGTTGTTTATTTTCTAACCTACTTTGAGCCAAAGATTTAGCTGATCTTTCTATGCTAATTGATGGAATATTGAGGTCTTCCATTGAACTACTTCTCTGTTCTTCTGCGACTTGCAACATAAAAATAATTTATATCTTATTATTATACTATAAAATGATATTTTTTAGAATGATAAATAGCTAAGAGCAATTGTTTTTATTACTTATCTAAAATATATTTAATTTAATTTAAAATTTAAATTTATGATTTATAAAATAAATAGAATTATTCCAATATTATTTTTAAGTATTTTTATTTTAACGGCATGCGATTTATCAAATTTAGAAAATAAAAATGGAAATACAAACAATGAGAATACTAATTTAGAGATGAATGAAGAAAATACTGACCAAAATACTGAAAATAAGATTTTCAAAGAAGTAGAATTTCAAGCTCTCAAACATCTAGATACAAATGAAATTTTAAAAAACTATAAAAGTGCAATGATAGCAGAAAGAGAGAAAGATTTTGCACCTGTTGAAGATTGGAAAACAGATATTGCAGATTATTATGATTTTTATGATGCTGGTGAGATAAAAATTGAACCTTATAAGGGGCAAAGATTAATAATTTTAGATTTGGGATGTGATGGTCCTTGTGGTTCTGCATCTGTACATCGTTTTGCTTATGATCAAAATTCAGGAAACTTAATTTGGTTATCAAAACTTTCAAATCTTGACTATGTACCTGCTGGTTTTAATGCTTTAAAGAAAAATAAAGATGATAACTTCACTATTAAAAAGTTAGAGGTTCCTCAAATTATTATGACACCTGATGGAAGAAATGTTTTAAACTTGAGTATTAATGGAATAGATTTAAAAAGACCAAAAATAGCAGGAAAGGAAGATTACTATTTTGTTAAATTAGGCAAAGTGGCATTTAAAGATGCTAAAGTTGGAGATGTATATTTTGCCGATGATCAACAGGTTGGATGTTTATTTATTATAACTCCGGACAGTGTTATTAGCTCTTATACTTATGATGATGGGTTAATGAATAGTAAATTTTTTGAACAAGCATATTGGAATGACAATTCAACTCCTGTTTTAATTAGTGAAGTCTACGCTCCATATATTCGAGGTTGTGGCATTGGTAATTATTGTTATTTTGTAGATGATATAAAAAAAAGTGATTTAAAAGAAAATGGGAAATCTACAAAAGGGATTGTTTTATATGAAAATAAAAACTCTGAAAGTTTGAGAGATACATATGAAGCTTATGCAGAAGTATATGATTATTGGTTTAATTCTCCTGAAGATACTCAAACTGAAAAACCTCCAGTAAAAACTTTCGAAGAATTTTTAGCCGATCATCCAGTATTTTATCGAGAAGACCCATTTGGTAGATTTACAGCTTATATTAAACAAGAATATGTGCCACCTGCTGAATGTGGAAAGCCAGTAATTTATCTTTATCCTGAAAAAAATACCGAAGTTTCAGTTAAAGTTGATATTAAAGAATTTACAAAAACAGAACCAAAATATGGTGAAAATGGGTGGAAAGTAATTGCTAAACCAAATGGAGAATTAATTAATTTAGAAGATAATAAAGTATATCCTTATTTATTTTGGGAAGGATATTCAGATAAAGAAGTATCAATTAATAATGGTTTTGTGGTCGAAAAGAAAGATGTTAATTCATTTTTAAGTGATAATTTAGCTAAATTAGGATTAAATGAAAAAGAAAGTAGTGATTTTAAAGAATTTTGGATACCTAAAATGCTGGCTTCAAAAGGTGATTATTTGAGAGTTAGTTTTGTTGGAACACAAGAGTTTAATAAGGTCGCCCCTCTAACTATTTCTCCAAAACCTGATAGTTTGATTAGAGTTTTTATGTTTTATCAACCATTAAAAGAAAAAATATCCATTGCTCCTCAAAAATTAAGTGCGATTGAAAGAAAAGGGTTTACTGTTGTGGAATGGGGAGGAACTTCATCTGATGGTTGGCAGTATAAATAAAATATGAAAAAATTTTTTCTTAAAAAAAGATCAATAATTGTTGTTGGTCTTTTTTTAATTTTATTAATTTTGGTTTTATATTTTAAAAATAAAGAAATTAATTTTGATAATTATAAGTCAAATCAAAAACCTATAAATATAAAAGGGATAATTGTTCCGCACCATTTAATAGTAGCAAATTTATTAGACCAGTTTTACTTAAAAATTTCTCAAAATAATGATTATGAAAATATAGTGATTATTGGGCCTAATCATTATGATTTTGGGTTTAATTATATACAAACAATTAATCAAATAAATTTAGATGATCCGGTTTTGACTAATCAAGAAGTTAAATTATTAAGAGATGCTCCTTTATTGAATCTAGAAGAAATAAAATTGCTAAGTTCGGGACAAAGTATGGCTATTGAAAATCAGTTTTTTAGTAGGGAACACTCAATTTATACTCATTATGGTTTTATAAAAAAATACTGGCCAAATGCAAAAGTAATACCAATTATTATAAAAAATAATGCTCCAGAAGATAAATTAAATAATTTAATTAAAGATCTACAAATACTTTTAAAACAAAAAACTTTATTTATTTTTAGTATTGATTTTACTCATTATTCTGGCGAAAAATTTGCATTAAAAAATGATTTAAAAATAATAAAACTCTTATCAACAGAGAATTATAATGAAAAAAATTTAGAATATTTAAAGAAATTAACAAATTCTGAAGATAAAAATAATCAAAATGCAGTATCTTTGGACTCTGTTGAAAGTTTATATATTGCTACTAAATTATTTAATAATAACCAATTTAAATGGCAATTTTGGGAGAGAAGTTCGAGTAGCAATATTATAAAGAACTTGACAGACAATCAAAATACTAGCCATATTTTTGGATATTTCTGGTCAGATAAATAATTTATCTATATAATACGCAAAGTTTATTTAATTAAAAAACTATGCAAAAAAATAAATCTTTTTTGGTATGGTTAACAACTACTTTAGTGGTAGGGCTAACAATACCTGTTGCTTTTGCGGCAAATTCAAAAGTGGAAAATATTTCTATTACTCCAGACCCATTTTATACTCAAATTCCAGGTCATGAAGCTAAGCTTAGCCTTACTTATGATTGGAATTCAGGTGGACATCCAGATGGTAAAATCACTGAGCAAGTTAAAGATAGTAGCGGAAATATAGTATATTATTTTGGGGCATCTCAAGTAGAGAATACAAGAACAGCTAATACTCCAGGTCTTAATGAATATATTAATTTAGAATGGAATGGTAAAGGAAATATAGGAAGTTATAATGGACAATATGTACCAGATGGAACTTATACTTTTTATGTGTTTTCTAAAGTAGATACTCCTACTGATACGACAAAAACAAAAGAATTTAATGTAAAAAAAGCTGAATTACCTGATTTACAGTGGGTAAGTGTACCAAATGCACATTATTACAGTGGATCTGGTGATTATAAAGCTAATTTTGATTTAAAATTAGCTGCTGCCTCTACTGCTAATGTTAAATTAAAAATTGTTGGCCCAGAAAATAATAATCCACAAGAAAAAGTGATTTCTGCTATTAAAAATGCGAGTGGCAAATATACTTTATCTTGGGATGGGAAAATTGGTGGTGTAGATGCAGAAGCTGGAAAATATAATTACACTTTAGTTGCTGAAGGTAAAATTAGTGGATTTGATGTATTAAGTAATGTTTTAACTGGTAGTTTTAATTTAAGTACTAGCACAGTCCCAAATCCTGTTGTAAGTGATGTAACTGTAAATCCAACTACTTTTAATCCAAGCAAAGGACAAATTACTTTTGGATATAAACTGGGAAGCTCAACTGGAAATACAACAATTAATGCCTCCGTATATAAAAGTAGCGACTCATCAATTCCAGTAAAAGCATGGACATTTAATAATCAAAGTAGTGGAAGTAATACTATTATGTGGGATGGTATTACAAAAGATATGATTAAAGCTGAAGATGGATCTTATATTTTTAAAGTAAGTGGATCCGATGGAGGGTTTAATATTGTTCCTGCCCAAACTAGTTTTGTTATTACAAGCACTGTAAATGATTCTAGTGAAAAATGTGCTGGATTTAAAGATGTAAATAAAAATGATGCTGATTGTGATGCATTTACTTATGTAAAAGGGCTTGGCGCTATGACTGGAAATCCAGATGGAACTTTAGCACCAAATGATTTACTTCAAAGAGATCAAGTAGCTAAAATTATTTTAGAAACATTTAACAAATTTAATTCAAGCAGTAATTATTGTAGTGGAAATCCATTCCCTGATGTAACAAGTGTAGATTGGTCATACCAATATATTTGTAGAGGGGTTGGATTAGGAATGATTACTGGTTATAAAGCTGGTGCTGATGCTGGTTATTATAGGCCTTCAAGATCTGTAAATAGAGTTGAATTTTTAGCTTTATTGCTCAGAAATGTAAGTGATACTATGCCTTCAAATAATTCTGCTTCATATTCTGATATTGAATTAGGTCAATGGTTCACTGGATATGCAAAATATGCAAAAGATAATAACTTATTCTCTGGATCTAAATTATTCCCAACTGCTTCAACAACTAGAAGAGAAGTTGCTCAAACCATTTATAAATTACATCAATTAGGAAAAATCTAATTAGAATTAAGTTAGATTAATTAAAGCCCTTGTCTTAAAAAGATGAGGGCTTTTTCGATATTTATTGATAGTGTCCACCCTGTCAGCTTATACTGACACCCCTCAAGAGGGGAATTTGGTGCTCCGGAGCTAAAGTTATGTCGCCCACTTTTGGATAGATAATCCTTTTTTGCTTTTTTGAAAAAGTCAATCCTGTCAGCTTATACTGACACCCCTCAAGAGGGGAAGTGATTAGCCTGAAAGGACCTACTGACTTCAATTAAGAGGGGAGTTTTTTGTCATAACTTGTTAATTTATTGATTTTCAACTATATTTTTAACTCAAATAAGTATATTTCTGAATGAAAATAAATTTCAATGAAATTAGTAATGAACCTTTAGCTAATTTATTAAGACCTAAAAGTTTAGAAGAATTTTTTGGACAAGATGAATTAGTTGGTAAAAATAAAATATTAAAAAAATTAATTGAAAATGATCAATTACATTCAATGATTTTTTATGGTCCACCAGGAGTTGGTAAAACTACTTTAGCTCAAATTATTGCTGAAAAAACTAAATCTAAATTTATTACTTTAAGTGCGGTAACTTCAGGTGTAAGTGAATTAAGGAAGGTAATTGAAGAGGCAGAAGATTTTTTAAGATTAGGTACAAAAACTATTTTATTCATTGATGAGATTCATAGATTTAATAAATCTCAACAAGACTTTTTGCTTCCTTATACCGAAAAAGGCACTATTATTTTGATTGGAGCAACTACGGAAAATCCTTCATTTGAAGTTAATTCAGCTTTGCTTTCAAGATCTCAAGTTTTTGTTTTTAAAAAATTAAATGATAAAGCTTTAAAACAAATTTTACTTAGAGCTATTTCTCAAGTTCAATATTTGATAAATCTTGATTTAGAAATAAAAAAAGATGCTTTAAATTTTTTAATTAAATTTGCAAATGGAGATGCAAGAAATTTGCTTAATACTTTTGAAATAATTTTAAAATTAAATGATAAATGGCCCTTAGAGATTGATTCTATCTATCAAATCCTACAAAGAAAAAACTTAAGATATGATAAAAAAGGTGAAGAACATTACAATATAATATCTGCTTTACATAAAAGTATGCGAAGTAGTGATCCTAATGCTGCTATTTACTGGAT
Source organism: Patescibacteria group bacterium (assembly GCA_963169655.1). Lineage (GTDB taxonomy): Bacteria > Patescibacteriota > Gracilibacteria > UBA1369 > UBA1369 > KLAP129. The sequence continues at coordinate 145,339 of CAUJCM010000003.1, read as the reverse complement.
GATGAGAATGTTAGAAGCAGGGGAGGATCCCTTATATATTGCTAGAAGATTAATTAGATTTGCTTCTGAAGATGTGGGTATGGCAGATCCTCATGCTTTGTTGGTGGCTGTTGCAACTAAAGAAGCTTGTCAATTTAATGGAATGCCAGAATGTAGTGTGAATTTAGCACAAGCTGTTGTTCACTTGGCTATGGCTCCTAAGTCAAATGCTTTATATAAAGCTGTAAATTTAAGTAAAGATTTAATTAATAAAACGGGTAATTTAGAAGTACCATTTCATTTAAGAAATGCTAGTACTAAATTAATGAAAGAGTGGGGTTATGGTAAAAATTATCAATATGCTCACGATTATCCTGAAAATATCGTTACTCAAAGGCATTTACCTGAGGAAATTAAAAATGAGAAGCTGTATATTCCAACTTCTCATGGTCTAGAACTAAAGATTAAAGAAAAATTAAAGGAAATTAACCAAAAGAAAAAGAAAATTTCTTAACATGGTTTATTGAGAGTTAATTTTGGAAAATCTTTTAATAAGCTTGCTTCATCATCATAAATTAAAAGATTTTTTGGAGATAAATTTTTCCAAGCACTATCGGTTTCACAATAGTATTTAGATTTAGCTTGGCTACTTACATAAAATTTATATGATGTATTTTGTTGATTATCATTAGACTGATTTATTGGTGAATTAACTCCGTTACAACTATTCTCATTCCAAAGGCCTAATCCTTGATCTCTAGCATTAGCTTGTGCAGCTTTAAATTCTGACTGGTATTTATAGGGAATATTATATGTATATTCAAAAGCGTAACCATTGGCTACCATCCATAGATTAAAATTAGTTTGATCTTCTAAAAATACATATCTCAGTAGTCTATTGTATTTATCTAGATTTCCTTGTGTTGGATCAGATTCTAAATATACATTTTTATTTAATAATTTTGATTTAGTCATATTAGAAGCTTCCTGTCCAAAACATTGTACTGGTTTGGAAGGTGAAACTGTTTCTGGAGTGTCTATTCCAATCATTCGAATTGTTTGAGTAATTCCATCTTTTTGGACTTTAATAGTATCTCCATCTACAACTTTTTCTACAAAATAATATTCTTTTTGTGGTGAAGATGTTGGTTGGGAAGGAATATTAGAATTTTGATAAGTACTTTCATTAAAATTATTATTAACTGTATTTGACTCATTATGATTAGTCGATGGTTGAAACTCACTAAATGATGATAAATTATCCCTTTTAATAATTAATGATCTGAATAAATTTTCACTAATTTCTCCACGCGACATATAATTTCCAATTCCATATATAAAATTAGAGGTCGATATTAATCCTTTATTTTTTGCAGTCTGAATAAATGGAGCGTACCACTCATTATTATCAATATCATCAAAAACCCAGCCATTGATTGTATCTATTGGAATATTTTGAGTATTAATTAACATTTTTATAGCCTCAGCCTTATTCACTAAAAGACCAGGTCTAAAACTTCCATCTGGGTAACCTTCAATCCACTTTTGACTTTTAGCATAACAAATATAAGGTGCAAACCATTCATTTTTAACATCAGGGAAACAATTATTGTAATCTTCGACTTTTGGAGTTTCTGTTTTAGCTTCAACTAAAATCTTTAATAATTCTGCACGATTAATACTTTTGGCTGGTTGGAAAGAACCATCATCATATCCAGAAATTATGCCATTTTGATAAAGAAATTCTATTGCTTCTTTATTTGGATTATTAACTACATCGGAAAAAATGCTAGCTTGAGCAGTTGAAATTAAGGTAAAACTTAAAATTAGTGGAATGATATTTTTTATTTTCATTTTATTTTGGCGTTATTTTGTTAATAATATAATAGAAAGTTTGTGATTTTAAAAGGTTTTGACGAGTAAATTTGATATTTTAGAAAGATCTAATTTTGAGTTTAATTTGGGGTGCTACCCTGCCCCTTGGGTGGGTGGGGGTTTGGGATGGAAAAAATAGCAAAATTTATAGAAATCTAATATTTGATTTAGTTTAATAATCTACTTCTGCCCATGTGGGTATATTTTATTTATAAAAAAACACTTAATTATTGTTAACAGAAGTAAATAATCTGTTTTTGCATTTGTTTACCGTATTCTTTATTTTTTTAATATTTTTGAAAATGTTCACTCTGTCAGCCTTTGGCTGACACCCCTCAAGAGGGGAAAGTCCACCCCGTCAGCTTACGCTGACACCCCTTGTCCACCCCGTCAAATTCTTTGAATTTGACACCCCTCAAGAGGGGAAAGGGGGAGTTTTGTGATCTGGAGCTGAAGCTATGTCGCCCATTCTTGAATAGATAAACTTATTTTAAAAATAATTGGAGTATTGCTTTGATAGGCTTCGGAACTATAAAATTTAAACTTTTATTGGTTTATAACCTCTTCTTTTTTATCTTTCCTTTTTATTACAAAATAAGCAACTCCTGTAATTATAACCGCTCCAACTATTATAAATGGCCATATTGGGAAATTACTTGGAGTTTCTTTTTCTTTAATTATAAATGAGATTTTTTGGGTCTTACTTTGTGCATTATCACTATTTCTGTAAGCGGTTAAATAAACTGTATGTTCTCCTGTTTCTAAAGCTTCTGGAGGAGTTAGACGGAATTCTTGATCTAATGAGTCTGTAAGTAAGGCAGATCCTGTAATATTAGATTTCCAAATAGCTACTACTTTACTTGGTACTATAACTTTTCCAGAAAGTACTGGCTTATTATTTTCTTCTTCTAATTCTATTTTAGATTTTCTAGACAAAATATCTTCAGTTATTTCATAACCTCCAAGTTTTTGTGCTTGTGGAGTCATAAAGGCTAATGATTGATCAACAGTAAATTCTATTGGTTCGGAATAGCTATCAACAGATACCCCTATTACTAAATATTTATTATCTCTCAAATCTAAATCTGAATCTAATAAAAATACTCCATTTTGATCTGTTTGAGCTTGGCCTACATATTTAACTTTATCTTTAAACTTGCTTTCCTCTGGATTTTCCGAATCTAAAGAATTATTTAAGTATTTTTGAAGAATCCAAGCTACTAAGTTTGAAAATTTTTGACTATACAAATCATCTTGTTCTTCTTTTGTTAAATCTTCAATCTTTGAAATAGCTTCCATGATTAAATTTCTGTAGATATCAAAATCATTGGAATCAAACAGATAGACTTTTACATTTTTGTTTGCTCTTGAAAGACCTAAAAATACTGGTGATTCATCTGCTGTTATTAAATCTTCTTCTGGTAAGGTCACTACTACAAAGTTACCTAATTTACTTAAATCAAAATTATCTACTAAAAGTGGATTTGTAAAAATATTTAAAAGCTCATAATTGTCATTTTTTCCATCTTTATCCGTATCTTGAACAGTTGGATCTGTATTGACTACACATTCTAAGTAATCTGATAACCCATCTCCATCACTATCTTGCCAAATTGCTTCTATTGAGAGTCTATATTTTTGTTTAAATTCTTGAAAATTACAACTGCTTCCATAATTAGAAAATCTAGAGTTTTGATAACTTTCTGGTTTTTCAATAATTTGCGGAATTTGAGATAGATCAAATGGCTTTTCAGTTTCTCTAATATTTTCAGTTTCTAAAGTTTCTATTTGAGGCTCTAAATCATCCTCTACTTCAGGTTGATCTGTGTAATCAGGGCCACCAATATCTGTTGGTGTTCTAGGTTCTTGTGGCTGGACTGGAGCTGGTGTTTCTGGAGTAAATGGTGGTTGCTCTGGAATCAACTCAGGACTTGAGGGGTTTTCCGGAGTTCCAATTACAGGATTAAAAGGCTCTCCTCCTTCTGATGGACCTTGTCCAAATTGTGGAGATCCACCTCCTCCTCCACTACTTCCTCCACCTGAACCATTATCGACAATTATAAACGGGGTGACATTAATAATATTACTAATATTTCCAAAGACATCAGTGACTTGAATTGTACAATTTGAATAAGTCCCTGGAGCCAAACTATTAAAATTAATATTATTATTTCCATTGAGAGCATTAATTGTTGCTGATGAACAAGAGCCTCCATAAGTAATAGTTCCAGCTTCATCACTAGAAAATATATAAGCTGGAGTAGAGTCATTCGTTGGACTGGTTACTGGAGTTATTTCTGCAATAATAGGAGCAGTATGATCTTCATATTCATAAGAACCCATATCTGCTTTAGGCCCTTGAGGTCTTGCTATCCCTCTTTGATCAGTTAATTCAGTAGTACTTCCAGTATTAATTGCTGGACTATTTGATAAAAGTGGAAAGTTTAAGGTATCACCTCCATGAAGCCCTAATGCTCCTAGTTGAGCAGAAGTATCTTTAATATCAGTAGGTTGAAAAACTCCTCCACAATCAGTCGAATCACTATATAAATTATAACCTTTAGTAGAAAATGGGGTTGCCCCTTTACAATCTGGACCATTCCCATTAGCTGTATTGCCTTCTAAAATAGTATTTTGCATATTAATTGGAGATGCTGGTGTAAAGGGAGCAATTAATCCGTCTATATAAGATATTCCACCACCATCCATATTGCTGTGGTTAAAGGCAATAGTTGAGGAAATAATGTCAACAATATCTGCCATCATCAAAAAAACCCCTCCACCAAAATTATTAGCTAAATTATTATGAATAGTAGAATTAATTAATGATAATTTAGCATCTGTTGCAACTCCAATTCCTCCTCCTAAATTAGATTGATTTTCTCCAACATAAGAATTTGTAATATTCAAGGTACCTTTATCAAGAGCTCCAATTCCTCCGGCAAAAGCCGTAGAAGTATTTTGAATTATAGTAGAATTATCAATATTGAAAACTCCATCTTCTCCTGTAATACCAACTCCGCCAGCTTGAATAGCATTATTATCTTTAATTATAGAATTACTTAAATTAATTAGACTATTCCATCCACCAATAGCTGCAGCTGCACTACTAATTAAATTTTGGAATAAAGAATTATCAATATTGGCCTTTGCTTCATCGTATACTGCAACTCCTCCAGCATTCTCAACATCCATCCCTCCTGAAGTATTGTCAAAAATACTATTTAAAATATTAATAACAACTGAACTACCTTCTCCATAAACTCCACCTCCATAATAAGAAATTGTGTCTGACAAATCAAAAAAGCTATCAGTTAAATTTAAAATACTAGACTGTGGGACTGCTGATCGTAAATATATATTCCCACCTTTTGTTGGTTGCATAAATCCTCCCTTTGATGTTATTGAATTTTTAATAAATTCTACTCCATTAAGAATATTAATTAAGACATCATATCCAATATTTGAAGAATAAATAGCACCCCCAAAATTATCAGCTAAGTTATTTTCAAATTTAGTATCATCAATTACTATTCCACCTCCATCAAAACAAATTGCTCCTCCATCACCATACAATCCAAAAATATCTTTAATTGCAATATTATTAGTAAAGACAGAACTAATTATATTAACCGGATAAACTATAGAGTTATTTGCATATTCTAATGATAACGCACCACAAGAAGCTGCTTCATTATTATTTATTTGAGAGTTATTTATATTCAAAGAACTATTAGGAGATGAGTGGTTAGCTAATAAAAACCCTCCTCTATAATTTGCTGTATTACTGTTAATAGGAAGTGGGGGAGTAATATAATTTGCTACTTCAGTAGTAACATTATTTAAAGTAACATTGCTATTGTCTTCTAAATAAATAGCACCTCCTGATGAAGTAGCTTTATTACCTGCAAAATTAGAATCACTAATAATCAAATTAAGAATAAGTAACGGATTGATTGATTGCAATCCAATAGCCCCACCAGCTGCCGCAAAATTTTGAAAAAAATTAGAGTTGTTGATAGTAATATTATTTCCTTCTTCCGTCTTGATTGCACCTCCATGCGAAGTTAAACCCAAATTATTTAAAAAATCTACATAGATAATTGATGAACTCAAACTATTAACTGCATAATACAGAGCTCCTCCACCTCTTGTTAAAGCTGTATTACTTTCAAAAGTAATAGGGCTACCGTTGACACCAATTGTATTTAATTGACTAAAACCATTTACATAAATACCACCACCCGCATCCGCTGTTGAATGCCCTATATAATCGTTGATACCAAGACTTAAACTGCTTCTATTTACATTATCTCCATCAAGATAAATACTTCCTCCTTCTTCAGCCTCATTATTTGATAAATGTAAACCACTGTTCGAAACTGTATTTAACCCTTTACCTAAATAAATTCCTCCACCTCTACCTCCAGCGCCACCTTTATTGGCTTTTGAATTAGTAATAGTTAGATTAGTCATATCTATGTCTCGTGCATGAGGAGTAGGAGGGTTGGAAGATTGAGCAAAATAAATACCTCCACCATCTTGATTAGCTTCTGCATTATCAATTACTGTATCATAAATTGCAGATTCATTATTTTCATCTACATAAATAGCACCTCCATTATCTGCACTTGTGTTGGAAATATTAGAATTTTGAACGAAAAGATCTACAGATTCAAATGGACTGTCATTAGTAGCTTCTTTATCTACAAAAATAGCACCTCCTGATGACGTAGCAGTACTATTATTTATATTTACATTATTTAAATAAAGAAAGGCATCTCCTTCTGCCCCGATTGAACCTCCAAATTGAGCTGTAGAATTATTTATTGAACTATTTGCTAAATTAAGCACAGAATTTTGCCTTATTGCGATAGTTCCTCCTAATCCTCCAGCTTGAGCACCATTAAGAAAACTTAGTCCGTTTACTTTTACATTTTCAGAATTTATATCTAAAGCTCTGCTCATTGAATTAGCATCTATTGTAATATCTGGACTATTGTCCCCATCAATATCACCATTAATTTCAACCAATTCAGTAATTTGTGGTAATTGAGTTCCATTTAAAGTAATAGTCTGACCCGATAAACTTGGATCAAATTCTATCTTATCTGTTATGGGTGCTACTTGTCCTGCATTACAATTATCATGAGCCACATTATTATTTGCCGATAAAATGGCATCTCTAAGCTCACAATTTCCAAGACTTCCATCATCTAAATTTGTATCTACTGTGATAGTTGCTGCAAGAGTTTGTGAAACTGAACTTAATAAAAGTAAAGGAATCATTAAAGTTGAGATCCTTTTAATATTTTTGTGAATATTGGATAACATATTTTTATTTTTATTATAGGAATCCACTAATTATACCATAAAAATATGTTTTTATAAAAAAAATGAGGTTAAATACAAATAAAAAGATTTTATGTAGTGTTTAATTTTCTCTGCTACCCTGCCCCTTGGGTGGGTGGGGGATAGGGATGGAAAAAATACAAAATATTTTTTATAAAAAGTAAGCTTTGTACTTATATAAAAAATTGAAAAATAAATGAGCGTGTATTTCTTATTATATAAATAATAATTATCTCTTTCTAAAAAGAGAAATAATAAAAGCAATTAATGGCTAAGTAATCTAGAAAATTAGATGACTTTATCTTCAAAGTGAAATCTTTTGGAAAATTACTATACAAAGAATCTCCATTAGTTTTGGCATGGATTTGTATGGGAGGTTGTGCCAGATCTAGCATTAATTTTTGTATTTTAACTGGTGGGCAGAGAAGGATTCGAACCTTCGTAGGCATAATGCCAGCAGATTTACAGTCTGCCCTCGTTGGCCACTTGAGTATCTGCCCATAAATGCCAATAAGGCCTGTTTAATATAAGTGTCGAAGAGTTTTTTGGCAATAGATTTTTAAAATCTGTTTTATTGTTATTCTTATTGAAATTTTCTTATTTAAATTAAAAAGACCCAATTAAATTGAGCCTTTCTAATTTACTCTGGAGCCACTTATCGGACTTGAACCGATGACCTACTGTTTACAAAACAGTTGCTCTACCAACTGAGCTAAAGTGGCAAATACAACTTTATTAAAAAGCTGATTGCGGGCTGATGATAGGGGAAAGGGGAGCTTATGTCAAATTAAAATTCCTTGCAATTTTAATGCTATATTGCCTCTTTTATTAGAGATAATAGGTAGTAAATATTTTTGATTAGACTTTCTTAATCACAAAAAAAGAGGCTTAATTATAGCCTCTTTTTAAATTATTATTTCAATAGTTCTTTATCTATCCATTTTTCTTCTAATGAATGCTGGAACATCTAACTCACTTTCAATATTTTTATTATTTACAGGGTTAGTTGTTTCTACATTTCTAGTAGCTGATATTGCATCATTATTATTTGGAACTGAACGAAGAGAATTATTTAAAGGTAAATGCTGTCTTAAAATAGTTGGTTTTTCTCTTGGACTATCATCAAATCCAGTTGCAACAACAGTTATTTTTATTTCTCCAGTATAAGAGTCATTAATGACTGCTCCAAAAATAATATTAGCATCTTGATCAGCTGCTTCTGTAATAATTCTAGCAGCTTCGTCTACTTCAAACATACTTAAATCGTTTCCACCAGTAATATTGAATAATACACCTTTAGCACCATCAATTGAAAGTTCAAGTAATGGAGATTCAATAGCAGCTTTTGCTGCTTCAACAGCTCTATTTTCACCTGTTCCATATCCAATACCCATTAAAGCAGAACCTGAATTTTCCATAACTGCCTTAACATCTGCAAAGTCCACATTAATCATTCCGTGAACTGTAATTAAATCTGCAATACCTTGTACACCTTGTCTTAAAACATCATCAACAACAGTAAAGGCTTCAGTAATTGGAGTTTTTTTATCAATTATTGATAAAATTTTATCATTTGGGATTGTGATTAAAGTATCAACTTTATTTCTCAAATTTTCTAACCCATCTTCAGCCTGTTGTCTTCTTCTATTTCCTTCAAAAGAGAAAGGTTTTGTGACAACTGCGATTGTTAAAATTCCAAGTTCTTTAGCAACTTCAGCAATTACTGGTGAAGCGCCTGTACCAGTTCCACCACCCATACCACAAGTAATGAAAACCATATCAGTTCCCATTAAAGCTTCTCTTAATTCTTCAGCACTTTCTTCTGCTGATTGACGACCAATATCTGGATTTGCACCTGCTCCTAGTCCTCTTGTAGTTGCCTTACCAATATTAATTTTTAAATTTGCATTTGAATGGATTAATGCCTGTGAATCAGTATTCACTGCAATGTATTCAATACCATTGAGATTTGTTTTAATCATTCTCTCAAGGGCATTGTTACCACCTCCACCAACACCAATAACTTTGATGCGTGCAACTGGAGTAATTCCATCGGGTACTACTTCCATAGTTTTTTTCCCGAGTGTACTTGAACCTGAAAATAGGTTTCTAAGTGAGTCTTTTTGATGATTGCTAATTGCCATAAATGGTTACTTTTTAATTAGTCAAGAGTGTATTATTATATGTAATTTGATTAGTTGTCAATAGTATTGTGTAATTTTAAGGGAATAAGCTTTTAAACCAGTCTTTAATACCTTCAAATGATTTCTTTAAGCTAAATCCTTTGAAATTAAAACCATAAGAACGATTTTCTAGTCTTGATCCCCATAGTATTAATCCAATAGCTGTAGCATACGCCGGATCGTCAATTTTATCAACTACACCATCAAAATTCTGTGGGAACCCAATTTGTACAGGTAAATTTAGTGTTTCTCTAGCTAAATCTAAAATTCCAGGAATTTTAACAGAAGCACCTGTTAAAATAGCTCCTGCTGGTAACATTCCATCTCTATTAATTTTGGCTAATTCATCTCTGACTAATAAGAAAATTTCATGATAACGAGCTTCTATAATTTCTGCCATATGTCTTTTTGCAACTTTTTGAGTATCAATCTTACTCATTAATGAAAGATCAATAATTTCTCTTTCATTTACATCAGCAGGGGAGCAAGTACCATATTCAATTTTAATTTTTTCAGCTGTATCAATTGAAGTTCTGAGTCCAATAGCAATATCATTTGTTACATTTTCTCCACCTACTGGAATAACAGCAGTATGAAGTGTTGTTCCTTCTTCAAAAACACTTACAGCGGTTCCTCCTGAACCAATATCAATTACGACTACTCCAAGCTCTTTTTGTCTTTTAGATAAAACAGCCTCTGCAGAAGCAAGACAAGATGGAATAATATCATCAATATCAACTCCAGCTTGTAAAACACATTTCTCTATATTTTTAATAGTAGGTACTAGACCTGTAATTATATGAGCTTCAACTTCAAGACGAATACCAGTCATACCAACCGGATATTTAATTCCTTTTTGCTCATCAACAGTAAAAGATTTTGGAATAATTCTAAGTATTCTACGATTTGAAGGAATAGAAACTGCTTGAGCAGCTTCTAAAACTCGATCAACATCATCTTCTGTAATTTCATTTCCAGAATGTGAAACTGCGATAACCCCTTTAGAATTAATTGATTCAATATTATTTCCACCTACTCCTAAAAATACATGATTAATTGGTTCACCTGCCATTCTTTCAGCATCTTCAAGTGAGGAGGCAATGGAATTAATAGTTTCTTCTACATCAATAATTGCGCCTTTACGCATACCAGTTGATGGAGCTATTCCAACTCCGATAATATTAGGAACCTGAGATCCTTCTTCAAGTGTACCGACAACTGTTCTGATTTTGGCGCTGCCGATGTCTAAACTTGCAATTACTCTTACTTTGGCCATTAGATTGATTTAAAAATATGCAATTTTTGTTTTTGGACAATTAGTTTTATTCATCTTGTCTGTCGGAAATTCTAAATTAAAGAATGAAAATTATCAAATAAATTTCAATATATAATTACTTTACAATTATTTAAATTACCTTTGAATTTTGGACAGTGCAGTCCCTGCTTTGAATTATAGAATTAAAACTATACTTGTCAAGTTTTTTATTTATTTTATAATTTTTTAAAAAAGTGATTGTTGTTTTTCGGCTTGGATATGCTTTTCGAGAACTTTTTGTAAATCATCTACTGACCTCATTAAACTAGCAAAATTTAATTCTTCTAATGCTTTTTTGGTATCTTCTACTGGAATAGAGTGAAGATGACTTGCTTTTAGATCAAGTTTAATAGGCATATCTTTAATAATTGTAGCCATTTTTTGACTAAGATAAGCCATATCTTTATTTTCTATCAATTTATTTTGTTGAGATGGAGATAATTCTTCAATATGTTTATAAATATTATCTAATGTTCCATATTTTTGTAATAATTCTACAGCTTGCTTATCACCAATACCTTTTACCCCTGGAATATTATCTGAACTATCGCCTCTAAGAGCCTTATAATCAATGATTTGAGCTGGTGTTATACCCATTTTTTCTTGAACCTTTATTGGGTTATAAATTAATACATTAGAAATACCCATTTTAGGTACAATTACATTAATATTATCATTAACTAATTGAAAAGAATCTTTATCACCAGTTAAGATCTCACTAAATAAATTAAAATTTTGATCCGCTTGAGTAGCCAAAGTTCCAATAATATCATCTGCTTCATATCCTTCTACTTGAAAGATTGGGATTTGCATGATTTCTAAAAGCCAAAAAAGTCTTGGTAATTGAGGATATAATTCTGCAGGTGGCTCTCCTCTATTAGCTTTATACTCAGTAAATTCTTGATGTCTAAAAGTTTTACTTTTATGGTCAAAGGCTATCACTAAATAATCTGGCACCTCTTTTTTAGAAATATCAAATAACATTTTAGTAAAGCCATAAATTGCATTAGTATATTCACCTTTATCATTAGTTAAAAGTGGCAGTGCATGAAATGCTCGATGAAAGATTGCGTTTCCGTCAACTAGAAGTATTTTTTCCATAAAGTTTAGTCTTTAATAAATTCTAAAAATTTGCTAAAATAATAAGATTTAAAACATTTTGTAGCAAGTAAGTTCAGATTTAAATATTAAAATAAAAATAATTTACCCAAATGTCTAAAACCTCCACTCAAAAGATCAAAGCAAAACCTATAGCTAATAAAAAAGTTAAAGTAGTACATAAAATTATAAACAAGTCTGAACTTAAAGATTCTTTTAAAAAAACTAAAGAACACACTAATTTTATTGATACGCTTGAAGAAGAAATAGAAACACATTCTCAACAAATGTTGTCTTTTCTATTAACTGGTAAAAAAGAAGCTAAAAAAGAGATTTTTGGACATTTTAATAAGGATAAAAGTCAAAAGATGGATATAAAAACTCCTCTAATTTTAGTTTTTGCTACAGATTTAAGTGGGGATAATGAATTATTCCCACGAGAAAAATTATTTCAATTATTAGAAGCATTAATGGTTGTTAATTGTAAAGTAGTAGTTATTGATGCAGATCAAAAATCAGATTTATTACATCTTGGAGAATTAAGTGATCACTTAGACAAAAGAATTGTTTGGTATAATCCAAAACAAGATGAAAGTCCCAGAAGTAAGGAAACTAAAGAAATTGATAGATTATTAAGTGCTTCAGATATTGCAATCGTATTTAATACTCATCATAACTTAGTAAAACTCTTAATGACTTATGGAGTAGTTATTGTAGGTGAAAATAAATCAGACTTATTAGAAAATTATAAGCCAAATGAAGAGACAGGAAATGCCTTTTTATTTGATAAAAAAGATTTATGGAGTGTTTTTGCTTCAGTAATTAGAGCATTAGAAACATTTAAATTTCCATATGACTGGAAATTTATTGTAAAAAGGATTTCTAAATAATTTAATCTAGTGAGTTTATTGTATTTGATGAACTTCCTCCTTTTCCAAAACTTTCACCTAATGATTGGACATTTCTGATAATTTCACCAAAATCTAAGTATTTAATTACGTTTAAACCTATTACACTTCCAACAGCTTGAACTAATACAACTGATAAAATTGTAACTATTAAACCAATAATTGCATATCTAATAGTTCCAACTGCTTGTTTAATTTTATCTTCTGCTCCACCTGATAAAATAAATGAAAAACCACCAACAATGATAAAAATAACTGAAAGTAATCCAGCAAAAAGGATAGCATAAGCTAAACCTTTATTAACAATATCTGGAATTGTATTATTTGCTGCTGCATCGATTATTGTTCCACTATTTCCCATAAATCATTAAAATAATAAGTAATAATTCTGAAGTAGGTTACTAGTAATTGGTTTTTTAATCAATAAAAAAAGTCGAACTTTTTAGTGTCCGACTTTATATTTTTAATTTAAGTTAAGAATTAGATTCCTAAACTTTCATCAATACTTGAAGTAGAATTATTATCACCACTTGAAACTTCAGTTCCATCTGGTTCAACAATCTTCAAGTTTACTCTAGCATTATTTTTTGAACCAATAACACGGAGTAAAATTCTGATTGATTTAGCAGTTTGTCCGCTTTTTCCAATTACTTTTCCCATATCTTCTTTAGCTACTTTTAAAGTAATTAATACTCCCATTTCATCTACAGTACGATCTACTGCTACTTGATCTGGGTGATCTACGACCTGTTTGACTATATATTCAACAAAGTCTTTGTCTTGCATTTTGTCCATTGTTGTAGTTGGTTATGATATTAATGAAATACTACTACTATAATTAAAATTATTCAGCACTAGGTGTTTCAGATGAGACACTTGCTTCCGGTTCATCACCTCCTTTTTTCCTTTTTGCTTTTTTATTTGGAGTGAATTTGATGAATTTTTCCATATTGGATACACCTTTTGATTTAAGTAGAGATGCTACTGTTTCACTAGGTTGTGCCCCTTTGGAAATCCAATAGTTAATTCTCTCTTGATCAAATTGGAAAGTCTTTTCTTTTGAAGTTGGATTATAATGTCCAACCATCTCAATATACTGTCTTTTGACAGCTTTAGCCTTTTCGGCAACAACCATTCTAAAGCTTTCTTGAGATCTCTTTCCGGTGCGGGTAAGTCTGATTACTAACACGAATTTACTGGGTTAAAAGAATTGCTAATTTGCTGACTAAATATATGGTGAGTGTTTTAGAAAGTCAAGACAATTGTTTAAGACAGCGTTTTTGGCTTAATTAAGAGTCTCACTATTACTTTTTATTACAATCTTCTGAATAGACTTTTCACCAAAAATCTTTTGTAATTCTGTTTGTAACAAATAACTCTTAGTTAAAAATTGCTGAGAACTTGCAGATGAATTAGTAAAGACAGTTAAGATATTGTTTTTGTATGATTGAACCTTAAAATTTTGATTTTTTCCCCTAAACAAATCTTGTATTATTTTAGTAGCTTGATGACAAACACGAATAGCATGAATTTCTGTACCAACTCCTAATTTTTTTGCTGTAAATTCAAATAAACTTTGAAAGTTATCTGAATTATGGGTTTGAGAATGTCTTTGAGATGAATATTCTGGCAATTTCATTAAGATTGAAAGTTTTTATATAAGTCTAAAGTTTCTTTTGTCATTTTACTCCAAGAAAACTTTTTAGTGTATTCAATACCATCTTTAGCTAATTTTTGATATAGTTCCTGATCATTAATTAACGCTTCAATAGTTTTGGCCATATCTTTTGGGGAATGTGGATTAAAATAAACAGCATTTTTACCGCAAATTTCTGGTATACAAGATGAATTTGATACTGCTACTGGCGTACCACTTTGCATAGCTTCAAGTGGAGGCAGCCCAAAACCTTCATAAAATGAAGGAAAAACATAAATATAAGCTAAATTCAACAAATCAATTAATTCATTTTCATTTACTAAACCAGGAAAAATAACTGACAAAGACTCTCCATTCTGATTTAATAGCCCTAAAGATTTTGCACAATTAAAAATTTCTTCAGCATAAATACTATCTTTTCTGCCTGTAATTATTAATTGGAAATCATGTTTTTCTCTAATTAATTTAAATGCTTTGAGTAATCCAATAATATTTTTATGATCTCTCCAAACACCTGTATAAAGTAAAAATGGTTTTTCTATATTATATTTTCTCTTTGTATTTTCGAGACGACTTTTATTAGTAATTATTTTAAATGAAGGATTTACTCCTTCATAAATTACTTTCATTTTATTTAAACTTACTTTTAATAATTTTTGTAAATCTTTTCCTGTAGCTCTTGAAACTACGATTATTTGTTTCGCCCTTTTAACTACAGTGCGAATAACTATATGATAGGCTAGTCTTCCTAGAAATGATTTTACTTTTTTGCCTGGATAAAAATGTAAAGTTAAATCGTGAATAGTTACAATATAAGGTCTATTATAAAGAATTGGTGCATTAAAGTGGGTAAAATGCATTAAATCTAATTGATATTTATTTAATACTCTAAGAAATTTAAATTGCTCTGAGAAAGAATAATGCTTGCTGTCAGCTAGAACTTTATGGAAATTTTTATTAGCTGATTGAAAATTATCAAATTCAGGGTGATTAAAAAACAAATAATACTCATTATCATTATCAATAAGTTTTAAATTTTCCACCAACTCATAAACATATCTTCCAATGCCAGTAAATTGTGAAGAATACATCCGACAATCAATGCCAATTTTCATAAAATATTATTAAATTTAGCTAGGCTTATACAATAATAAGCTTTCTTTAAAATTCAAAGAGATAATTATGAAAAAAACTTTTTAATTTGCAGGTCTTATTTCTGCATTAATAAATTTGGGAAAAGCTGTCATAAAATTTAATAGATTTTCTCCTTTAATTCCACAATATAAACAATTAAGGGGATCTCCATGAGATACTATAATAATATTTCTGTCTTGAAATTGTTGATCAACTTTTTGAATAACATTAAACATTCTTTGCCACATATCTTTAAGAGATTCTACATTACGATAATGACTGTCAATTGTAGTATCTGCTTCACGATGAGGAGCTTTTTCCCCCTCTCTTATGATTAGCCCATCAAAATCACCACATTCCCTTTCTCTTAAATCAGCATCAAAATTAATTATATTACAATTTAAGTACGACTGAACTATTTCAGCTGTTTGTTTTGTTCTTAGATAAGGTGATGCATATATTATAGTATCCACTCCAAGATTAAATTCTTTAGCTTTTAATTGTATATTTTTTAAAACTCCTTCTTTACCTTCAGATGTTAAAGGATCAATAATTAACCCTTTTTCTAAATTAGTTGAATACCTATTTTCTATATTACTAACCGCGATACCATGCCTCATTAAAAAAAAATTATTTTTGAGTTGTATAGTCATAAGCGTCTAAAAAATTAATTATCTTTTAATTATATCATTAAAATTACAAAATTAAAACTTTACTAAAAGAGGTTTTGGGCATATAAAAGCGATTTCTGCTTTTTACTTGCAAAAAGAAAGAGCTTTTATTATATTTGGCTGGCAAAAACTTATTGAAATTGCCTGTTTGCAAGGATATCAAATGTGGAGCGGTAGTTCAGCTGGCTAGAACGCCACACTGTCACTGTGGAGGTCGGGGGTTCGAGTCCCCTCCGTTCCGCCATTTAGATGTTTTTCTATCTTACATTAAAATAATTATACTGAAATCAGTATATCTTAATAGTGTTTTATGGCTTACTTATAATAAATAGCTATTTTAGAGGGTTTTATTAAAACATTAAATTAATATATTGCTAGTAATAAAACTTTAAAAATTAAAAATCATCGCTTAATATCGCAATATCTTAATTTCTAAAATTCAAAATTATGAATAAGAATCTTTTAAGTCTGCTTATTATCACCGTTTCTGCTGGATTAATTCTTGCTGGATGCGGACCTAAAAAAGCAGATGAAAACACAACCTCAACTGAAACAAATGGTTCAATCACAATTACAGATGGACCAACTTCAGCTGAAACAAATGGTTCAATGACTATTACTGAAGAAAGTAATAGTACTTCAAAAGTGGAAGATGAAGCTCAAGCTTTAATCGACCAAGCAAATAAAGCTGTAGAAGATGCAAATGCTCAAGCTCAAGATGCTTTAGCACAAGCAGATGCTGCTTTAGCAGAAGTAAAAAGTGCTACTGATTCTAAATAATAATATTTAAATTAGTTTAAAAAAGGCTTTAAAAAATTAAAGCCTTTTTTTATTTGTACAATATATACAAAGTATATTTTGAAAAATCTTTAAATTGTAGGCGTTTCTTTAAAAAAATACAAAGAGTATTGACATTTATAAATTTCAAAGTAAGATTTTTGCTTGATAAAAATTAATAATTTTTTGTTATTTATTAAGCAATAACAAGCTATTTATTATTAAACAAGACTATAAAAACTAAATAATTCGTGGGAGATTTATCACAATTACAAGTACATTTAACTCCAAAAACCCTATTTCACATAGGATTTGTAAATATTACTGACACTATTGTAATGATGTGGATAATTATGGCTGTTTTGATTGGATTAGCGTTAATAGCTCGTATGAGATTAAAATATCTACCAAGTGGTTTCCAAAATTTTGTTGAATGGAGTTTAGGAGGTATGAGAAATTTTATGTCTGATGTTGGTGGAACTGAAGCTAAAAAACATTTTACTATTTTTATTACCTTCTTTTTATTTATTTTATTTTCAAACTGGTTGGGACTTGCACTAGGACCTATTGCAGAAGAGTTTCACTTGAGAGCTCCAACATCAGATATTAATACTACTGCTGCTTTGTCTATCGTGGCTTTTATTTATTTTGAAGTTGCAGGCATGAAAGCTCATGGATTTTTTGGATATTTAGGACATTTTATCAATTTAAAAGCATTGTTTACACAAGGGCCAATGGGAGTTATTGAATTTTTTGTTGGAATTCTGCATATAATTTCAGAAATTGTTAGACCTCTTGCTTTAGCTCTCCGTCTTTTTGGAAATATATTTGGTGGAGAAATGGTTTTAATGGTAGCTTTCTTAATGGTAAAAGGACTGGTCCCTGTTCCTTTTATGATGCTTGAAGTAATTGTTGGACTGATTCAAGCTTTTGTATTTACAACATTATTCTTGACATTCACATCTATGAACACTGCTCATGAGGAGCACTCTTAATTACATTTTTACTTATTAATTATTAACAACAAAAATTATGAGTACATATATATCTCTCTTATTACCACTTGGATTAGCTATTCCAGCTATCGCTATTGGTTTAATCGGTGCTAAAGGTTTAGACGCAATTAGCAGACAACCTGAAGTTGCATCAAAACTTCAGTTAAATATGATTTTGGCTATTGCCTTTGCTGAAGGTTTAGGTGTTTTGACTTTCGTATTAATCTTAATAATGATCAATAAATAATTAAAAAATGAATTTAGAGTTAATTAAAATAGCTCAAGCTCAGGAAGTGAATACGATTTCTATTGATGAAAATAGTTTGGAAGGTCAAAATGAATTAATTACTAGTACTGAGCATACTATTGAAACTGAAGAACATTCAGAAGGTTTAACTTTAGACTATGGAGTTATTGGTTTTCAAATCTTAAACTTTATAATTCTTTTAGTAATTTTAAATCAAATTTTATTTAAACCTTTAGTAAAACTTTTAGATGAAAGACAAAAGAAAATTGCTGATGGTGTAGCCAATGCAGAACAAGCTGAAGTTTTACTTCAAGAATCAGAAGCTACAAGAACTAAAATGTTAAAAGAAGCTAGAGCTGAAGGGCAGGCTTTAATTGAAGAAAGTCGAAGTAGTGGAGAACAAGTAAGAGGAGAAATAATTGAAAAAGCTCAAAGTGAGGCTCAACAAATTATTAATGCAGGACAAGTTGCTTTAGATAATGAAAGGTCAAAAGCTTTCTCTGAACTTAAAAATGAAGCTACTAATTTGATTATTCAAGTTACTGAAAAATTACTTAAGGAAAAATTGGATAAAGATCGTGATGAAAAATTAGTAAATGAAGCTATTGAGGCTTATTTAAAATAATAAATGAATCATAAAATATCATTAAAATTAGCTAAATCACTATATCAAGTAGCTTTAAAAAACAAGCAAACTGAAGAAGTTTTTGAACAATTAAATGGTTTGCTAGAGTTATTTAATGATCAAAGTTTTATTAATAACTGGTCAAGTCAATCAGCGTTAAGTAATGACCAATTGGATAAATTAACCGAAGATACTTTTGGTAAGAGTTTAAACAATATTTTAAAAAATCTGTGGGTAATGTTGGTTGCGTCAAACTGTTTAAATGAGTTACCAGTTATAAGTAAGTATTATCAATATATTTATTTTAAAGAAGAAAATATTGCTAACTTTGAAATTATTACAGCCAATAAACTTGATGAAAAATTAATAAAGGAAATTACTTCTAAGATTGAAAGTAATAAGAAGCAAAAAATATATATTAAGTTTAATACTGACAATTCTTTAATTGGAGGTATGCAAATTTTTGAGAATGATATTCTAACTGATCACTCACTTAGCGCTAAGCTAAATAAATTAAGAAAAGAAATAATTAGTTATCAATAAATTATGAAATTAGATGTTAAAAAAATCACTAGTAATTTTCAGGAACAACTTGAAAATTTGAATTTTAAGCCAGATTCTATTGATACTGGTAGAGTTGCTTTAGTGGGTGATGGAGTTGTTCAAGTCAATGGACTTAGTGGGATTAAAATGGGAGAAATGGTTGAAATGCCTGATGGAAGTTTTGGTATGGCTATTAACTTAGAACAAGGTGTTGTTGGTTGTATTTTATTTTCAGATGGAAAAACTATTAAAGAAGGTGATTTAGTTAAAAGTACTGGTAGAATTATGGAAGTTCCTGTTGGGACAGAACTTACTGGAAGAGTTGTAAATGCACTTGGTCAACCAGTTGACGGAAAAGGACCAATAAATACTGATAAGTTTAGGCCAATTGAGCATAAAGCTGAAGGTGTAATTAATAGAAAATCTGTTTCTACCCCTCTACAAACTGGAATTAAAGCCATTGATACAATGATTCCTATTGGACGTGGACAAAGAGAATTAATCATTGGTGATAGACAAATTGGTAAAACTGCTATTGCTGTTGATACTATTATCAATCAAAAAGGACAAAATGTTCATTGTTTTTATGTTGCTATTGGACAAAAACAATCAACAGTTGCAACAGTAGTAAATAAATTAAAAGAAGCTGGCGCAATGGACTATACAACTGTGGTTGTAGCTGGAGCTTCTGATCCTGCTGCTATGAATTTTATTGCTCCTTATACTGGTTGCGCTATGGCTGAATATTTTATGTATGAAGGAAAAGATGCTTTGATTGTGTATGATGATTTATCAAAACATGCTTGGGCTTATCGTGAAGTTTCATTACTTCTTAGAAGACCACCTGGACGTGAAGCCTATCCTGGAGATGTATTCTATTTACACTCTCGTTTACTTGAAAGAGCATCAAGACTTTCAGATGCAATTGGAGGTGGATCCATTACAGCATTACCAGTTATTGAAACTCAAGCTAATGATGTTTCTGCTTATATTCCAACAAATGTGATTTCTATCACTGATGGACAAATTTTCTTGGAATCAGAACTTTTTTATGCTGGTAAAAGACCTGCTGTAAATGCCGGTATTTCAGTTTCTCGTGTAGGCGGTTCTGCTCAAGTACCAGTGATGAAAAAGGTAGCTGGTAATTTGCGTTTAAGTTTGGCAAAGTTTCGTGAACTTGAAGCTTTTGCACAAGTAGGATCTGATTTGGATGCTCAAACAAAAGCTCAATTGGAAAGAGGACAAAGAGCTGTTGAAGTGTTAAAACAACCTCAATATCGACCACTTTCTGTGTCTAAACAAATTGCTATTGTATATGCTTTAAATACTGGACTTTTGGATGATATTGAAATTAAAGATATTAGTGAATTTGAAGAAAAACTATACACTTATATGGATGATAAGAAAAAAGACTTCCAAGAAGTCTTAACTAGTGCAAATAAATTTACTCCAGAAATTGAAAAAGAATTAAAAGAGACAATTGAAAATTATAAAACTATTTGGTTATCTGCTAAAAATTAATAAATGGCATCACTTAGAGATTTAAAATTAAGGATTAAGTCTATTAAATCTACGCAAAAAATTGCTAGAGCTATGGAAATGGTGGCTGCAGCTAAAATGAAAAAGGCTCAAGTAGCTGCCTTAGCTGGCCGTCCTTATTTAGACAAACTAAATGAGATGATTTCTAATTTATTAATTGCAATTAATTCAGAAGAGCAAAGCCTGAAGAATATATATCTACGAAATAGTGATAAAAAGGAAAGTGAAAAGAAAATTGGTTATATTGTAATTAGTGCGGATAGAGGGCTTTGCGGAGCCTTTAATTCTAATATTGCAAAAATGGCATTTGAAATTTTTTCTACTGACAAAGTTGAAAAAAGGACTGTTGTGGCTGTTGGAAAAAGGATTAATCAAACTTTTCAAAGAGTAAATTTAGCAGTTAGTGGTGAATTTTCTGGGATGGGAAACTCAACAAGCTTTACAGATATTTTAGGTATAGCAAAAATAGTTAAAGAAGAATTTATTAATGGTGGTTTAGATGAAGTATATTTGATTTATAACTATTTTTATTCTACTGCTACACAAAAACCTGTAATGAAAAAACTGTTACCAGTAGATGCAGAAATTAATGCGGAAAGCCAAAAGAAAGGTGATTATATTTTTGAAGGTGATAAAAATTTACTTTTAAATGAGATGCTTGAAAGACTAGTTAATACAAAAGTTTATCAAGCAGTTTTAGAATCTGCTGCTTCAGAACATTCTGCAAGAATGATGGCAATGCACAAAGCTTCTGATAATGCTAAAGAAATTGTTTCTAATTTAACTCTTGAATATAACAAGACTCGTCAAGGAAAGATTACTACACAAATTTTAGAGATTGTGGGTGGATCTTCACAATAAATATATTAATAATAATTAAATAGTTAAGCCGTAAAATTATGCAAAAAGGAAAAGTAACACAAGTAATTGGTCCAGTTGTCGACTTTGAGTTTGATGCGGGTCAATTACCAAAAATCTATGAAACTGTTGAAGTTGAAATAGGTGGAAAAAAATTAATTATCGAAATTCAACAACAATTGGGCGATAATCAAGTTCGTGGAATTGCAATGGATTCAACAGATGGAATGAGTAGAGGAATGGAAGCTATCGCTACTGGGAAAGCAATTGAAGTGCCAGTTGGAGAAAAAGTTTTAGGTAGGCTTTTAAATGTGACAGGAGAAACTATTGATGGTTTAGAACCAATTAAAGATGCAAAAAAGTGGGAAATTCATAGACCAACTCCAAAATTTACTGATCAATCTTCAAATGTAGAAATTTTTGAAACAGGTTTGAAGGTTATTGATTTGATTTGTCCTTTTGCTAAAGGTGGTAAAGTAGGACTTTTTGGTGGAGCTGGTGTAGGTAAAACAGTTTTAATTCAAGAATTAATTCGTAATATTGCTACTGAGCATGGTGGATATTCAGTTTTTGTGGGAGTAGGAGAAAGAACTCGTGAAGGAAATGATTTGTGGATGGAAATGAAAGAATCTGGTGTTATTGATAAAACTGCATTAGTGTTTGGACAAATGAATGAACCACCAGGAGCTCGTCTTCGTGTTGCTCTTTCAGGGCTTACTATGGCTGAATATTTCCGTGATGAAGAAAAAAGAGATATTTTGCTTTTTGTTGATAATGTATTCCGTTTCTCACAAGCTGGTTCAGAAGTTTCAGCTCTACTCGGTCGTATGCCTTCTGCAGTGGGTTATCAGCCAAATCTAGCTAGTGAAATGGGTGCTTTACAAGAAAGAATTACTTCAACAAAAGATGGTTCAATTACTTCAGTACAAGCTGTTTATGTACCTGCTGATGACTTAACAGACCCAGCTCCTGCAACAACTTTCTCTCACTTAGATTCTACGATTGTACTTTCTCGTGCTTTGTCTGAAAAAGGTATTTATCCTGCAGTAGATCCACTAGATTCAACTTCAAGGCAATTAGATGCAAATATTGTTGGAGAAGAGCACTATAAAGTAGCTCGTGGAGTTCAAATGATTTTGCAAAGATATAAAGATTTACAAGATATTATTGCGATTTTAGGTATAGATGAACTTTCAGAAGATGATAAAATGCTTGTTGCTCGTGCAAGAAAAATTCAAAATTTCTTGTCACAACCTTTCTATGTTGCTGAACAATTTACTAATATTTCAGGTCAATATGTAAAATTGGAAGATACTATTAGAAGTTTTAAAGAAATTTTAGAAGGAAAATGGGACCACTTAAATGAAATTGACTTCTATTTGGTTGGTTCAATTGACCAAGCTGTTGAAAAACACGAAAGAGCTAAAGCTGAACTTAAAAAATAATAATTTATTGATACATGTATAAATTAAGTATTGTCACAGCCGAAAAAACTATTTTTGAAGGAGATATATCATCTCTTGTTGCCCCAACTATTAATGGAGAAATGGGTATTTTAACTGGGCATAGAGAAATGATTACTAAATTAGATATTGGAGGTCTTAGAATAACTAATGATAAAGATGAAGAAGAAGTTATTTTTGTTGCTGGAGGATTTTTGGAAGTTGCTCCAAATGGACGTGTGACAATACTTGCAGATACTGCTGAAAATATTGATGAGATTGCTTTAGAACAAGTTCAAGTTGCTAAAGAAAAAGCAAAAGAAAGCCTTGCGAATGCTACTGATCAAGTTTCTGCTGATAAATTTAAAGAAGAATTGAGATTGATGATGATGAGAGAGAGGCTGGCAGAAATTTCTAAATATAGAAAAGATAAATAAATCTAAGAGTTTTTAGTAATTTTTTATTCATGGGAGAATTACACTTGATAGAATCAAGTAAATTCCTATTATATTAGTGAATGAATTAATGACTTGATTTTTTATTAGAAAAGTGTTTTAATAACATCTTTCAGTAAAAATTAATTAAATTTTTATGTTAAAAGATACAAAGAACACACCTTTTGAAGCCCCAAAAAGTGAAAGATCCCAACAAATCTCTCTAATTAATTCATTTGAAAAATTAGAAAACACTAAAAAAGCTTTATTCAAACTTAAACATACTTCTCATCTAGTTTATGGGGTTAAGAATGTTTTATTTAATTTAGATGAAGAAATTGAAGAAAAATTAGCTAAGATTTCTCATCTTTATTTACATTTATTAAAAAGGAAAGCTGATTTACAGCTTCAAATTGAAGATATTGAAAAAGATAATAATCAAAAACAAGCTGATAATTTAAAAAATACTATACAAGCATTAGATATCGCTATTAAAGAAGAGAGGCATAAAATTTCGCCTACTATAACTAAATCCCTTTTAGAATCTTTTACTGAGGCTTTCAGTTTTTTAATTAATCATTTAGATGATCATAGATTAAAAGAGTTAAAAATAGATATAACTCAAAGAGATATTGCTAAAATGTTATATGAACATATTGAAAGTTATGAATCTTTGTATGCATTGGGAAAGACACTTCAACTAGAATTAGCTCCAAAAATTAGAGAAATGGCAGTTTTAAAAAATAAGGAAGTTTTTGAAAATATTGTTGAAGTATTGACTATCGGTAGACCTTATCTTGAGCATATGAAGCCAAGAAAAAGAGTTCCAACAATTAGTGGATTGGGTGAAGAGGAAGGAGAAAATGAAAAGGAAGGAGAAATAAAATCAAAAATTCCTACTATTATTCCAAAACCTTTTATTCCTCAATCAGAAGAAGAAATTAGAGCTGGCGCAGAAAATGTGTTTAGCTTATCAAATTTTAAAGATAATAAATTACCTTCATTTCAAGAATTTAAAGAAGAAATTGTTCCAGTAGCAGAAACTATAAAAAGACCAACTTTAATGTATCCTGGTGTAATGCCAAAGCCGATTGGTGGTGTTATTCCCTCAGATTTAAGTGAACAAGAAAAAGAAGTATTAGAAAACTCAGATAGAATTTCTCAAGAAATCAGTATATTACCAAAAGCTAAATTACCTGATTTAACAGGCTTATTCAGTGTATCAGATGATGAAGAAGCCTCTAAGGAAAAAATTAATAACTTAACAATACCAACAAGAGAATTAGTAGAATCACTAGTGTCTGAAGAAACCCCAGAAAAATTAAATCAACAAGAAATTAAGAAGACTGATACTCAAATCCAATTTAAAAATATAGAAGAACAAGCAGAAAAATCAGATGTGGATAGCCAAATGTCTACTGATGTCAGTAGACAACAACAGACAGTTGAAAAACAAGAAATTTCTAGAACATTTTTAATGCCTTCTGAGAAATTAATAAAAAGGACAACTGAAAATTTAGGTAATATTGTTATTAGTAATAAAGCAAATGTAGATATTATTTCAAAAAATAATGCCTACCGATATAAACAAGATTCTTCTTTAGAATTAATAGAGAAAACTGAAACTGAATCTCAAAAAGTAAGTTTTTGGGATAAAACTAAAGCCAAAGCTAAAAAACATTGGAAAGGGTTAGTCATGGCTGGTAGTCTTCTTCTTGGAGGTCTTGCTTTACATGGAGCTAGTCAAAATACAGAAAATCAAAAAATTACTGATGATACTACTGAAAATTCAGTAAAAAATAATGAAAAAGAAGTTAAAAATATGCCTAAGATTGTAGAAAAAAATATAGAGACTCGAAAAAATACTGATGAAGTTGAAGAGTTAAATGATAAAGACAGAGTACCAGTTGAAGAAGCTAAAAAGGAAGAAAGAGATTTTGCTTCTGTTATTAAAACTTCTAAAAGTCCAATAGTTCAGAAAATCATTAATCAAGGAGAATTTAATTTAAGTAATAAATCAGTAATTGACACAATGATTGGTTCTTTCAGAGGACTCGCTAATGCAGAGCAAGTTAAACAATTAGATCAATTACAAAGACAAATAAATCTTGCATTATCTGTATTTTATAATGAACATTTTGGTACACCTGAAAAAATGGCTGAAAGTATGCAAGATTTAAAAATGAGAAATTTATATAGAACAGTAAAAATTGCTCAGCAAAAAGGTTGGGTAAATAAAAATCTTACTAAAAGTGAATATCCAAAGTCTTATCAATTTGCAAAACAGATATTAGAAGATAGTAGTGAGCTTGGAATTGATATGAGTGATAATCAGCAAGAATCAGTCCAAAATTTTGTAAATGGAAATATGTTCCAAGCTAAATTTACTGGTAATAAAGTAAAAGTTAAAAAAGAAAATGGTAAATATCATATTATTCAAGAATTAGTTTTTGATATTTTTGAAAATAAAAATATTAATGATCATTTTGATAAAGTTTTAGCTAGTGTGGATAAATCAGTATTGCAGAATAACAATATAGTACCCTCTGACTCTGATTCTGTAACTCAAGATAATAGACTTGGACAAATTGAAAAGAATACTGTTCAAATGGGGGCAAAATCTAATCAATTTTCAATAGTTGATACAAGTGAAATTGATAGTGAATGGAATAGTATCTTTGCTAAAAAATACCAAAACGATCAAGAATTAAATGAGATAAATGCTAACTGGGATAATATTTTTGTGGAATACGAAAACAAGAGAAATCATCAAAATTTAGAAAAAACTTTCTCAAGCCAGTTAATTAACAAAGAATTAGAAAAAATAGATGCTGGCTGGGATTTAATTTCAACACAACAAGATATTAATCATAAATTAAATACAGTGGTTAAAAAATCAGATTTAGATAAAGAATTAGAGGAAATAGATGCTGGCTGGGATTTAGCATAAAATAAAAAATTGTGTGCATATTATTTTAAAATCCTACAAATTTGTAGGATTTTTTATTTCTTGTTGAAAAGAAAGGTCAGTATTAAAATACTTAAAATTTAAAATTTATATATGTCATTAAAAGAACAAATTCAAAAAGATTTTATTGAAGCAATGAAAGCTAGAGAAGAAATCAAAAAGGGTACTTTATCTATGCTTAAAGCTGCAATTATGAAGTGGGAAGTGGATGGAGAAAAAAAGGAAGCAAATGATGAAGCAGTTCTTCAAATTATTCAAAAAGAAGTCAAACAAAGAAAAGATTCTGCCCAAGCTTTTAGAGATGGAGGAAAAATTGAAATGGCAGAAAAAGAAGAAGCTGAGATGAAAGTTTTAAATAAATATTTACCTGAACAACTTAGTGAGGAAGAAGCCAGAAAAAAAATTAATGAAATTTTAAGTAGTAATAATATTTCTTCTAAAGCTGAAATGGGAAAAGCTATGGGGCTTGTGATGAAAGAGTTGAAGGGTTTAGCGGATGGGGGGATGATTAACAAGATTGTAAATGAAAATTTAAAATAATTTTAAGTTAATGAAAAAAAGGACAGTCGAAGTGATTGTCCTTTTTTATTTTTGTGATTTTTTTCAAAGGAGCTTAAAATTATTTCTTTTTTGATTTAGTAAAAATATTTTTAATTTTTTTGACTACTCCTGATAGTGAATTAGATTTAGTGTCTGAATTTGGTTGAGAATTTTTTTGAGATACTTCCTGTGATACCTTTTTAACTGCGATCTTTGGAGTTTTTTTAGGAGGAATTTTAATAGGAGACTTTTTTACTACTACTTTTTTAGTATTTTTTTTTGTTGTGCCCACTTTTTTGAAAGAAATTGTTTTAGCTACTGTCTTTTGAGGTTTTGATTTTTTGGAAGTTACTTTTTTAGAAGAGAGAATTTTTTTTGTAGGAGTTTTAATTTTAGAAGTAGTTTTTTTAGCTTTTGTTTTATTTTTTGAAAGTGTTTTTGAAATGGATTTTTTTGATAATGAAGTTTTTTTAGTGATTGTTTTTGAATCAACTGATTTAGATTTTTGAGGTTTAGTTTTTGTAGACTTTTTCTTTTGAGATAAACTTGTTTTCTTAGAAACTGCTTTTTTAGGAGAAAGGTTTTTTTTGAGACTTACCTTTTTAGGTGTAACTTTAATCTTCTCTTGTTTTTGAGTAATCTCTTCTGGGGCTATATCTATAATTTTAGCTTTTTTGATATTTTTTTGTTTTGGCATGTGAGATTTTAAATATTTTTTAATTAATGAAAGAGGCAATTGTTGATTAATTGGAAAATCTAATTCTTCTGTACTGGTAAATTTAAGTTGGTTAAGTTCTTTATTATTTTCTTTAATAAATTTTTTATCAACTGGTGAAATACTTACTGATTTAGCTTTAGCTTTTACACAAACTTTTTTTCCTTCACATTGATAAACTGGAATATTCTTTTCAATAATTTCACTTGCTGTAGGAACATTTTTTAAAATAATTTCTCTGATTAATTTTAATTTTGCTTGAGTTTTTTGAGGAGCATTATTCAAATAATCTTGAAAATTTTTTGGTTTTGAAGCCATTGTTTTATTTTTATTTTTTAAACACAAATACTATACAACACAATACTTAATTTAAAAAGAAAATATTAATTTAATTATTTTTAAATTTTTTAATAAATGGAATAAAATTATTCCAAAATTTTATGATATGTTCTTTAGTACTATCATCAATTAGTTTTCCTTCTTGATCAAATTTTTCTGTAGCAAAACCTAAATAAAATTCAGGTTGTTGCATTGTTGGCATATTTAAAAATGTTAAAACTTGTCTTAAATGATGATTGCAACCAAAACCTCCAAGTGAATAAGGAGTATAAGTTGCAATTCCTGCTGGCTTCCCAAACATAGATCTTTCTTCATAAGGAGCCCAAGGTCTTGAAGCCCAATCAAGTGCATTTTTTAAAACAGGTGGAATTGAACGGTTATATTCTGGGGTAATCATCAAAATTCCATCTGCTGGCTTGATATGTGACTTAAATTCAATTAAAAAATCTGGTTCGGGCAATTCAAGATCTTGATTGTAAAGTGGTATTTTACTTAAATCTGCTACATTAAATTCAATTTCTTCAGGCGCTAAAGTGCGAAAAGCGTTAATTAACTTTTCACAAAGTGAATTGGTGCGGATACTACCTGGTAAAACTAAAATATTTAATTTGTCTGACATAATTTAAGTTTATAAATTTGTATAAAGATTACTCTTTAGTAATTGAAATGTTAAGTGGAGGAAAAATTTCTTAATCCACAAAAATAACTGATGCTTCTGGAAAGCTATTATAACCGACTGTCGACATGCCATAACAATATGCACCTGTTTTTTCTATTACTAATAAATCTCCAATTTGAGCTTTATTAAGAAGTCGTGGCTCTATTTCTTCAGGATTTCCTTTAGCAGTGGTTAGACAGTCAGAACTTTCACAACAATGTCCAACAACAATATAATCTTGAGTTTCATTGTTGTTTTCTTTGATAGGTACAACTACTAAAGGGTGCTGAGCTCCATACATTGCTGGACGAATAATTTCTGTCATACCAGTATTGAGCCTTAGAAATGTATAGCCATTTTTCCCTGTATCAACTATATCAATAATTTTAGAAATAATACTTCCTGCATGTACTGATAAAAGTCTCCCTGGCTCAATTCTTAAAATTAATTTTTTATGATTTTGTTGATAAAAAAGTTCTAATTCTTGAGCTAAAATTTCCATAATTTTATCCATATCTGCATCTTTGTCATCTTCCATATATTTTGCTTTGAAACCTCCTCCAATATTTACTTTTTCAATATCTGGAAAATTTTCAGCTAGTTTTAAAGTAATGAGTAAAGCATTTCGCCATTCTTGAGGATCTGTTCCAGTTCCTATATGAGTGTGTACACAAGTAATTTTGCAATTATGGCTATTTGCAATATCGAGAGCTTCTTGAATATATTCATACCAAATACCGAAACTAGCAGCTACTCCGCCCGTAGAGAGTCTTTTATTGTAGCCACTTCCAATACCTGGGTTAATCCTAACTCCAATATTTTTTCCAGGGAATAAAGTGCAAAATCTTTCAAGTTGATGTAGGGAGGTGGCATTGATATGGATACCTTGATTTACAATATCAATTAAGTCTTGATCATTTTCTGGAAACTCTTGAGCTGTCAGTGAAATATTTTTGCCTTCAACTCCACTTGAAAGTGCTAAGAGAACTTCGAAGTAAGAACTGGCATCAATGCCAATATTCATTTGATTGAAAATTTTAACGATTTCAGGTCTGGGGTTGGCTTTAACTGCAAAAGAAACTTCACATCCATAAGGTAATTTTTTTGCTGCATCGACCATCATTTGACCTGATTTTTGAAGTACACTTTTAGATACGACATAACAAGGTAGGGGAGTATTTTGGGCAATTTGAAGTACTTGATCTCTTATTAAAAAGTCAAGGGTGTGGGGTTTATTCATAAAAATTATCTATAGATTTTCTGAGAATAAAGTAGCATGAAGGGGATGAATGAGCAATGAGGGGGATGGTGAGAATAACTCAAATATAAATAATCGAATAAAAAAGATATAGATTCAATTACAAACTATTAAATACTGATCTAACATATTTAGCAATCAATTTTCTACGTTCTTTTAGGAAATTTTTATATTCCATATCATAAAAATTAATAGGTAAGCAATGATCAGCTAAGGTTTTGATTAATTCATCCTCTTTATTCTTATAATATGTATTTTTGATATCTAAAAAGTATTCTCTTGGCGCTTTGTCACTTATATCAATATTGTCTTCAAATTCTAGATAAGTAAAATTAGCAACTTGATTTATTTGTCGATGGTCTAATTCAAATTGAGATTTAAGATAATTTTTAGGAAAAATATGATGCTTTTCTAAATCTTTTTTTCTCTTTTTTAAGGCTGGATCAAATAAATCACTAATTTTTCTATCAGAAAAGAGTACTTTAACCCCATTTCTAATAAGCCCTGCAATATATGTGTTTCTAATTGTATTCTTTTTAGAAGATGAAACTAATAATTTATTAGGAACAGTGATTTCCCAAAAGTCATTAGTTAATTCACTTTCTATTAAATTATTGAGAATGGTTATAAATTCGACTTTATTTCTCGCTTCATTAAAGTAATTTAAATCTGATTCCATTTGTGTTTCTGGAGAATATGAATATCGACTTGTAATCAAGGAAAAGAAAAACCATTTGCCAATATACTTATCAAGTTCTTTATGATCTAAACTAAATTTAATTTTAGCAATTAGATAAAGAATATAAGCATTAGCAATATTATTTGAAGAAGTTATGAGATCTTTACTTTTAAATCCTAAGCCTAATATAACTTTTAAAAACCCATGCCAATTTGTATTGTCTAAAACTATTTCCTGTGTCTTCTTAAATTTATCAAATTGTTCTTCTCTTAAAATTGATGAAACCTTTTTAGTTGTAAAATCACGACCGGTTAAAATTGCATAAGCATCTTTCATCTTACCTCTATTAAATCCTAATCCAACTGAAACTCGAACTAGGTCTTTAGGAGTTGGTTCAAAAATATAATTATAAGGTGATTCTTTTTCATCTTTGTGTGGAACTGTTTTTGCTGATTTACAAAAGTTATCAATTTGAGATCGTCCATCAGGCCAAAAAACAGAAAGTAATGTAAGAATAAAATCAGCCTGCTTCAACACTGTTCCTTTACTATTTATTCTAGTAAAAATTTCAGCTACTTGCTCTTCTGTTAAATCAGGAATAATTTCAAGCGCATTAAAAGGGTAATTTTTAAGATTGTATAATTTTTCCACTCTACTAGAAATCAAGTCTTCATCATAAACTTCTTCTCTGATTAACACCTCTCTAACTGTTTGTAATTCTTCATTATTTAATAATGATAATTCATTATTTATAATTTCTAAATCCTCTGTTTTATCATCTGAATTATCAAATTCCTCATTTTCTTCATCACTTTCAATCAGATCTTTTTTAGTTAAACCTAGTTTTTCCCAAATAATTCTATTATCTTCAAAATCTATTAAGCTCTTAATTTTATTTTTAAATAATTCTATATCTCCTTTATTTAATTCTTCTTTTTTATTTATTTTATCTAAAATTAAAGAGTGCTTTATTTTAAGATTATTTTTTTCTTTTAATAACTTCTCTAAATATTGATTTACAAAAGTTCGGGTACTTGCTTTACAAAATAAATCAGTAATATTATTAATAAACTCTGGATTCCTTTGAGTTGAAGCATCTGCAACTTTAAATTCTTCAGTAATTGGATTAAAAGCAATTTTTATTGTCCTATCTTCGTAATTTAAATCTTTAACTTTCACACCTCTGAATACTGAGTATAAAGCAGTCAACCTTTGTTGCCCATCAATTATTAATAAACTAGGATCTTTAAGTTCATGATCTTTTATACCTATTTGATGAGTTCGGCCGTTAGCAGTGTTACGCCATAATAAATAAGAACCAATAGGATATCCTCTATAAAGTGAATCAAATAGATCACGAACTTTAGAGTCTTTCCAAACAAAAGGTCTTTGTATATCAGGTAATCCTAAATCACCTAAATCTATATAACTGAATAACTGCTCAAGTTGGCCATTTAGGGGATTAAATAAAGCTGTTTTTTGAGGAGAATCTATCATAATTTATTTTTATATTAATTATTAAATCATACTAAGTACTTCTTTTCTTATAATTATCTACAGGAAATCTTTTATCATTGATATTAATTTTTTTATGTGCTGACTGAATAAGGTCGATATTGGCATCATGAGCAAGTGTTAGCAGATATATTTATTAATTCTTCCATGTATATTTTTTAATTGATGAATTTATATTAACTAAACATAAAATGTATTACAAATAATTCACAAACCCCATAATTAAAACATAATTCCCAACAGCGTAAAGTTAAAACGTCTTGTTCAAGCCTTTATTTTTAATTTAAGGAGATATTTATGGTAAAATAAAACGATTTAAAAAAATACAAAAAACAAAATTTAAAATATGAAGACCAATAAATTAAATATATTTCGCATAGTTTTTGTAGCTATTTTATTTGCTTTTTCTGCTAGCCCACTTTATGCGGCTGAAATAGTTGTAAACACTTTAGACAACACTTTGGGAACAGATCCATTGAAATGTAAATTGTATCAAGCAGTTGAAGCTTCAAATACTAATGCTCTAGTTGCTAATACTAATTGTATAGCTGGAGATCCTGGTTCAAGTGATAAAATCATTTTTAAAATTCCAGTAGCTGAAATCCCTGTTGGTGATGCTATTATTGATATTAATCAAGAATTAGAAGTTAGTGATATAACTGGAGTTTTAATAATTGATGGAACTCTAAATGATGATAATGGAAATCCTCAAGGTAAAAATATTGTTTTAGATGCATCATCTAATTTTAGAATTTTTAGTTTTGAAAATAATAAAAGTAATGAAATAAAAAATTTAGAACTGAGAAATGGAAATGCAGAATTTTCAGCTACTAAAGCAAGTTCAGGAGGTTCCATTTTAGTAACGAATCAAAGTAATTTAACTGTTGATACCGTTAAAATTATTAATTCAGTAGCTGGAAATCCTGGTTTTTCATCTGGTGGAGCAATTTATGTTGAAGGTGATACAGGATTTTATGGACCTTCTTCCTTAACTACACTAAATAGCCAATATGAAAATAATCAAGCTTACTATGGAGGAGCTATATTTTTAGACACTGCAGGTATCGGAAATCCCAGTACAACTATTTACTCAGAGAACAATGAATATATTAATAATACTGCTGGTGGAGATGGAGGGGGAATTTATGCAAGTAATAGTTCTGTTTTAGATATTATTAAAGACCGTTTTGATAATAATTCTGCATATGTTGGTGGGGCTATTTATGGTGATTATACTGATAGTTCTGATATTTCTGATAGTTTATTTGAAAACAATCAAGCAGATATGTTAGGTGGGGCTATTTATATATTTTCTTCAAATGTAT
Organism: Patescibacteria group bacterium; assembly: GCA_963169655.1. Lineage (GTDB taxonomy): Bacteria > Patescibacteriota > Gracilibacteria > UBA1369 > UBA1369 > KLAP129. Next base: position 111,710 of record CAUJCM010000003.1, on the reverse strand, counting down.
ATGATCCAAATTTACCAGAAGGAAGTTATATAATTTCCAATACTGACTTTATTAATAATCATGCTAGAAATGATGGGGGAGCTATTTATTTCAATGGAAAATCTTTAAAAATAATTGGTGATAATAGTAATAGGAATCAATTTTTAAATAATATGGCATTTGATGATATTAATCCATTAATCAATTCAAACGGGGGAGCTATTTATTTAGCAAATGAAAGTTGGCGTAATGATGATCCAACCGATCTTACAATTACAAATTATATTTTTGAAAATAACAGGTCTGGAATTGATGAAAATGATAATATCATCAATACAAAATCCGATGGAGGGGCAATTAAATTTAAAGGTGGAGATGTCAATATTATGAATACTGATTTTATTGGAAATCAAGCTACTAATACAGGTGGGGCAATAGATTTTAATCGCTATGAAAATGGCCCTATAACTACCGGCCGACTTAATTTGATTAATTCTGTTTTTGATGGAAATTCAACTTATCACAATACTGGTGCCATTAATTTTACTGCTGTTGATTTGAATATCAATAATACATTATTTGAAAATAATAAAGCTATGTCAGTAAATCATGATACAACTTTTGCTGATTTTCTGGACCCAAATACAATCTATCGAGGCTCTGCTGGTGCAATTGGTTCTTCTGGTATTAATGGTGGTTTATTTAATCCTAATATCAATATTGAAAATTCAACTTTTAGAAATAATGAAGCAGAAATTGTGGGAGGAGCTTTAGCAGTTACACAAGCAAAAGGAATGAGTATTGCAAATACTCATTTTGACAATAATAAATCTCCGGTAGGTGGAGCAATGGCCACTTCTTTATTTGAAGAAGGTTTTATTATTCATGAAAGTAATTTTGAAAATAATCAAGCTAGTATAGGAGGTGCAATAGCTACTTTTTATATGCAAGGACAAATTAGTAAATCTTCTTTTTACAAAAATAAGCTAATAGCACCAACAGCGCCTGATATATCAAATTTTACTAATGCTTATGGTATTAATGTAGATGCAGGAGGAGGAGCTGTTTTTTTAGGTGGACCAACTTCTTTATTGCAAAATTCCTTTATTGAAAATGATGCTCTAAATAAGGAAGGTGGAGCTGCTTATTATCAGGGATTTAATGCTCCAATGGTATACCCAGGCCAAGCTTTACTTTTATTTAATACTTTCTTTAAAAATACAGCAGAAACTAGTGGTGCTGTTAATGTTAAAAATACTGATATTTCAATAATTATTAATAATATTTTTTCTAAAAATACTGCCAATTTAGATAATAATTGTAGCTTAAATCTTTTAAGTACTAATGAAAATAATTTTAATATTTTTGATGATAATTCAGTATGCGCTTTGGGTGCAGATGACATTAAAAATACACTAGCAATTTTACTTCCTACAGCTTTTGATAATGTTACTAAAACTTATTACAATACTATTTCAGTACAAAGTCCTGCCTATAATAAAACCAATAATATTAATCAGACCATGAGCTTAGTCCAGGGGGCTTTAAGTCAAATTATGGTTGAACCAATGTTATCAAATACAATAGCTCATATTACAAGTTTTGTGGTAAGCGACCAAATTGGAAGAGTGAAACCGCTTGAAGGAGGAATTGATGCGGGAGCTATTGAAAGAGATTCTAATATTGATCCTGATTATGATATTCCTAATCTAACTCAAATGACTGCTATCCCTGCTCAAACTGAAAATTCTAGCCCAAGTTATGTTTATAATACTGACAAAGCAGGAACAATTTATATTTCTGGAAGTTGCGCAACGCCTGTACCAAGCCCATTAACAGCAAATATTGGTAATAATACTATTAATTTTGGCCCTTTACCTTTAGGAGTTTACAATAATTGTAAGTTTTACTTAATGAGCGCGGATGATATGACAAGTAATACTTTAAATATTCCTACTTTTGAAATCATTCCTCCAATTAATCCGCCTAATCAAAATGGTGGTGGAAATGGCGGTGGAGTTGGTGCAGGTGGTCCTTATGGACATCCAGCTACTGAAGGAGGGGTTGTAATTCCAAGTCAAAGTGGCAATGGAGGATATTCAGGAGATAGTGACAATGAGAGTAATGCTAATGGAGATGTTGGTAGTCAGGGAGGTTCTTTAGAAGGTGCTGGTGACTCTTCAGATGCTACTAATGAAATAAATGACAAAGAAATCCCAAGTGATATTGGAGGTAGTCCAGAATCAGTTGAAGAATTATTGGATAAACCCGTATCAAATGAGTCTAATTCAGACAAAGGAGCCATTTATATTCCTAGTACAACAAATAATATTGATAACGCTTCAAATGGCGTTGATGAATTTGAAGATGGATCATCTCAAGGATTTGAGATGATAGGTGAGGGGGAAGGAAGTTTGAGTGATGAAGGTGATGCTAGTTTGGAGGATGAAGATGACTATGTTTTGGAAGATGCGTCTAATCAAGATCAAAGCTATCAATCTGGAAATGCAGATTTTGAAATTTTTGCTAATAAGGGAAATTTGTCAGGACAAAGTTCAAATTCTTGGTTAAGTATATTAAAAAATTGTTGGTGGATAATTCTTATCATCATTGCTATAACTGTTGGATATTATAAATATAGGAATAGGGAATAAAGAAGGGGATTTAAGGAGGAGATTTATTTATTTTATTATGAATTAATTAACTCTAAAAAATATCTTTTACCATCAGGAGTGATCATTTTAAACTGTCCGATATTTTCGGATACTTTAAAATCCCCCTCTTTTTGGAGATGAAGGGGGCTAAGACGTGAATTTAAAGAGATAAATAATTAAGTGTTTATCTTACAAAAGTTAATAAATTGATCTTTGGTCAATATATTTTCTTTACCTTCTAAATATTGATAAACATACCACCTATCATCTTTTAAGATTGGTAAATAAAAAATCTGATGAGTTAATTTTGAAGCATGTAAATATGCTTTTTTTAATTCATTTATTTTTTGATGATATTTATTGTCATCAATAATACTAGAAAACTTCGAAGATTTATTTACACTTTTCACCTCAAAAATATGAATTCTATTGAAAGCATCTTTCATAACAAAATCAGGATAAGAAGAATATGTTGCACCAAGATAGTATTCAAATTTAATTTGGGAATTTGGTAAATAATTTTTACCCCAAAGGTAAAACTTTTTTAAATTTAATAATTCTGGTGATGTTCCCCCTTCAATATCTATTTGTCCCGCCCTTCTATTTGTATCTCCAACTGCTATTATTTTTCCTACTCTGGCCCCTTCATCACTCAAAGTATCCTCTTTCACTAAATCTTTTAGAATTTCTGCCCATTCTTTTTCTGACTCACTATCAAAAGAAAATTTTTCATTTCCATCTATTCGCTTCCAGACCCAATCTGTAATATTTAAATAATTCTCATTATCTTGATAATGAGAAGAAGGAGCAAAAGACACCTCTTTTTCTTCCCCATCTTCATCTTTTACCACCTCCATACTTTTGTCATAATCATTTATGAATTGATTAGTTTTAGATCTAATTTCGTCAATATTTTCTGTAAATTGTATCCATTTTTGGTACGTAGCTGAATATTCTTCTCCTAAATTTTTAATTTCATTTTCAGCTCTAATAAAACTGTACCACAAGGTAAATATTGAATTTTGAACTGGTTCAGAAGGTAGGGTTTGAATAATTTCTTCAATATTAAAACTTTTTCTTTTAGTTAATGGTTTTAATTGAGTTATTTTTATTTTTAGGTCATCAGTAATTAAATTTTTGTTTACATTTCCATTTAATTTTACCTTAAAACTTTTACGTAACTCTTGAGGAACTATCCCCCAAATCCAAGAAGTCATTGCTAGTTTTTGTGCTTCTTCTGATAATTTTTCAAAATCTAAAAGTCGTGGATTTCTTCTTACTCTCCCCATTACCTGTTCATCTAATTGCTTACTTTTACTATCTCTTATTTGATATAGCATGCAAGCTCTTGGAATATCCCAACCTTCGGTAATCACCATCTTAAAGATGATAATATCAATAGTGCTTGAATTTTCTTTTGCATAATCTTTCCATTTATTTATAGGTAACTTTTTTGCCTTAAAAGTATCATTTGTATCACATTCTTTCTCACTATTTACAATTAACATCCATTTTAAATCAACATGATCTGCTTCATTAAGGATCTTTTTTATCTCTTCAATTTCTGCATCAGCTTTATCTTTATTACTAATTTGAATTATTAAACAAGGATTTACTCCTAGTAGATTTCGATAGTCTTTTTTAATTTCTTCAAATTTGAGTATAGCCTCAGCTACACTACTTTCAGGATCATCAATAAGTTCAATATCCTTTATAAGCTTTGCATTAACTGCGTCATCATTTTTAATTTCTACATCAGGATGTTGTCCTCTAGAAAGTTTTGGCGTTGCAGAAAAATTATATACTTTGGAAAAAAATAGATTTGATAAACCATCTAAATTGTTTGTAGCAATATGGCATTCGTCCTTTATTAAATAGACCTTCTTATTTAATCCTCCAACTAATTCAGTACCAGTAATATTTTGTAAGAAACCTTCCATCGCACCTTGCATTAAACGCCCTCCTTTTTTATATAAATCACGAGGTAAAATAAAAACATTATAATCAGTTGGTATAAACAATCTTTCTTCACCTGCTATTTGGCTGTTTATTAAATATGGGTTTAATAATTTAAAGCTTCCCTTTGAAGAATATTCTAAAAATTTCTCGTAATTTTGAGTTGATAAATCACCTTTTGATAGGGTTGAAACAAGAAAAATAACATTTGGATTTTCAGATAGAATTCTATTCATCATATCTGCCATCATATAGGTCTTTCCACTTCCAGTTGGAGCTTTAAAAGTTATTTCATTTCTTTGTGATGTTAATTCAATTAAAGATAAAACTGCATTTTGTTGTAAATCAATAGCTTCTTGTTTCATAATTGTTTATTATCAAGTTTCTTTTGAGTCTTTTCAAAATTTTCACATACCCATTTTATTTTGTCATTGACATTTAATTTTTCTTGTCCATAGAGAGATTCATCTATTTTTTCAAAAGGCTCAATTGAATATGGAGAAACTTCTTCAATATCATAAACATCAAGATTATCTCCAAGTGGTTTATTCTTCTCTAACCATTTGAAGTTATTTGTACCGTCATAATCTTCTCCTGTCATCACTCTTTTTAGTCTTTTACTGGTTACATCATTCACAACACCATTTGGGGTGGTATCAGTAATCTCATTTGCAGTAGCAAGTATAAATTGTCTTTTTCCACCATCTTCTTTATTGAGCTCTAGAACTGCTTGACCTGTTGTACCACTACCTGCGAAGAAGTCTAGGATAACGGCTTCACTAGATAAACTCTGTAAAATTTTCTTTATAAAATCTTTTGGCTTTGGATTATTAAAAAGTGAGCCTTCTAAAATATTCATTAGTTCAACGGTACCAGCCGAATTCATAAAATGGTTTTGAATAAAGTCAAGAGTACTTAATGGGTTAAATTCGCTTTTTAGTTCAACCTTATATCTTTTAAAGATAAACCCTCTTTGATTAGATAAATAATTATTCTTAAACTTAATCTTGCCGATCTTTATGTATTTTTCTAATGTTTTTTGTGAAAATGCCCAATATCTACCTTGTGGAGGAAAATCTTCTTTCAAAGTATATGGATTTTTAATCGGGAAATATGTAGAACTACTTCCGCTTTTTGCTGTTGGATCGCCTGAAACCCAGTCTCCTTTTTGATCATTATCATCATTAGAATAAGAATTGAATGTCTTTTTGTCCCCAAGTAGGTATAAATTAATTTTATTTTTTGCGTAACTTAATAAATAATCATGCTGAATATTAACACCTGCTCCATCATCACCAGTCATTGATTTAGTTTTTCTTATAAAAGTTCCTACAAAATTACTCTCCCCAAATACCTCATCAAAAAGTCCTTTTACATAAGCTTGATTCTTATCATCAATACTGCAAAAAATCACCCCATTATCAGAGAGAAGTTGCCTTGCAAGAACGAGGCGTGGATACAGCATAGAGAGGAGATTGTCTCTATTTATAGCATTTTGATAATTTGTTTTGGCAAACTCACCCATGGAGTCTTTTCCATAAGGTGGATCAATATAAATCACATCAATTTTATTTCTGTATTCAATAAGTAGGTTAAGCAATGCGTCGTAGTTGTCTCCGATGATGAGTTTATGAGTAAGGGCGTTTTTGTCTTGCACAAAACTCAATTTCTCATTTTTCTTGAAATATTTGATGGTATCGGTCATTTTCTCCAGACGCTTGTCAAAATGAAAACCAGTTCGTTTATAAGTTGTACCTAGTTCAGCAATCATTATTGCCTCATTAATAGTTTCTGCTTGTTTAATTAACTTTTTAAGTAAGTCAGCATTTGTCTTCTCTATTATTTTATCTGCTAAACGTTTATCTAATTCACTAATTAAATTATCTTTTATTTCAATTAAATCTTTAGTCATTTATTTTTACTTTTATTAGTATTTTAGAAGATTATTAAACCTTAATAGTAGATAACTTATATCATTTTTAATTAAATAAATCATTAAATTTTCTTAATAAATTTGATTTATCAATAATCTTTCTCTAATTTTTATTTAATTAAAATTACAGATCAATAAATAGAAGGAAGTCTTTACTCAATAATTAAATAGGTAAGAAAACTTTTTAATAATTAATTAACTCTAAAAAATATCTTTTACCTTTTTGAAGTATAGTTTTTTGGGAGATAATTATTGGAGAATTTATTTCTGACTGAGAAACTTTTTCCCCATTTATTTTCACACTTCCTTGCAAGATGGCACGACGAGCTTCGCTTTTACTCCCAACCAGTTTACTTTCTACAAGAATATCGATAATCGTGGAATTTTTACGGACTTTAAACTTTGATATTTGATCTGGAATTTCTTTTTTCTGGAATTTTTGTATGAAATTATCTTCAGCTTTTTTAGCTAATTTTTCGCCATGATAAATTTGAGTTATCTCAAAAGCTAGACGCATTTTTGTATCACGAGGGTTTTTATTTTTGAGGAGTTGATCAATTTCTTTTAAGCCTAACCAAGTGCAATCGATAAATAATTGTTTCATATTTTCATCTGGTTGAGCCATCAATGCTCCATACATTTGATCAGCGTCAAAATCGAGGAAAACACCAGTTCCTAAAGATTTAGACATCATCTTTTCACCTGTTTTAGGATTTTCAAGGAGATTGGTAATAAATATAAATTTTTCTTTATTTTTAAGTTTTTTCAATAAAGTACGGCCGACAAGTGCATTGAATTTTTGATCCATACCGCACATTTCTACATCAATATCCATCGCTACAGAATCATACCCTTGCATTAAAGGGTAAAACATCTCATGTAAATATAAAGGTTTTCCACTTTTTAACCGCACTTGAAACATATCCCTTTCTATCATCTGCTGAACAGTAAAATGAGATGTGAGTTTGATAATATCTTCAAAAGTTAAAATGGATAGCCAATCATCATTGTAAAGTACTCTGACTGGATTTTCCTTATTATTGACGTCAATTACTGGTTTAACTTGGTCTATCCAAGTTTGTACATTGGCAACAACCTGCTCGCGAGTGAGTTGCTTTCTTGCTGACTCATTTTTATCTGTGGGATCTCCGATTCTTGCAGTGAAATCACCAATAAGAAAAATCACTTCATGACCAAGTCTGCGTAATTTTTCTAAAATCATATAATTTGTGGCATGACCGATATGTAAGGATGTGCCTGTTGCATCAGTGCCTATATATATGCGTAGGCGTTTGCCAGATTCTAAAACTTTTTTAAAAGAATTTTTGGTAGGTAAAATTTCTGCCACTGAACGAGTGAGTATTTCTTCAATTAATTTTTTATCAGTATTTATTTTCATATTTTAGAAGATGATTTAATGAATTCGCTAGGATTTATACTGTAATAGTAAATATTTTATTGCATAGAATTGATTTTGCAAATATTTGATTATTTTTACCTAAATCGATTTAATTTAATAAAAAAATACTAAATAGTTTTCTTTTTTCTTTGGCGGAGAGGGAGAGATTCGAACTCTCGAAGGGCTTTTGACCCTCACTGTTTTTCGAGAACAGCGCTTTAGACCACTCAGCCACCTCTCCAAATGATAAATTTGACTTATATGCACATAATAGTTTAAGTTATGCACTCATTAAAGAGAAAATTATATTTTTAATATTTTTGGAAATATGGAAAAGTTAAAATTTTATGGAATTACTGAAGAAGATAATAAAACTCGTCAAAGCTTTGAAAGCAAAATAGAAGAGATATATAATCTGTATAGTGCAGAAATTCAATGCAAAAAAAATGAAATAACACAAAAAATTGAATTTTTGAATGCTAATAAATGTGATTACCCATTACCAAGACCAGACTACAAAGTTATTATAAGGCCTTTGGGTATGAGAATATATGGACATACAACTATGTTATTTGACAATACCCATTATTTCTTTGAATCTAATATTACAAAATTGATTGCTGATATGTTAAGGATTTATGATAACAAAGATTTAATTTTAGAATTCAAACTCTATCCTTATGAACATGGAAACAAAAAACTAGTTCCTGACTTATATTTGAGAAACCCAGAAGCTCAGCGAAATCCACAACAAGCTTCTTCTAATAATTTAGAGGGGTCTGAAACACTAGAAGGTGAAGTAACAAATATAAATAATATGACTAGAGATTCTATTCAAGACTATCTGCCACCATCTCTGAGAAATAATATATTTACCCCAACAAAAGAAAGAAATGAAATGGTGCTGGCCATAGATAGATTTGTAAACAACTTGGAAAAATCAATGAATTCTGAAATTGATTATTCAAATTTAAGCTGGGGATTACCTAAATTTTCTAGATCTACAATAAAAATCAGGCATGTTTTGGAGGCTAATAATATTTATACACCTCAACAATTAATTAATCGACTGGGAACTATAACCCCAACAAAAGCCGATTGGATATTTTTTATAGAAAGACTCAATTCAAAAATTCTTGGTAAAGCAAAAATTAAAGATCAATGTTCTAATGATTTAAGAAATTGGCTACTATATAGAAAAATCATAAAGTAACAAAGGGAATATTATTCTGGTCTAATAGTTGCATTAATGTGTTTGTATAATTTTGGTATTTATCTATATCTAACTGCTTAAGAATAAAGCTAGAAGTTGAGTCTTGGTTTTTAGTAGTGTCAATAAGATACTTTAAAGTTTTTATATAAACTATAAAATTTTTATTAATTAAAGGCTTAACAAATTGTATACCTTCTGTAAATCCATTGGAGTGTTGCCAATAAATATCATTTTCATCTGTTGAAAATTTAACCCCAGCAATACCATATGAATATTCTGGTGATTTAGCACAAAATATTGATTCTAATCCCGGGAAATTCTCATATGCTGTATGGGCTTTTATTCCATAATTATAAATATTTTTTATAGTATCAATATATTGTGTAGTATCTTTCATTATTAATTTTTTACCTAATCTGGAGTTGTCTTCATTCTTAAATAGCTGGATTCCATGATAAAAATTACTAAATTGGCGGTCACTATTATTATAATAATGTTCTAAAAAATAATATAAATAATATTTCTCCTCCTCTGATAGATTACCGTATTGTTGATTATCATAAGCTTCTTTAGCCTTTAAATAAGCTGGAGATGTAAATATAGCATTTAAAATAAATTTGAAAGAATTGGTTAGGTAATCAACATTGTCTGTGTTTATATTTTGATTAAAATCTTGATAATTATCTGTTTCCCAATCTTCAATAAAAGTATCGTTAAAAATTTCTAATATTTCATATATTTCTAATCTTGTATTTCTTTTTATTAAATCTAAAAGTCTATTTTCCTTATTAAAAAATATTCTTGTAAATTGTTCTTTTAAAACGAAAATTTCCTTTTTTTTATCATTAAATTGATTAATTGTATCTTTTCCCATAAAAATTACTAATGACAAATACCATTATTGAATTACTTTAATATATATTTATTAAAAGTCAAGCCACTTGATAAAATATTATAATTTTAAAGACATTTTAAATAATTATTTGTGTTTATTTGTCACAAATAAAAAATGGTACAATAGAAACACTAGTTATTAATATTAAATTATGGAAATCAATAAAAAAAATGATAAAGATAGAATAAAAGAAATGATAAAAAGTTCGAAGTTTTTTATTTTTACTAAAGGAACTCCAGAATTTCCAATGTGCCCATTTGTTGCAACAGCTATACAAATATTTAAAAATCATAAAATCGATTTTCAGTATTTTGACATACTCAAAGAAGAAGGAATGAAACAAACAATTAAAGACTATACAAATCACCCAACTTTTCCACAAATTTTTATTGACGGAGAATTTATTGGTGGATGTGACAAATTGAGAGAATTAGAAGAAAGTGGAGAACTAGATAAATTGATGGAAAAGTAGTTTATTTTTCTAGTTATTTTATTGGGTTTTGTAATAAAATAAATATTAAAATTCTTTAAATTTTTTTATAAAAAATTTTAAGTTAATTTAAGGTTTCGTTATATTTTAAATGTTACCCTGCCCCTTGCGGTGGGTGGGGGATAGGGATGGGTAAAATAGAAAAATTTATAAAAATTTAATTTAGGGTTTAATTTGATATGCTACTTCCCTGGAGAGTTTTGTTTACTCTGTTAAACTTCTGATAGATACCTCCTCAAAGGAAATTGTTAGTACTAACTTGCCTTTGATCGTTCTATGATCTACCTAGTCAAATTCTGTAAATTTGCACCCCTCATGAGTAGAATTAATGAGGGCTGAGCTTTTTCTAAAACTAGCTTATCTTTGAAAAACTCTTGGAATTATGCTATAATTTAGAGATTTATTTTAAATTATGAACATAAAATTTTTAAAAAAATATCTATATTTTAAAGGATTTGGAACTAGCTTAATTATTGGAATATTAAGCCTATTTTCTATTGGACAAATTAAATATGCTGAGGCACAAATTATGCCGATAAATCAAAATTTTCTAGATTTACCTTTGCTGTCACCAGGAGTTGCCTGCCAAGGAAAAATAGATAACACTACATTTAATGGAATTAAAACCTATACTTCAAAAATAGTCTGGACAATAAAGTGGAATTACAATATCCCAAATAAACAGGTTTCTAGTTGGAAAGTAACCTTTAAAGATAAAATATGGAGTTGGACTAAAGGACAAAACTATTTTGCTTCAACTTCTCCTCAAACAGATTATACATATATTTCTTATCAAGATAGTCAATTACCATTGGATGTATCTTTTCCAGTATCATTAGTAGTAAAAGCTGGTGATTCTCAAAGTGATAATTTTTATCCTTTCAATGAGTTATGTAAAATCACTATTCCAGCTCAGCAATCATCTTCAACTCCCCAACAAAATACTGACCTACTCAAATTAGAACAAGACGATTTCATAGCAACTCCAACTTATGAAACATCACCTAGTTTTAGTATTAAGTCTTTTTCATCCGGAACTTTAACTTATGGTGGAGATTGTGGTAATGGAGATAAAACAAGCGTAAGTGGAGCAGGCATTCATTCAATTAAATATCAAAACTTAATACCAAAAATTTATAATAATTGTACTATTACTTTAAAAAACGGAAATCAAGAAGGAGCAAGTTTGATGATTAAACCATTTGAAATCTTATCTTCAGGTTCTGACCCTAATTTAGATCTTGTAGAAATTGAACCTGTACCTTTTCAAAGTAATGAAAAATCTCCAAGTGTTAAGATTCTTACAAAATCAGATGGGGATTTGTCTTATAGTGGTGCTTGTGGAAATGGAGATTTGAAAAAATCTTCTCAATCTAATGTTTATACAATTAAATTTAATAATTTAACTGCTGGTACTTATTCTAATTGTTCTATTACTTTATCTAAGAATAATAAATCTGGAAAAGCAATGATGTTAAGTAAATTTATTATTATTGATAATGGACAAGGAGGAGCTAATGGAAATAACAATAACAACAATAATCAAAATTCTAATAATGGAAATTCTAATCAAAATAATCAAAGTCCAAACAACTCTGTAAATACTAATACGACAAATGATAAACCTGAGTTAGCTCCTAGTCCTGATATTATGAATTGTAAGAAAAGGGCTGATATTTTGTTTTTTGAGAATGATAAACCGGCTTATGATTATTTTTCAGTAGATTGTAATTTAACTCAAGGAGCCATTATTTATGCGGAAATTCATAATAGTTCTTTTGATCCAAAAACTGATGATCATTCTGGAAGTCTTGTGAAAGTTGTAAAATCACCAGTATATTTTGATAAATCAAAATTTTCTGCAACTTGGGGTGGTTATGATGATTTTGACCAGGAAGTAGAATTAGGGAATTATAAATTTGTTGTTTATGCAAAATTAGGTGATGGATTTAAACCAGACATTTCTATTCAAAATTTTAAAATTGAAAATATCCCAGAGAAGGAAGATAGCACTCCAGATAGCAATGAAAATTTACATCCATCAGAAAACAAGAAAGAAGTAATTAATGAAGGAGAGCAACTAAATATTATTGACGAGGAGAACAAAGATAAACAAAAAGATAAAATATTAAGTCAATGTCCTAATATTTTTTATCCAAAAGATATAGCCGGACATCCCCTAGAAGATATTATTAAAAAAGCTTATGATAGATGTTTAGTCAAAGGATATGAAGATGGAAGCTTTAGACCTGCACAAGGTTTGACTAGAGCAGAAGCAACTAAAATTATTGTACTTGCTACTGGAAATGTTGCAAAGCAAGGTTGTTATGATGAAGATTGTGGAAGTCCCTTTATGGATTTAGATATGTGGCAAGGTCCATGGGTGCGAGCTGCTTGGGATAAAAATTTTGTGAGTGGGGTAGGGAAGGATAAATTTGCACCTAATTTAAATATTACTAAAGGTGAAGCCGCTGCTTTAATTTTAAAATCCTTTAAGATTCCTCCATTTGTTGGGTGTTATACTGCAAATTGTGGAGCTGGACATCCAGATAACTTTTTCAAAGATATAGTTAAGAATTGGCAAGGTCAATATTTGAGACCACTTTGGGATAAAAAAATTATTAGTGCAGATTCTCAAGGATTTTTCTATCCGGATATGCCTATTTCAAGAAGTGAAATATTAAATTGGATTTTTAAAGTAAATCCTGATTCAGGTAATTCAAAAACTAACTTACCAACAGTCGTTCCTCCTTCAACTGCGAAATAATATTTAAGGCAATTTCCCTTAATTGTTCAGACTGGTCAGCTTTTGCAATAGTTTCAATAATTGGTAAAAATTTAGATAAAAATTCTTGAGGATTTTGGCGGATTGCATTGAGAGAAGAATTTAAAGCATTTTTAATTAAACCTTCCCTTTTAGCTCTCATCAAAGGAGATCCTGCAAATTTTTCTAAGTACTCTTCTGATGTTTGAATTGATAAAATATCAGTAAGAGGAATACTATCTCCTGCAATTCTAACTTGCATTAATGGTTCAAAATTAAGGGGCTTTGCGAAAGAATTATTGTATGGACAAACCTGCTGACAAATATCACAACCAAAAATTTGATTACCAACCTGTTTTGAAAGTTCTTTTGGAATTTCCTTTTTAGTTTCAATAGTTAAATAACTAATACATTTTGAAGCATCTAATCTTGGCATACCGTTCAGAGGTTCTTGAATTGCTTTTGTTGGGCAAGCATCAATGCATCTTGTACAATTTCCACAAGTCCCAGGCTTTGGCTCATCATATGGAAGTTCTAGAGTAGTAATTAATTCACCAAGTAAAAAGAAAGTACCTATTTGTTGATTGATAATAATAGAATGCTTTCCATAAAATCCTAAACCTGCTTTTTCTGCAAAAGATTTTTCCATTAAAGGTGCTGAGTCAGTACAAGCTCTATGCTGATGATCAGGCCAATTCTGATCAAGGAATGATTGAAGTTTTTTTAAAGTTTTTCTGATTACTCGATGATAATCTCTTCCCCAGGCATATCTGGCAATTCTACCATGATCAATTGGAGTATCTGGTTTTTCTCTATAATAATTAATACCAATTACAATTACCGACTTAGCATTTGGCAGTAGAAATGAAGGGTTTGCCCTACTTTCATATTTAGCTAAATAGTCCATATCACCATACAAATTGGCTTTTAAAAACTGATCAAAATTAGCTTTTGCTTGAATTAAAGGTTCTGCTTCACAAATACCAATTAAGCTGACACCTAACTCTTTTAAAGCAAAATCTTTAATTTGCTGACTGGCATTTAACTCTAAATTATTCAAAATTTAAAAATTATTGTTGAACATTTTCTCCAGCTTCTTGAATATTAGATGAAGCTTCTGTTGATGAAGAATTTGTATCTTGAGAATTAGATGAATCAACAATTTTTAAGTTAATTTGGCTTGAACTAGTAGCCTTTTCTTCAACTTCTCCTTTATCAATATCTTGTTTTTCATTATTTTGACATCCACTTAATGTCAATGCTCCAATAAATAAAGTTATAAATAAGAATTTTTTCATAATTAATAAAGTTAATTAATATTACAATTACTCCAATTAGCTAAAATTTCCAATGGCTGAGTACCACTTAATTTATTTCCTTGAGCATCAATCCAAGTTGGATATGCCCCTACTCCTGCATCTTGGCACAACTGAGGATCACCATTTTCTCCACTTGGATCACATTCTTGATATTTAATAAACTGAAAATCTTCACCAAATAATTCTTTTTGCTTAGCACAATGTGGACACCAATATGCTCCATACATTACAGCACCTTTGTCAGTTAAGCATTTAGCTAATGATTGAGAAAATAGATTTATTGATATTATTTGATTGTTTGAATTATTATCATCAACTATTTGTTGTTGAGAACTATTAATATCAGGGCTATCTGTAATACTAGAAACTGGTGGATTACTGAAATTGAATATAACCGTATTAAAAATCAATTCAATAATAAGTATCCAATTAAGCATCTTAATTTTCTAAAGGAACTTCTGTTGCTGTCACTGTAGTTTGAGTATTGCTTGCAGAACTTTCTGTGCTTTCAGTATTTTTATCTTGAGACACAACTGCTTCAGTAGCTGTAGGTTGATTAACTTCATTTAAAGTAGATTTCTCAGATTCAATTAATTTCAAATCCTCTTCAGGTAAGTATTCAGAACAGTTAGCGAGTTTTGCTAAATCTCTTACTTGCTGTTCACCAATTACATTACCTTGTCCTGGGAATTTCCATGTTGGATATTGAGTAACCCCTGCTTCAAGACAAGCAGCTTTATCACCTCCAACTCCTTGAGGATCACATTCTTGATATTTAATAAATTGGAAATCACTACCAAAAATTTTCTTTTGATTTGCACAATGTGGACACCAATATGCTCCATACATAATAACACCTTTATCTGTTAAACATTTAGCAACTTCTGCATATTTGGACGGTTCTGCTGGGCCTCCACAACCAACAAGAGTTAGTAAGAAAAAACCTGCAATTAATTTAGAAATATAATTATTTTTCATATTGTTAAAATAAAAACTGGCTCAATTATACATATAAAATATTTTTTACCAATATTTTTGTAATAAAAGTACTTCCAAATACTTAGAATAAATATAAAACTTTTAAATAGTGGTATAGATTGATTTAAATTAGCTTTTACTTGACTTATTCAGAATTTTAATTATAATACCGTTTAGTAATTTTAAATATATGACAGACAATAAATCTGAATATAAAGATACTGAGGTGGTTGTTGAAGAAAAATCTCCAAATAGCCATTGGGTACTTCCCATTTTGCTAATGCTTGATGATTCCAGTCCTATGTTAAATTCAGCAATAATTTCCATTATTACAAGGATGGAAAATGAAGAAGTTTTTGACAGAGAAACAATTATTCAAGAGTTAACTACAATTGGCCCATTAGAATTTTTAAAAAAATATCGTATTCAAGACATTGATTTAAAGACATATCAAAATAGTCATGAAAAAGGTCCAAAGCGATCTAATAGTAGTACTATGCAGGCTGTAAAACTTGCTGAAAATATACAATCTCCAAAATCAGAAGCTACTGGAGAGTTACTTAAATCAATTAAAGAAATTACTGCATATGTATCTGAAGAATTTGAAGAAATAAGAAAAGGTTGTTTGGATGGAGATGATGATAAAAACAAATAGTTTTTTCTAAAATTGTATAAAGCCAGAGACTGTGATAGTACAATATTGTTAAATTATTTTTAAAAAAATTGAGCTCTTTTTTACCAGAATCAATTCAAAAAGTTATTGATGAATTTTCAAGACTACCAGGAATAGGTCCTAAATCTGCCCAAAGGATTGCTATGCACTTACTTCATTCTCCTGATATGAGAATTTCTCAATTATCCAAGTCTATTGCTGAAACCAAAGAAGGCTTAAATTTTTGTGTTGATTGTTTTAATATTTCAGAAAGTGAAAAATGCAAAATTTGTTTAGATCAAAGTAGAAATAAAAATTTATTTTGTGTTGTAGAAGAGATTTTGGATGTAATAGCTCTCGAAAAGACTGGACAGTTTAAAGGCAATTACCATGTTTTACATGGAGTGCTTTCACCAGTAGATGGAATTGGACCTAATCAATTAAAAATAAATGAATTAAAAGTTCGTATTGAAAATTTGATTAATCAGAGTGTTAGCAGTGAAGATATTGAAGTTATTATAGCAACAAATCCCTCGCTTGAAGGAGAAACTACAGCTTTATATTTAACAAAAATTTTAAAACCTTTAGGTATAAAAATTACAAGAATTGGCAGGGGACTTCCAGCTGGTGGAGATCTTGATTATGCCGATGATGTGACTTTGACCAGAGCTTTACAAGGCAGATTAGAATATAGTTAGTTTTGTTGAAATATTTATTAAATAACCGTAAATTTTAATAATTAACTTTTGTTTATCTTGTACTTCTAAAAAGTTTCTAATAATTGAAAGAGATGCTTTTTGTCATTTATTTTGCTAAATTATTTTAGTATTAAAATTTATATATTTTAAAAAACCCTCAATTTTCATTGAGGGTTACTATTTAGCGACAAAGCCGATAAATAGTGTTAAAACCGGAAAAATATGTACAGTTTGGTGAAGTACAGCCCACAGGGGACTGTACTTCAACTATCAAGCCTGCACCATTTTCTGGTCCATTTAGGTTGATGTGAGTTAAGTTTTCATTTCTCCATGGAGTACAAGATGCCCCACTTGAGCCAACTAATTTTCCAGAAATCAGTTGATTTAAATGGTTCTGATCTAATAACTCATAAGAGAAATTATTACTGAACAAAGTATCTTTTTTACAAAGTCTCCATGATATTAAACCTCCTTTAAGGTTTTGAGTTTCCAAACAGAGAGTAGGATGCCCTTCTTTCTGACTGTTTTCATAACAACTAGACCCATCAGTAGACATTAAATACTCAATAGTGCATTGAGGATTTAAATCGCCATTAGATGAGTCATTATAATCGTCATTATTTTGGATCGGACAATTTGGACTCCATAGACTCCAATTACCACCAATACATTGACGATAAGTCCTGTTATACCCATCAGGACACAATTGGGATTCTTTCAATCCATTTTGGCACAATGGATCTGGGTCATTGTTACTCTGATTATTTTCCTCTATTTCTACTCCACCTCCTACCGGACAAGGTTGATCCTCTTGAGGAACACAAGTTGGTAAATCCACACAAAGACTAGAGTGAATGTCACAATATTGGTTTTGACCACAAGTGATATTTAAACAAGAGTTAGTACTTCTTGGATAAATATTTTTTTCACTTACAACTAACCATTTTGCAAACTCAGCTCTCTTTATGGGCTCGCCTGGTCTAAAGACATTTTGTTCGCTTATAAGTCCTTTTTTCCATGCAAAATATAGGTATGGAGCATACCAATCTTCTGCATTTACATCTGTAAAGACTGATAGTAGTGGCAAAACAAGTGTTTTTGGCAATCTCCACACCCAATTATCATAAATATTAGCAAATTCATGATAATAAAAGGCTACAATTACCATTTTCAAAGCTTCTGCTCTAGACAAAGGTTTGTCTGGGCAAAACTTTAAAGCTTGTTTATCACAACTATTAGTTGGACTTACAATTGGAATGCCCAAAGGTCTGCGAATCAAAGCTTCAATATATGGTGAATCTTTATCAGACAAAGGCAAATCTTCAAAATGAGCCTTTACTGGAAAATCACTCAAATATCTTAAAACTATTTTCACCCAACGAGCGCCCTCTCGTCTTGAAACTGCTTGAGTTATTCCAAAAGTTCCATCAAAGTTACCAAAGAACCACCCCTTACTCCTCATCTCTTTTATGTAAGGAAGGCTCCATTCCCAATCTTTATAAAACTCGGGATCATCAATAAATTCATTATAGAAATTAAAGATCAATCCTTCTGGATCTAAAAAATTGATGATTGAAGCGCTGTTTCCAAAAGAATATCCATAACCATAAAGAGATGATGGACTGTTCTTGATACGAGACTTTAGTTCGTCTACATTACTCCACCTCTTAATTGAAAGATGTAAGTGAACTGGCCACTTTGGAGTTCCACCCTCTTTTGCAATTACATCTCCTACATTGACTTTTTCACATACCCCAAATTTTCTTGAAGTAATAGATTGTTTGTCAGTGTATAAGTGATGATAATGAAAAGTGAGCACCTCTTCAGAAGAATAATGGGGACGAGTGGCTATAATTAAAGACTCGCCCCATCCAGTGAAAGTAAGATTAGGATGAGAAGCAATAACCATTCCATCAGTAATAGAAAAGATATCTTCTTCACCACCTCTTGCTCCTTGGATGTGTAAATCAACACCATCATGACCATAATAAATTTTTTGGCCAATGCAAGATGGGCTGTCTCCTGAAGGTTGAGATGAACCAACGCTACAAAATCCATCAGATTTTGGATTGTTATAATGCTGAGTTAATCTCCATTCTCTTTGAGGTAATTGCATATTTGGTCTAAAATCTCCAACTGGAATATCGGTGAGATTAAAGTCTTTGCAAAAACCTTCTTTAATAGCCGCCCTTACATTGGGTGCTACTAAACAACTAATAAAGACTACCAAATAAAAAACCAATTTAGACATAACCATACCTTCTGTGAAAGGGGGGCTTTTTAATGCCCCCCGATAGTTAACACAAAGTGCCTTTTATTAAGCTAAGTTCTTAATTAATTAATCTAAAGGGCGAACGGAGAAATATTTATCGGGGTAACGATATGTTTTAACTATTGATTCCCAGGCTTCCTGGGCTTTAAAGAAATCCCCAATAATATTGAAAGTAACAATTTCTCCCTGCTGATTTGTCCAAAATATATCAGTAGTCGGAATATCAGGATCAAATAATGCCCCATAATAATGCAAGGCATACACCTCGATACCGTCTACATCATATTTGGCTTTTTTGAAGCCTTTTTCACAACCAGTTTGAGTATCTCTTTCTCCAAAATATGTACACTCTAAAGTAGTTAATCTCCAATCTCTCACTTTTTCGGGAGTATTTTCTCCAGAGTAAGAGAAGTCTAGTTCATTATATATGAACCCAAAATCAACTCTTGATCTAGCAATATTTGGGTTTTCCCAATTAATTTCCCAAGTGTCTGGAACTTTATACATTCCATAGTTTGGATCTGTTGTTTCAGTATTACCGAAATACCCTT
This sequence comes from Patescibacteria group bacterium, assembly GCA_963169655.1. Taxonomy (GTDB): domain Bacteria; phylum Patescibacteriota; class Gracilibacteria; order UBA1369; family UBA1369; genus KLAP129. The sequence goes on along the minus strand of CAUJCM010000003.1, from coordinate 91,957 downwards.
CGTCTTGAGGCCTTACTCTTACTCTTTCTACCTCTTCTCTATTGATATTATCAATTTTAGCTGGAGGTTTAAATGTATTTTTACTGTCAGATGGATTTTCTTCAGACACTTCAGAATTTTGAAGAGGCTTATTAACAGCCTCTTGCTCTGAACAAGCGTTAATAAACAACCCAGCAAATACTAACAAAAAAATAATTACATTTTTCATGATTGACTCCTTAAAGATTACTTTGTTTTCAACGATCTAACTTTATGTTAGTTCAATGTGAGAATAAAGCAATCTTCTTTCTTGAAAGTTAAATTTTGATAAAATTAATTTAAATTTGACTTTTGGGCTTAACTTACTTTATATTCTGCTCTGTCTAACTTGAAATTTGGGGTTTTGAGGATGACAATTTTTATTCCTTATATTAAATAATATCAGTAAAACTCATCGCATTAATAAGCAAATCACTGCCAACACCGTTCGTCTAATTGATGAAAATGATGAACAGTTGGGTGAAGTTTCCTTAGAAGAAGCTTTATCATTAGCCCATGACAGAGAATTGGATTTAGTTGAAGTGGCCCCACTAGCTAAACCGCCAGTTTGTAAAATTATGGACTTTGGAAAATTCTTATATAGACAAAACAAGATCGATCAAAAGCATAAGAAAATGCAAAAAAAATCTGAAATGAAAGTCATTAGACTAAGTTTAAGAATTGATGAACATGATCTGGATGTAAAAGCAAATAATGCAAGAAAGTTTTTAAAAGAAGGGAATAGCGTAAAAGTTAGCTTGATGTTTAAAGGCAGAGAAGCTACATATAATGATCTTGGGATGCAAAAAGTAGAAGCATTTTATGAAAAATTAAAAGAAGACTCTATTATTGAATCTCCAGCAAAAAGACAAGGAAATACAATTAACATGGTATTAATACCTCCTAAACAATAAATTTATGAAACAGAAAAGTCATAGCGGTTTAAAGAAAAGAGTAAAAATAACTGCTAATGGGAAAATTATGCTTAACAAAGCGGGAAAAAGACATCTTTTGGTTAATAAATCTAAAAGACAAAAGAAACTTTACAAGTCTGGCATGCCGGCTTCAGCTAGTGATACTAAATGGATCAAAAAACTACTAGCTTAATTTATATTTAATCTAAAAAATTATGACACGTGTTAAAAGAGGAACTATAGCGAAAAGAAGACATAATAAGCTCAAGAAGATGGTGAAAGGCTATTCAAAAATAGCCTCATCAAGAGTAAAATGGGCAAAGAATTTTGTAGCTAAAGCAGGCCAAAATGCTTATGTCGGTAGAAAGTTAAAGAAAAGACAATTTAGGTCACTTTGGATTACAAGAATTAATGCAGCAGTTAGGCCAGATGGTTTAAGCTACTCAAAATTAATTAATGGAATGTTAAAAGCAAAAATTGCTATTGATAGAAAAATATTAGCTGAACTTGCTGTTAATAATCCTGTGGCTTTTAAAGCTATAGTTGAAAAAGCAAAACAAGCTTTATAAAAAATTTGTGTAAAAATAAGGAACTCCGCTAATTTTGGCGGAGTTTTTTTGTTTTTGGTTAATGAGATTTTATAAAATCCAGAGAGAAAAATAATTAATAAAAAACTATTTTGCAAATTACAAATTTTTATTTTGGATAATCAAAAAGCTATTCGAATGATGCTCACGCGAATAGCTTTGTTTGAAAAATAATATAGACGATCGAATAAATTATGACAATATATCTTTATATTTTTTCTATTTTAACCGATTTCATTAAAACCTGTTCAAGAGGTTTGTCATGACTATCTGTTTTAACTTTAGAAATTTTATCTGCTATATCTTGACCTTCTAATACTTGGCCAAAAATACTATAACCTCCATCTAAAAAAGTCGCTCCTTGATTTCCAGTTACTATAAAAAATTGGCTTCCATTTGTATTTGGACCACGATTGGCCATAGACACTGCTCCTTTAATATGTGACAAATTAGAGCTAATTTCATCTTTTAATTCAGTGTCTGGTCCTTTATAGCTATATCCACCAGTACCATCTTGTTTTGTAAAATCTCCAGTTTGAATCATAAATCCATCAATTACTCTGTGAAAAGGAACATTATTGTATTTTCCACTATTTGCTAATTCTATAAAATTTTTAGTAATTTCTGGAGCCTCTGAAGGGAATAATTTGATTTTAATCATACCTAAATCAGTATCTATAGTGGCTACTGTATCACCACTTTTTGCTTCTTCATTTTGCATTGGTTCTGGGGTTATATTTGAATTATTTATATCAATTTGTATATTTTCTTTATTATTATCGTTAGTATTTTCAGTTTTAGCCTGACATCCAACTAAGAGCAATGACATAACAGTCAAAATAGCGATTGATATTTCAAAAGAAAAATTATTTGTTTTCATTTTTTTAATAAGTTAAAAGTATGACGATATTACTTCTAAATAGCTTTTTAATAAAGTTATTTTTAATGACAAAATGCTACTATAAGTATATTATCCGGATATAATAAATATTATTGTTTATGTCTCAATATTTTAAAAATATAGCTGGACACCAAAAACAATTAGACTGGCTAAATCAAGATTTAGTTAATAATAATTTAGCTCATGCATACTTATTGGCTGGCCCATCTGACCTTGGAAAATCAACAATTGCTAGATCTTTTTCAAAAGCAATACAAACTCATAATTTAAACGCTGATAAAGCTTACAGTATTGTTAATCAAATAGAAAAGGGGACTCATTCAGATACTATTTTTATTGCTAATGATTTTTCTGACAGCTCTATTAAAATAGAACAAATAAGAAATATTACCCATAATTTACATATGACTGGGAATAGTCAAAAGAGAATACTAGTTATTGAAGACATTGAAAGACTTACTCCTGAGTCTGCTAATGCCTTATTAAAAATACTGGAAGAACCTCCAGAAAAAGTTATATTTATTTTAACTTCTTCTAATCCAAAGCTGATTTTAGAAACTATTTTGTCAAGGGTAAGGAGAGTAGATTTTCAATTAATCTCAAATAAAGACTTGTTTCAAATTCTTAAAAATCGATATCGTTTAGTTGAAGAAAAAAAAATTTATAGAGTAACTGAATTATCCCAAGGCAGAATTGCTAAAGCCATTAAACTACTAGATAATAGTGAGCATTTTGAAATATATGAAAATACTTATTTACAAATACAAAATTTTCTAAAAAGAAAAGATGTTTCTGCCGCTTTTAATTTTATTGGGCAAATTTATAATGATCCTATACTCACCCAAATATTTTTGGAAATTGCTTTTATGGTGTTAAGAGAGAATTTAAACAAAGCAATTGTTAGTACTAATGAGAATGAAATAATTAAAGCTAATAAAAATATTGAAAAGTTGTTGGAAGTAAAAAAGCTTGCTGAAACAAATGTAAATAGTAGACTTTTACTTGAAGAATTTATTTTAAGTTTATGATTGATTGGATTTTAGTAATATTATCATTATTTGTTCTAGTAATTATTTTTATTCATCGCTGGTTTTTATTAGAAAAAACACAATTATTTGGGAAAATGGTGTTTAAAAAAGGGTTTAATACTCCCAAAAAACTATCGAAAGAGGATCATGAAATTACACCTAAAGAAATGATTCCAGATAGTTCTAGTATAGACCCAAAATTAAAATTGAAAGGAGAAAATTTATTTAAAAAAGCTGAATTAGAACTAAAAAGAGGCAATTTTGATGAGGCAGAAAAGTTGTATATTCAATCAATGGCAATGGATCCTTCTAATGTAGAAACTTATTCAAAATTAGGAGCAATTTATTTAAATCAAAGCCAATTTGGAAAGGCTGAATTAATTTATCGTAAATTAGTAGTAGCAGTTAGTAATGATCCTATTTATTTTAGTAACCTAGGACTTTCTTTATTTCATCAAGAAAAATATCAAGAAGCAAAAGATTTTTATGAAAAATCAATTGAACTAGACAATAGTCGTGCAGGGCGTTTTTATAGTTTGGCTCGTATTAATCATTTGTTAGATGATTATGATGAAGCTTTTAGAAATATTGAAAAATCACTTGAATTAGATCCCGATAATCTTGACTACGGATTGACTTTAGCAAATTGGCAATTAGAAAAAAATCTAAATAAAGAAGCGGAAGATATCTTAAATAATATTTTAAAACATTGGCCTGAAAACCGAGATGCTCAGGAAATGTTAAAGCAAATGAGAGAGGGGACAGAGGATATAACAAAACAAATTTGATTTACTCTCCTACTAAAATTCTATTGGCAGTAGAACGATAAACACTATAAACAGTTTCTTCTTTTGATTCGCCATTTGCTGTGGTAATTGTTCTTTTCCAACTAGCGTCAAAACCTCCATGGGCTGTTTCAATCTGTTTTCTTTGACCAGTTGGTAAAGTTTTTGTGGGAATTAATTCTGTTCCTCCTGCTCCACGATAATTTCCCCTCCAATAATCAGTTAAAGTGACTTTTCTTCCATCACTTGTACCAAGAAATACCACATAAGCATCATCATTATCTATAAAAGTTTGGACTAACATATTAGCTGGTGTATTATTTTCAAATTTAAAGTCTTTTACACCCGGATAAATAGTTGCATCAAGTCCATACCCATCTATTTGTGCATAATAACTAACGGCATAAGAGTGTGGAGATCTTTCAACTATTGGTAAGCCACTAAATAATGCAGCTTTAAATACTGTTGAAGAAACTTGGCAAACACCACCACCATATTCAGGGACAGTTCCAGCGCCTGTAATAACTAATTCTAATTTATAACCTGTTGAACCATCTACTGGGCCAAGATTATCATTAAAAGAAAATACGTCTCCTGATTTAATGATTAATCCATTGTATTTCTTCATTGCCACATCAATATTCCATCTCCTATTAGATGTGGAACCTGCAAAGGCTGTATGACCAATTCCAATTATCTCCTTAATTCCCACTGCTTGTAATTTTGGATCAATATCTAGCTTTGGTTGTGATTCTTCAGTAATAATTTCAATTTCCTGACCTATTGAATTGATAGCTAGTTCTAAATCATTTATTACTTTATTTTTATCTACTACAACTCCATAAAAAATATGCCCATCAAAATCTACTTTTTGATCATTATAGGTAATTTTTACGCTAGGAGCTTCTTTTTCAATTTTTGAAAAAATTTCTTCAGACAAATAATTTTTTATTAAATCTTGAGAAATTTTTATAGTAATTTGTCCATTATCTTTTTGATAAATAATATCATTTAAATGGTCAATTGCTTTGAATGTCCAAGATTTTTTGGAGTCTGTATTAGTTTGAATATTAATTTTATTTTCAAGTTTTATTTGTAAATCGCTTAATTCACCTTCAAGGTCAAATCTTGTAATTAATGGTTGCTCTTCAATAGTTTTAATAATAATTGGCTTATTACTTAAATATAAAAATCTATTTTCAATATCTTTCAAAAAGGCCTCCTTATCTATAATTATTCCTTGTTTTTCATCTATTATTTCTAATTTTTTATTATCATTTAAAATTAATTTTGCAGATAAAGCCCTGCTATCTTTTAAATTTAATTTTTCTTCAACTAAATCAAATATTTTATTATCTTCTTTTTTATATATTGGAAAAATTTTTTTAGCCTTAAAAGTTTCTCCAATCAAACCTATTAAATTGTTTTGTTTAAAATGAAACAATGGTAATTGATTAATAGATTCATCAATTTGATAAACTACTGATAAGTCTTGTACTGGAATTGAAATTTCTTGGTCTTGATAATTAAAAGTAATAGAAGATGTAAAAAAATTATTAATTTTTTTAGTAATATCTTCTTTAATTACTTCATAAGGCTGATAACCAACTTCTTCTTGTGCAAATGCTACACCTGGTAAAATCCTATTTTCTGAAAGTAATTCTACTGTGACAACTGCTGATGACATTAAACCAACAATTAATAAAGCAATTATAAAATGTTTAAAGGTTTTTGTTGCTTTTGATCTTATTTTTAACCAATCTAATAAAGCATCACTTTCTGGAGGGCCAAGCAATATAATATTATTATAGACCTTATCTGTTTCAGAAGATTGTTTACTTTTAAAATTTCTTTTGATTATATCTTCCAAGCGCTTAGAAAAAGAGTTTTCGGTAGATATACTTGTGGTTTGATTTTGAACAACTTCAACTTCTCTATTTTCTTTTTCAATTTGATTGTTATTCTTTTCTTGTTGAACAGTTTTATTTAAAAATTTCTTTTTAGTCTTTTTTGGTAAATTATTTTTAATTTGCTGTTTTTTTTTCTTTTTAGCCATTCTAAAAAATTATTATCTAAAATTATTTTTCATCAGGTAAAGCTTTGTTACCAAAGGTTGCAGTCTTTTTTATATTTTTTTTAATAAGATTATTTTGCGAAATTTTATCACTAACTATGTCCTTAGCACTTTTTAGAATCTTATTGGCTTGTTTTCCAATATCTTTTCTTGTATCTGAGCCTTTTTTAGGAGCAAACCCAATACCGAGTACTGATCCAATAGCTCCACCTACAATAACCCCCATTAAAACTTTATCTAAACGACTTTGTTTTTTATTTGTTTCTTTTTTCTTTTTATTAAAGCCAAACATAATTAATATTGAATATAATTTGATAAATTTCGGATTAATTTTATTGCACTTAAGGCGGCATTGCAACCACTTCCAACACTTGAAGCCACTTGAGGGGGGGAACCAGTACAATCTCCGGCTGCAAAAAGCCCTTTTATATTAGTTTTTCCATTTTTATCTGTCTTAATAAAATTACCATCCATTTCAAGTCCTAATTTTTTTGAAAAAGCATTTGCTCCTGCTTGACCAATAGCCATAAAAATACCTTCTGCTTCAAAAAAACTATTTCCATTAGCTAATGGTTCTATTGATGTCACTCCTGTAATTTTTTCTTCTCCATTAATAAGTCCAAGTCTAGAAGTTCTAATCATTTTAATATTATTTTTTTGTAAGTCATCTAAAAATGTATCATTAATTTGAAAATCCTTGCCGTGACTTAAAACTGTAATGTCATTTGTATAACTTAAAAGCTGTAAAGCTTCGTCAGCAGCAAAATCTCCGTTTCCAATAACTATTACTTTTTTATTTTTATAAAAATACCCATCGCAGGTAACACAGTATGAAACTCCTTTACCAGTAAATTCCTTTTCTCCTCGAATACCTGATAATACATAACTTTGGCCAGTAGCTATGATGACTGTTTTAGATTGATGAGTATTTTGTAAATTATCTTTTAACTGAAAAGTGCCATCTTGATTAATCGTGATATCAATAATTTCATTTTTTTGATGAGTAGCACCAAAACTTGTCGCGTGTTTAATACTTAATTTTGTAAGTTCAGGGCCAGTAATTGCATTTGGAAATGCTAAATAATTAGCAATTAAATGAGATTTATATAAATTTCCTTTAGTTTCATCTCCGAAAAGAATAGTATTTAATTGTCCGCGTGAACCATAAATTGCTGCTGACATTCCAGCTGGTCCTGCTCCAACAATTGCTAAGTCATAAATCATGCAACTTTTTTCTTATTTTTTTCTTTAATAGTGTGATTATGTTGTATTCTTCTAATCACATTTACACGGATTTGCCCAGGATAAGCAACATTATCTTCGATTTCCTTAGCAATTTCTTCAGCAAGTTCTGGTAAATTTTGATCATCAAGTCTTTTTGGGTCAACTAAAACCCTAAGCTCTCTTCCTCCTGATATAGCATACGTTTTATTAACTCCTTCATAAGAATTAGCGATTCCCTCTATTGCCATAATTCTTGCTAAATATTTTTCAATTGTTTCTTGTCTGGCTCCTGGACGACCTGCTGAAATAGCATCTCCTGCTTTTACAAGTAAAGCTTCTGCTGTTTCAATTGGAATAGCATCATGATGAGTCCACGCAGCATGTATCTCTTCCCAAGAAAAGATATTAAACCTTTCCATTATTTCTTTTGTTAAAATATCATGAGGACGACCATCTTCTTGATCTATTGCTTTTCCTAAATCATGAAAAAATCCTCCAATTTTACAAATTTCTTCATTTAAACCCAATTCATTTCCAAGAAGTAATGTAAAAAATCCAACTTCAAAACAGTGTTTTAAAATATTTTGTCCATAACTTGTTCTGTATTTTAATCTTCCTAATATTTCTTTAAAATCATCAGGAAAATTTCTGTATTGTAATTCGAGTTTATTTACTATTTTTTTACCAATATCAATAAGCATTGCTTTAGTTTCTTTTGTTGCTTCATCTAATCTTTTTTGAGCTAATTCAATACTAATATTTTTATCTTTAATTAATTTTAAAATTGTTTCTCTTGCTATATGTTTTTTAACTAATTCATAGTGTGAAACTGTAATTCCAGGTTTTGAATCGTCAAAAACAATATCTACACCAAGATGATCTTCTAAAAATGTTAGGACTTCAAGATTATTACCCATTAATTTAGCTTTTGTTTCATTCCTATTTATTGGAATAATTAAGCTCTTTTTTTCAACAGAAGTTGGGGCACTAAACCTGTGAATTGCTTCAATTAACATATTTTTGGCTATAGTGGGGGAATCTTCTGTAATGGAATTAATATATTTTGTTATTCTTAATTCTTTTGCGAGATTTAAATCGTCTTGGAGATTTTGAATAATTTGATCTTTCGCTTTATCAATTTGGAAACTACTTACTTTTGAAAGAAGTGGGATTTTTTTCTCTTTTTCTTTTTCAATATTTGTATAAAAGACTTCTAATTCTTTATTTAAATTATTAACTTCTGTTTCAATTTTTTTATTTTCTTCTTCTTTTTTAACTAGTTTTTCTTCAAGTAATTTAATACTTTTTTCTGTCTTGTCTTGCTGATTTGTAAAATGTTTTTCATATTTAATAAACAGGTTATTAAATTTCTCAACCTGCTCTTTTACTCTAGTTTTATATTCATTACCTTCTGTTTTAGCTTTCTCAATTATTTTATCAACCTCAATTTTTGCTTTTTTAAATTCAAATCTACTCTTTATACCAATTAAAAAATAACTAGTCAGGCTAGTAGTAATAAATACTAGAAGGAATATTAAAATTGTGTAAAAAAACATTAATTTATTTCATTTATTTGATAATCCTGAGGGATATCAAATTCACTATCTGGAATGTCTATGTTTAATTCAATTGATTTAGCTAATGTTTCTGTATGAATTCCATATTCTGGTAGTGAAGCGACAGCCTTCAGCGGAATCCCTTGCCATACACATGTTTTTAGCATAGCAGAGGAAGTATAAAGGTCACATGTCTGTCCTGCTATAACTTCAGATTTTTCTGGCTTCAATGGGCCTTCTGCTTTTTCTTCATCAGATCTCATATCTCTGATTACGTCTGCAGTTAAAGCATTTTTCCTTTCTTCAGGTGACATATTTTTAAGTTCTTGATACATAGGTTGAGTAGTCAAATATCCAGATTTTTTATCAACATCTAATGTATAAAGCTTATCCTTTTTTTGTATTAAGATAGTATTAATAATTTGTTTGCTACCATCCAAACTTTCATTGGTTATCTGATTATGGATTTTTTTGTTTTCACCTTTAATCCAGACGTCACTTGTTCCATAACTAGATCCAGTTATCTCATATTTAATATTAGCTGTATTAAAATCATAACCATAAACATTTCCGCGGTCTTTTATTTGACAAGCGTTAATGAAGAGTAATGAAATTATTGAAACTAATACTAAACTAGATTTGGACGACATTTTTATTTTATTAATTATTTATCTCTATTTTACTACTCTTAAATTATCATTTTCATTTTATTTGTTCAACTCTTTCTTTTTTAATTCGATAATTTCCATCAATTTATAAAAATGTTTATCAAATGCCTTTTCTCCAATTTCAACTAATTCTTTTGTTTTTTCTACATCAAACATTGAAACATTTTGAATATCTATATTAATTAATAACTCAGGATTAGCTTCTTTTAACCTATACTTCCAAACATCATCTCTAACAATGTCTAATGTTCTAAACATTATATTGCTGAAAATTTGCATATCTTGTTTAAAATCAGCAACCTTACCATAAAATTTTTGAAACCAATTTCTTTTTCTGTAAAACTTGTTGAAAATATGTCCAGAAATCTTCTGTTTAACGCTTAAATCCTGAATATGAGAACCTATTACTATATCAAAATCTCCAACTTCTCTTAATGTTTGAACAGGACAATCCTCAAGCAAACCTCCGTCTACTAAATAATGGTTATTTAAAAATGATGGTTCAAAGACTCCAGGTATTGAGGTTGATGCTCTTATTGAAGGTACCAAAAGACCTTTATCTAATAAAACAACTTTTCCTGATTCAAGATCCACAGAGGTTACTGTGAGTGGTGTTTTACATTCTTCAAAAGTAAAATCAGCAAAAATTTCTTTTAATAACCCTTCTGTATAATCTTTTTTATAAATACTTTCTTTTGAAATATTAAAATTTGAAATATTATTAATACTTGTTGATTGAGCAAATCCCATTGCTTTTTCTAAGGCAAAACCAATATCTAATCCAAGCGCATATACACCAGCCACAATCGCCCCCATACTAGACCCAGCAATATGACTAACTGGAATATTATGTTCTCTAAATCTTTTAATTAATCCAAATTGACAAACTGCTTTAGTTGCTCCAGAACCAAGAGCTAACCCAATACTGGGATAAATCTCTCCATTAACTTTAAATCTTTTAATTTTTTGTGGCATTTTAATTTAATTATCTTTTTGTTTTTTATCAATTGATTCAGACAATTGCTGTGGATCTTGAGGTAAATTGAAAGAATCTAAAGTACCCCAAATAAACCCATTATTAAATGAAAAAGCAATAGTATTAATGTTACCTTTGGCAAATTCTCCAATATTTGGTCTTACTGAACCTCCATTAATTCTTGTTATTCCAATTTTTTGTAATTCTTGATCAGTTAAAATTTTAACTGGTTTTTGTTGATTATTCTGACTTCTTTCTTGAATATTAAAATTATTTTTTCTTTGATATTGATCAGCTGCAAAAAATACAATATTTGTAAACTTAGATAGTTTTTCTGATAATTTACCATCTAGCAAAGCTCCTAAAGGAATTTCTAATGATAAATTTTTAAGACCTAAATTATTGTCTTTATCTTCTCCCATATCAATTTCAAAAAGAATTGTAATTTGATTTGGAGACATTTCTTTTTTTTCAATTTTTTGCCAAATTTTTGAATAATCACTTTCTTTTTTTCCACCTTCGGAATTATCAATAATATCAGTCATAAAGGCTTTATGAATAGAATTTCTACCTTTATCATTTAAGGATATACTTCTAAATTCAAAAGATAATTTCTTGGATATATTTTCTACTACTGCAAAATACATTTCTTTATATCTTTGATATAATTGTTCTTCATTTTGATTACTTTGCTTTTCTTTTTTAACTGAAGGTTGATATCCTTGTTGAAGTTCCTGATTTATTTTTAACAATTCTTCTTCTTGAAGCTTTTCTTCTTCTTCTTTTTCTTCACTAAAATCAATATTTTCTGAATTAAATTTTTTATATCCTAAAGACTCTCTTGTTTGTTCTTGGGATTTTTGAAATTTAAGTTTTTCTTCTTGTAAAATTTTTTGTTGTTCTTGAGGATTTAGCTTAGAAAACTCATCCATTCTTTCTAATCTAATTTGTTTTTCTCTTTCTTCCCAAGAATCAAACTTTAATTGTTGTGATTGTTCGTTTGCCATTATTTAATTGCTTTAATTCGTGAAAATTAAGTATACAAATTAAGATAATTAAGACTTGTTGAGTAATACAGAACATACAAATTCCCTGTAATACAAAGAGCTCTATGCCTGTTAAATATAATGAAAAATTAACTCCAAATAAAGTTAAAATACCTAACCATGCAGTAAATTTAGTAATTTGATCATCATTATTTTTGTATTTTTTATAAATTAATAAAATTAAAACTGAAACCAATAAGTTGCGAACTATAGATACTATTGGGAAAAATCCATATAAAGCTTTTGAAAATTTAAATTCAAGTAAAATTAAACCTACTGACATTAAAACAGAAATAATAGATGTTAAACTAAAAAACCATTTTGAAGTTAAAAGTTCACCTCTCCAATATTTATAATTTTTAATTAATCCAATTAATAGAATACTTAATATAGAATAGAAACCAAATCCAAGGAATGACATTGGAATGCCAAATATTTCAGCAAATGGGCTTTGATTAACTCTATCACAATTCCAGTAATCATCTAAATTGCAAAAGCTACTAGCGCCTGCTGGTTTAAAGTGAATATAAATTAGATATGCAGTTACAAATACCCCAGCCAAGCTAAAAAATAACATCATTGTGTAAACTTTTTTCTGTTTTGAACTTAATAATGAAAAATTAGACATAAATTGTTTTTAACTTTTTAGATTTTGAATAAATTTTAAACTAGTTTTGCACAGTTTTAATTTTATACACAACTGAACAATTGTTTAATAAAAAAAATTTATTTCTTTAAATATATAAGAAAATTTCAAATAAGTATAATCAAAAGATATAAACATATAAAGACATAAAAAGAATAAAAAGTAAAAGGGTTACTATAACTACAATTTATATAAATTTAAATAATATAAAGTTTATAATAGGGGAAATTTGATTGTTGAAAAGTTGAAAAGAAAATGTTTGCTTGAAAGGTTGGTGAGTGTGGTTATAATAACGAGGCAAAAAAGTTTTAATAAAATAATATGAAGGTTGTTTGTTCTCAGAATGATTTAAATGAATCTTTGAATGTTGTAGGAAAAGCTATAAATCAAAATACTACATTACCTGTTTTAAATAATGTTCTATTGAAAGCTGAAAGTAATAAATTGCATTTTTCTGGAACTAATTTAGAAATTGCTATTCAATGTTTTTGTTCAGCTGAAATTAAAGCAGAAGGCTCAATTACAGTACCAGCTAAACTTTTAATGAGTTATGTTTCTCTTTTAAAAGATGAAAATGTTGAATTGTTTGTTGATGATACAAATACTTTACAAATAAAATCACCTAGTTCACAAACTAAAATTAAAGGTATTTCTGCTGAAGAATTTCCTTTAATCCCTACTGTAAACAGGGATCAAGTCTTTAAAGTTTCAAAGAAAAATTTAGATTTAGCTATTTCTCAAACAGTATTTGCAGCAGCTACTAATACTGCAAGACCTGTTCTTTCTGGTATTTTATTTGATTTAAAAAAGGATTTTTTGAAATTAGTAGCAACTGATAGTTATAGATTGGCAGAAAAGAAAATTAATTTAGCTGAAGCTGTAGATTTTGATTTACAAGCAATAGTTCCAGCTAAAACAATTGTAGAACTTGGAAAAATTGTTTCTAAATCAGAAGCTGAAGAGATTGAAATAACAATTTCTAAAAATCAGATTTTATTTGTAATTGGTGATACTAGAATGATTTCAAGACTTATTGAAGGAAAGTTTCCTGATTATGAAAGAATTATTCCAAAAGAAGGAAAAACAAAGATAACTGTTAAAACTGATGATTTGTCTTTAGTTGTGAGGAGAGTAGCTTTATTTGCTAGAGAAAATAATAACAATATTAAGTGTAGTGTTACTAATGATGGCAAATTAACTATTTCTACAGATGAAACAAAGATTGGTGAAGAAAAAGCAGAAATAGAAGGAATTGTCGAAGGAGAAAATAATAAAATTGCTTTAAATTCTCAGTATTTATTAGAAGTTTTAAATTTTATTCAAACTGATGAAATTATAATTGAGCTTGACGACAAGCTAGCTCCTGCTGTAATAAAGATTGCGAAAGAGTCTGAAAAGACTTATATGTACATAATAATGCCTCTTAAGGTGTAATATTTAGAGGTAAGAAAATTTGGTATACGGAATTTAAATGAATAAGTTAAATAACTTGATAAGGTTTTTGCCAACCGTGCAAAATGCACGTTTTTTTGATTTGGTAAGTGATAAAAAAACTTTTAGTGTTTCAGGTTTTTCAAATCATTCTTCTAAAGTATTTACTGTTGTTGATTCTTTAAGAAGTGAAAAGAAAAATAATGGTGGGATTTGGATTGTAAATAGTAAAAATGATGTTGAACCTATTTTAAAAGAATTTGAATTATGGAATGGTTTAGATGTTTATAGTTTTGATTCAAAGATCGAATCTCAATCTGTTAGTAAATTGAATAGAATCAAAAGAATAAAATTGATGGAACTTTTATCTTTAATTAAAACAGATGATAAAAGGTTTTTGGTTATACCTTATTTTGAGCTTTTAAAAAGGATTCCAGATATTAGTTGGCTAGAACAAGCAAAATTAATTTTAAAAAAGAATACTGAGTTAAATTTGATGAATTTTTATGAAAGTTTGATTGCTATGGGATATGAGCTTTCTGAAGATGCCTTTTTAGAGAAAGGATCATATTTTAGATCTGGTGATGTGCTTACTATTTATCCTGTGAATTACCATAATCCTGTAAGGATTAATATTGCTTTTGATAAAATTGAGAGTATTGAAATTTATGATCAAAATAGCCTTGATAAAGATTCTGTTGAAGAGTTAAAAGAGTGTGAAATTTGGCCTATTGTATTTGAAGAATCTGATAAACTTTTAATTGATGCTTTTAGAAAAGATAATTTAATAATTGAAGATGATTTAGAGATTTATGATGAGTTTTTTGAAGATTGGAATGCGAGTTTTAATGATGTTTATAATCGAAACCAAGTAATTAGTTTTGTCTCTTTTAATGAAGATGAAAAGAATCATTTACATTTACATTATTTGTCAGTTTTGAAATATCGTGGTTCTTATGATTTGGTTAATGATTTAAAAGAAAAAATTAAAGACTCATGGAATATTGTTGTATTTACTAAAAAGTTAGATGAGTTAAAAGAAATTTTAAATGATAATAATATTAGTTTTAATACTGATTTAAGCCAGTTGGGTTATGGTCATTTTCGAGTATTTTTATTGGAAGGAGATAAGGATGATTATCTTCCTCAAGCATTCCAAAATCCTGAATTAAAGTTAATGATTATTTCTGATAGAGATATTTCTTCTCTTCAAGAAGAGAGAAAGAAAATCTCTAGTCAAAAAGTATTTATGGACTTTTTAGCTAGTTTAAAGTCTGGTGATTATGTTGTGCATGTTGATCATGGAATAGGATTGTTTTTAGGTTTAGAACAAAGAAAAATAGATGAATTAACTAAGGAATATTTGAAAATTGGTTATGCTGAAAATGATCAATTATTTGTACCTATTGATCAAGCTGATAAAGTTAATAAATTTATTGGAGCTGATGAAAACCCTCCAAAATTAACAAGACTTGGTTCTGCTGAATGGCATTCTATTACTAAAAAAGTTAAAAAAGAAACTGAAGAAATAGCTAAAGAATTATTGGTAATTTATGCAGAGAGAAAAAGTGCTAAAGGAGTAAAATATAAGATTGATGAAAAGATTTTAAAGAAATTTGAAGATAGTTTTGAGTACGAAGAAACTCCAGGTCAGTTACATGCTTATAAGGATGTTTTGGATGATATGGAAAGAGATATTCCAATGGATAGACTTATTTGTGGTGATGTAGGTTTTGGAAAAACTGAAGTAGCAATGAGAGCTGCTTTTGTGGCGTTTTTAAATAAAAAACAAACAGCTGTTGTTTCTCCAATTACAATTTTAACTGATCAGCATTATAGGTCTTTTAAAAAGAGAATGGACCAATTTAATGTAAGAGTTGAAATGCTTTCTCGTTTTAGAACTGCTACTGAGCAAAAGAAAATTGTGGAGAAGTTAGCAAAAGGTGAAATTGATATTATAATTGGTACACATAGACTTTTACAAAAAGATATTGGTTTTAAAGATTTGGGATTAGTTATAGTTGATGAAGAACAAAGATTTGGAGTAAAGCAGAAAGAAGTTTTTAAAAAATTTAAATCTGATGTGGATTTTTTGACTATGACAGCGACCCCAATCCCAAGGACTTTAAATATAGCTTTAAATAAGTTAAGGGATATTTCTACAATTACAACTCCTCCTCCTGGAAGACTTCCTGTTATTACTGAAGTTAGAAGATTTTCTTTAGGCTTAGTTAGAGAAGCAATTTTAAGTGAATTAGCTAGAGGAGGGCAGGTTTATTTTTTACATAATAGGGTTCAGACAATTGATAGTTTAACTGATAAATTAAGGTCTTTAGTTCCAGAGGCAAGGTTTGGAGTTGCTCATGGACAACTTGGGTCTGGTGATTTGGAAGATAGAATAGTGGCTTTTAAAGATCATCAATTTGATGTTTTAGTTTCCTCTACAATTATTGAAAATGGAATTGATCTTTCAAATGCTAATACATTGATCGTAAATAATGCAGAAAAGTTTGGACTTGCTCAATTATATCAACTTCGAGGAAGAGTTGGGCGAAGTAAAAGACAGGCTTACGCGTATTTTATGTATCATGGACAAAGGCTTAAATTGGATGCAAAGAAAAGACTTAAGGCAATTGTTGAAGCTTCTGAATTAGGATCAGGATTTCAAATTGCCATGAAAGATTTAGAAATTAGAGGAGCTGGAGATATTTTGGGGGCAAAACAACATGGTGTAATTAATGTGGTTGGAGTAAGCCATTTTATTAGAATGTTAAATAAAGCTGTTGAAGACTTGAAAGCTGGAAGAGTATTAAGAGAAGAAGAACCAGAAGATATTGCAGTAGAAGTACCAATTTCAGCATTTATTCCAGATTCTTATATTACAAATACAAAAGATAAGATTAATATTTATCAAAAATTATCAGCTTCTGACAGTATTGATGAATTATACGGAATGAAAGATGAATTAATTGACGATTATGGAACCTTGCCTCTTGAAGTTATTAATTTGTTTAAGATTATTGAATTAAGAATTAATGCTAAACTTGCAGGTATTGTTAGTGTGAAAGCTGAAACAATATATTTAATGAAGGAAAAGGAAATTATTTTGCATATGAGTAATTTGGTAAAACCAGAAAATATTATGATTTTGCTTGATTACAATAATAAATGGATGATTTCAGGAAATAAATTAAAGATTAAACTTGAAGATCTTGGTTTTCAGTGGGTAGATGAGTTAAATAATTGTTTAAAAAAACTTGCGGAAAAGAGTCAGTTGAAGTAAAACTCGTGTAAAAGTTTGTTTAAAAGTAGTGATTTTTGTTTAAAAGTGTTTTGAAAAAGTTCAAAACTTTAAGATTTTATTTCAAAACTTTATGAGTTTTCCAGATAGAATAAATAGGACTCATTTTATATCTGAAATTTTATTTCAGAACTTTGAAAGTGAGCAAAAAATTGTGATTTGTGGCAGAGTTATTGGAATTATTGATGGAGAAGGCTTTGTGAATGGAAAAAGTATTGAGGATAAAAAAGGATATTTTTTGCAAGATGATAGTGGAAGAGTTTTGATTGAAAGTGAAGATTTACCAAAAGTGGGTGTTATTTTAGAAGTAAAAATAGGAAAAATTGTTGGAGGATTTAATGAAACCTCCAGAAAAGTTTTAGTTGATTGTGAAGATTTTTATATTTCACTTAAAGAGTCTGCTAATTATCAAAAAATAATAATAGATCAGAATTTAAAAGATAATTTAATTAAAAGAACTAAAATTATAGAGATTATAAGAAAATTCTTTAAGGAAGAAGGTTTTATTGAAACTGATACTCCTTCATTGGTGAAACTGCCTGGGATGGAGCCATATTTAGATGTTTTTAAAACAAAGTTTGAGGCAAATTTTGCTGCTGATATGAAAGTTTCTGAGGATATGTATTTGATAACTTCTCCTGAGTACGCAATGAAAAAATTATTAGTAGGAGGTTTTGAAAAGATTTTTCAAATTACTAAGTCTTTTAGAAATAAAGAAACTTTTAGTGATAGACATAACCCTGAGTTTACGATTTTAGAATGGTATAGAGCTTTTGCTTCTTATTTTGAAATGATGAGTGATATTGAAAATTTAATTAAATATTTATGGAAGGAACTTAATGGGGAGGAAAATAAATTTTTGTATTGGAACGAAATGAAAATAGATATGACTAGCCCATGGGAGAAAACAAAAGTTGTTGATGCTTTTAATAAATATGCAAATATTGATGAAGCGACATTTAATAATATAGATAGATTTAGGGAGGTGGTTAAAAATAAAGGATATAATGTTGATGAAAATTGTAGTTTTGATGATTTGTTTTTTATGGTTTTTATGAATGAAATTGAAGGAAAGTTGGGGGTTGGTGTACCAACAATTATTTATGATTATCCAATTTCGATGGCTTCATTATCAAAGCCTTGCAAAGATAATCCTAATTTTGCTGAAAGGTTTGAAGCTTATATTGCTGGAATGGAAATTTGTAATGCTTTTACCGAATTAAATGATCCTGTGGAACAAGAGAAAAGACTTAATATAGAAAGGGAGGAAAGAAAAAATTTGAATAAAGATCTATATGATGTTGATAAGACTTTTATTGAGGCTTTAAAAATGGGAATGCCACCTTCTGGTGGAAATGCTTTAGGTGTGGATAGGATAATTATGTTGATGACTGGCATTAGTGATATTAGAGATATTTTATTTTTTCCTTATAAAGATTTATAAAAAATATGGAAATGTTTGACGAATTAATTATTCATCACTAAAATAACCGCAAATTAACTGATAAATATATGATTACTGCTGATTTTAAAAAGGGTTTAGCTATTAAATATAATGGAGAAACTTGTATTATTTTGAGTTATCAATTTGTAAGTCCTGGAAAAGGATCTGCTTTTACAAGAACAAAACTTAAAAATGCGAAATCCGGAAAAATTTTTGAAGTGAGTTTTAGGAGTAATGAATCAATTGAAGAAGCAAGTGTACAATATAGAAATTCTCAATATTTATATAATGATGGAACTGATATGACTTTTATGGATGAAGTAAGTTATGAACAATTTACAATTCCTTTGGAAAATATTGGTGATATGAAAGATTATATTTTGGAAGGAAGTGAAGTGATTGCTATGTTTATTGATGATGAACCATTTTCAATTCAACTTCCTCCTAAACTTAATTTTAAAGTTATTGAAGCTCCAGCTGGAAATAAAGGAGATACAGCTACTGGTGGAACAAAGCAAGTAGTGATTGAAACAGGGGCAAAGGTTAATGTTCCACTTTTTATTAAAGAAGGGGATTTGATTAGAGTAAATACAGATACAGGTGAATATGTTGAGAGAGTAAGTCAGTAAAGGGTTGTGTGAGCTTGATTTTTTTAAGGTTTATTGTAATAATATTGTTATTGGGGATGTTACGGCATTCGACATAAAAGATCTTTTACAAATGGCAATCACGGGATTGCACTGTCTCCCGTTAGATCCGTCAGTGCAAATATAATTGCAGTTGAAAGACTTGCTAAGGCTATTGAAGCTGAACAAGCTCCAGCTCTTGCTTTTGCTTAGAGCGGCCTAAAATTCCTCGGACTATTAACTCTGAGGTCATCAGCTAATTGACTCCGCTAAATTAGACCTGATGACATTAGCGGGACTGATCAAGAAAGTTTGGCGTTTTGAGGCTTGAATCTTTTATAACAAAACCAAGTAAAAAGAGTTTTTTGTCATATTTTTATTCTTTTTACTTAAATAAATATGGCTATGATTGTAGATGTTTGTAGTAGACTTTTGTGGACCTGGGTTCGACTCCCAGCATCTCCACCAAAAGTATTTTTTAATTTGTTTAAAAAATATATGCTGATTTTAAACTCTATTTTATATATTTAGAGTTTAAGATATCAGATAAATCTGATAATGGAATATTTACCATTTGTGGCCCTTCAGCATAAGAAGCTACTTGGTAAGGGTCAAAGTGAATAGTCAAATAGTTATTATCAAATACCCAATTTTTATAATTTTCTTCAGTTGGTTCTGTCCCTGATTCAATTGTTTCAGCAATAAAATCTGGTGAGTCGCCTTTTATTAATTGTGATTTTAAGTTGTCGGAAGTAATTTTGGATAATGTTTCTAAGTAGTTTTCATTTTTATTGAAGATATCAGATAGATTAATTAAATCACCTGAATTCATTTCAAAAGTGAAAGTATGAGAGAAAGTATTTGGATGTGCTCCTCCTGTATAGGTTGATATATCAAATTTAAAACTTTGAACTTCTCCTTTATTGTATAAACTTGTATTTGAGTAGTTTATATATAAGGTATTTTGCATATTAATTGAATTTTCATCTATTGCGGGAGCATCTTGTTTGAATTCTTTAATTTGCTGATCTATAAAGTCTTTAACGGTTTTGTTTACTTTTTCATTATCTGTAATTGGATAAACTACATTTATTAAGATATTTTCTGTTTCTTCATTAATTTCTTCTTGAGTTTTCTTTGTACTTAATTCATTTTCAGGAATATCGATTTGATTTGTTTGATCGGTTTTTACTTCAGATAAAGTATTCGAAGTCTTGTTGTTAATATTAAATAGATCGCATCCTGATATTACTAAAAGAGAAGATATTAATAATATTGATAATTGATTTTTATGAAAATTTTTCATGTGTACTTAAATAAGATTTTAAGAAATTTATCATATTTATTTTTATTTTAATCCTTGATTTTTAAGAAAATTGTTTTATTATAATTGCTATTATAAATTATTGTACAATTATGGAGAAGAAGGAAAATGTAGATTTACTTTCAGTGATGGGGTTCTTGGGAGAAGAAATTCTTGAAAACAATGATGAATCTAAAGAATATTTAAATGTTTTAATCTTGAAACAAAGAGAGTCTGTTGAATTTGCAATGTTGAAAGATAATGATAGGTCTAAAGAGGCTTTACAATTATATTTTAATGGATGTGATATTGCGGAGAAAGAGTCTGATAGGGATAAAATTATGTCTATTTTAATAGAAATTTCTGTTAAGTTAGAAGAGTTATATAAGTTATCTGAATATAAAGAAGATGATTTAAATATACTAAATAAAAGATTATTTATTCGTGCTTATAGTATAGATAAGTTTTTAAAAGAAAGTTTTAAAGTTAAAGAGGTTTTTATTAATGATAATAATTCTATTTTGATTGAAGAAGAAATCGATTTTTTTAATAGAATTGAAAAATTAGACTCAAAATTAAGTGAAGCTAGGTCTATTTATTTAGAATATAAATTAGCTATGAGAGAGATACAAGATTTGCTTAGTTTGACATCAGCTTATTATTTGGCTTTAGATAGACTTAATTTGTTGGCTGAAGATGTTGATAATGATGGGTTTAATGATTACTATGAAACTTTAGATTCGTTGATGAATCTTAGATTCAATGAGGCTATTGAAATTTTAAATTTAAATAACGGAGAGAAGATTATTGATGATATTAGTTAAATTATTAATATTTTATATTTTTGATTATGGAAAATAAAGAAAGAGAAACAGATCAATTGTTTGAAAATGAGATGATGTTGAAAGAAAGAGAAAGGAAGGAATTTTTTCACCTTAAAGATAAAGCTATTTTTGAAAATGTAATGGACTCTTTCTATCAATTTTGTGAATTGATTGAGGAAATGACTGATGGAAAGTCTATAATACAAGCTTATGATGAGGTGGTTTTAAAAATGAAACATTTGTATAATGATTCTGTATATAAAGAAGATGATTTATCTATTATTATTTTTCATTTAGATCTTCGTTTATTTAGAATGTCATCAGTTTTGGAGATTAGAAATAAGTAATATTTCTCTTCAAAATTATTTTTTATCTTACTAAATATGATGAGGGTGAGATATCAGATAGCCTTCAAAGAGAATATCAAAAAATTGAATCTTAAGTGATTATAAAAATTTTTATAACTATATTGAAAATTAAATTTTTTTTGGTAAGATTGTTTTTGTTTATGGGCCTTTAGTATTTATACTAGGCGCTTTGCGTTCAGGAGCTTACCGCTTCTGGGGTCCACCAATTTTTAAGTATGATGGATTTTAAAGATAAGAAGTTGGAAGCGAAAATGATAAAACTTGGCCTGTCTTTTGATCAATTTGAAGAAAATTTTAGTAAAGGTGGTGGTAAGGGTGGTCAGAAAATTAATAAAAGTGTTAATGCTGTTAATTTAAAACATTTGCCAACTGGGATTTCGGTTAAAGTACAAAAATTTCGCGAACTTTGGGGTAATCGTTTGTCAGCTTATAGATTAATTATTGATAAAATTGAAGATTTAAAATTGGGAAAAAGTTCTACTCATAATTTAAAATTATTAAAAATAAAAAAACAAAAGAAAAGAAGGCAAAGGAAAAGCAAAGAAAAATTAAAAAATGATTAAAATTCTTTTTTAGCTAGTTTTGCAAAATCACTTAATAAGATTTTTAGTGATTTTTTGTCATTATTTAAATAGGCAGTTTTAAGGTTTTGATTGAGGTTTTGTAATTCTTTAGATCCGAGAAGCTCTAGTTTTGATGATAGTTGACTGAAGATTTGACTATTTAAAGGTTTGTTTGAAGTTAATTCAACCGTGATAAAATCAATAAATTGAGAATAAAGTTTTTGTCTATTATTTTGAATATTAGATTGATGCTCATTTTTTATTTTTTTATCTATTGATCTTTTTTCAGATTTTAATTGTTGAGAATTAATTAAATAAAAAACTCCACCAAATAAAAATACTGAAAATATAGTACCAAGAATTAAATTTATTGGCATTTTAGGAATAATATTATTTGGTTGTACTGGGCAAGGAGGTGTTTCTCCTTTTTCGACTTGTACTGGACATGTTTCTTCAGGTTTTTTTTCTGGACTGTCTTCCGGTTTATCAAAAATAGGAATAATTGGATCAGTAGGAATGATTACAGGCTTGTCCTGATTTGGTCTTTTTGGTGGAACTCCAACTAATGGGCTGTCTGGGTTTGTCGTAGTATTTTCATTAATGGGTTTTTGATCATCAGGTGGAGTGTCCTGATTTGAGTTTGGATTTCTAGGTTCGTCTTTTGGATTATTGTTGTTAGGGTCTTCTTTTGGAGGAAGTGGGTCTTTTACAGGCTGATTATTATTTAATGGATTAGTTTCTATTATTGGTCCTTTTAATATTGATGGGTTGTAATTAATAATATCTTTGAGTTCTAAATTTGGATTATTAGAATTTTGAGGATTGTTAGGGTCAGGATTATTTTGAGGTGGTTGAGCTACTGGAGGATTATTTGGATTGTTAGGATTATTTGGATCGTTTGGGTTTACTACACCTGTTTGGGCAAATGTTAAATTGAAGCTAAAAAGAGAAGCTGTTATAAATAATATAATAAATTTTGAAGTAATTTTTGTCATATTAATTTTGAATACCCATTTCTTGTCTAATGTTTTCTAATAAATTATTTCTAATATCTATGTAGCTACTGTCTAATACGATATTTTTCAGTTTTTTACCTGAAAATTTTTCTTCGGCTAATTCAAGAATAATTGTTGATAATTGATTTTTAAGTTTAATAACCTGATTATTTGCAACTAAATCAATTCTTATCTCTGTTTTTGTCCATTCTCCTTGAAATTCTTCAAGAGTATCGATGTCTGTTTTAAAGTCATTTTTTGTTAAAATACTTTCAAAATTTGCTAATTCAGTAATGAAAGCTGAATAAACTTCTTGTTGTAGAGCAAAGTGTCTTGCTTTTCTATCCCTTTCTGTTTCTGCAAAATCTCGTCTTTCTTCTCTTTTAATATCGAGATGTCTTATTAGTAATGATGTAAATATACTTACAAATGTACCAATGATTAAGCCGACAACTCCAATTATGGCTCCAACCACTTCGCCTAATGCTTCAGGATTGCTAGAAATGTTTTCGTATAACATATTAATAAAATTACTTTTTTGTAATTTAGCATATACTTTTGGATTGTAAAAGGTGCCAAGAAAGTGATGAAAGTAGAATAATTTTCGCTTTCTTTGGGGAAAATTGACAAATATTATTTGGTAAAGAGATGATTAGTTTATCTAGAGTTAATATTGACAGAAATGTAGTTTGATTTTAAAATATTGACTCAAAATTGCTAAAAATGAATAAAGACCTGCAAAAAGAGAATATTATAGTGGAACGAGCAAAAATTGATCCTCAATGCTTTACAGAGCTTTATGATAAATACTTTGAAGCTATTTATAGGTACATTGCTCGTAGAGTAAATAATGATCAGCAATTAACTGAAGATTTGGTTAGTCAAACTTTCTGTGATGCTTTGGCAAATTTAAGTAAATATCAGTTTAAAGGTTATCCATTTTCGGCTTGGTTATATAAGATTGCACATAATAATGTTTTGAAATGGTATAGAGTTAATAATAGAACTCAAAAAGTTGATTTGGAGGATATGCCAGAAATTAAAGATGATATTGATCTTGTTGAAGATAGTATTGTTTTAGAAGAAAGAGATAATATTAATTATTTTCTCGATAAACTTGAATATGAAGAAAAGGAGTTAATTAGACTTAAATATTTTGAAGAGGTAAGTAATATTGAAATTGGTAATATTATGGGTATTACACCAAATAATGTTGGAGTTAAGCTCTTTAGAGCTTTAAAAAGATTAAAATCTTTAATGAATTAATATGGAAAACTTAGAAGGACAATATTTTGAAAAGGTAGTTTCTACTCTGAAAAATGCAAAAAAATCAGAGACTATTAATATTCGTGCTGAATTTAAGGATGAGTTAAGAAATAAATTATTAAATCAAGCTAATGGCTTGATGCTTGAAGAACAAAGTAATTCAAGTTTTTTTGATTTTATTTTGAAATATAAATATGTATTTGCTGGAGTACCGGTACTTGCTGTGATGGCCTTATTTTCAATTAGTTTATTTGATTTCAAAGTTAAAATTCCAAATGAACAAGTTATTCCAGTTACTTATCGAAATAGTGTAAATGATCAAAATGAAAGCTTTTTGAGTGATAATGAAAATAGTGGACTTAAAGTAGATTTTGATGTTTTGAGAAACGATGATAATCAAAAGATTAATACTTTTTCAGCAGATTTAGTAATGCCTTCTGAAGAAGCTTTATCTAAAGCAAAAGAAAGATTAAAAGGTAATGTGGATAAAAAAGGTTTAGAAACTAATCTTACTTTTGATTTTGCTAATACTAGTTTTTACTTACCTACAAATATTGTAGATCAAAAAACTGAAGTTAAGGTAGAAAAGAAAGGAGCTACTGAACCTAAGATTGAAAAGACAATGATTATTTATCAATATCCAAAAAATACTATTATTGATAATTATGAGCCTGATAAAGTTGATGATATTAATAGTTTAAGTAATGGAGGTATGACAAAAAAGGTAACTAGTTTTAATGCCTTGATAAGTAATGAACAGAATAATAAAAACCTGGTTGTTGATAAAGAAGAGAAAATTGTATTAGATAAAAGTCAGGGAGAAAAAGAAAATGAGACTTTGAGTAATAAAGTAATTAATTTGAATGTTGTTGATGATGAGGTCAAAGTTGATAATCCAAAAGTAGATAATAAAATCAAGACTTTAGATTTTGATACTAATAAAGATGTAATTCCAAAAATGAAGTTAAGTTTTGATGGAGTAAATACTAAAATTAATATGAATGCTAATTTGTTAAATTTGAACGCTCCACTTCAGGTTAATAATAATATTAAAACTTCTGAGTTTCCTAAAATTGATAATGCCCATATTTTTTCTGATATGAAAATTAGCTCTGAATTGTTTGATTTGATTAATGAAGCTTTTAAAAAAGAGCGAGAAAATTTACCTGATAATTATTTTATATTTGTTAATGTAATAGGAGAAAAACAATATAAAGTTGTCTTATTTATAAATGATCAGATTAAAAATAGTGTGGTGATTGAAGAAAGAGGTGGAAAATTATATATTCTTACACAAATTGTTTATTAGCGTTTTTAAAGTAAAATAGTCCTATAACTATCCAAAAATAAATTAAGATTTGAGGGAACAGGAGACTATTTACGAAAAAGCTATGTACTAGAAGTCCAATAAAACTGCAAAAAACTCCTAAATTTAATCCTTGTAAATAAGGGTTATTTTTAAATTTAAGCCAATTTAATAGTGAATATTTTAAGATTAAAAGGATTGTAATTAAATATGTTAATAATCCAAAGATGCCAGTAGTAACGAGGATAGTAAGTAGGCTTGAATCTGAGCCACTTGCAGAGTGAATATCAGTAGTTTCAATAAATCCTTGATTTACTTTAGTGAAAGTTAAAGTGTTATAACCATGTCCAAGTAATGGTTTTTGTTTGATTAATTCTATAGTTTCATTCCAGTTTTTGATACGAAGTCTTGCAGTTGGATCTGGGTTTTCAGAACTTTGAGTGATAACTGAAGTCATTGAAGTAATTAGCTCTCCAACTCGTTCTTTTGCTCTTGAAGAAAAGTTAATTCCAATAATAAAAGTTAATAAAAAGATTAAAAGTATTTTTCTTGCTTTGAGTAGTCCAAGTATGAAAATGCTAGTAAATAAAGCTAAATATGCAGATCTTGAATAAGTTAAGAATAAAGTGGAAATAAAAACTAATGTGGATATTAAGTAAAAGATTTTTATTTTTTTATTTTTTTCATAAATAGCTAGACTTAAAATAAAAGTTGAAATGAAAGCAAAAAATCCACCAATAAAATTTGGGTCAAGCCAACTACCAACTAGCCTATTAATATGTGGGTCATAACCTTGTTGTAATGCTAACTCTTTTAAATCCGGTAAGAAAATTAATTGAAGAATACCTGTAATTACTAAAAGAAGTGAAGATATGACTATCCAAAAAATAACTTTTTTGCTTCTGGAGTATTTTGAAATAATAAAGTATGAAAAGGGGAGGAGTGAAAAATATAAAATGAATCGGATTAAATAGAGGGAGCTTTTAAGTACTTCTGAAATTGATAGTTCTGTCAGGCTGAAAATAAGTGAGAGTATTGCTATTAATATAAAAATACTGATTAATTTAAGTATTGTTTTTATTTTTTTATCAAATTTAGATTTGATAACTTGTGGTAATAGGGTGATGATAAAAACGGGTAGTAGTAAATCACTTAAAACTATACTTTGTCCAAAGAAAGTAAAACGAGAAAATTCTCCTAATACGGGTAAAAGTAAAATTAAGTATAATGAGAGTATTGGTTTCTTATAGGAAATGAAACCAAATAAAAATACTCCGATAAATATTAATGTTGTTTGGGTTTTGGTGAAAAGAAAATAGGTGAGGATGATACTAAAAATGATTAAGAAGGAATAAAGTATTTTGTTTAACTTTTCTTTCTTAATCATTTGCTTTGACTTTAAATTGAAGATTATTTTTTAGAAGTTTTACCTTTCTTTTTATTGATGATTGCTGAACTAATAAAATAAAGAACAATTATTACAAAAAGTGCGATTGATCCATATAAATAAAGTTGAGCTGGAGCAAATAGGGGAGTAGGTGGAATTTTTTCAATTACTCTTGGGTTATCGGTTACTTTAATATTTGCTTTAATAATAAAGCGATAATTTACACTAACTCCTCCTCCTTCTGGAGCTTTGCCACGAACTTCAGCTGATAAGGCACCATAATAATCTTTCATTTCTGCATCTTCTGGGATGTGGATTGAAAATTTAATATTTTGGTCTGATTTTGGCTCCATTTCTAATTCTTCTTTTTCGAGTTCAAACCAAGTTGCTACTCCTGTCATTTCTTTTCCAAATGTTTTATAAGAAATATTTCCTTGGCTATTTAATTCTTCTTCGTTTTCAGTTGGATAAACAAAAACTGTGATTGGATAATTATTAAAATTTGAAATTTTTAAAATATCACTTGCTGTTTCTCCTGGTCTTGCTTCAAAGGTAAAAGAACCTGAGTTTTCAATATTTGGAAAAGCTGGTCTTGCTGAAAATCCGGTTTGTTCCATTTTTTCCGGAGCTGTTTGACTGTTATTTTCTTTTTCAGCTGCAAAAGAAAAATTAGCGAAAGAAAATATTAATAAATTGATTAATATTATTTTTAAAATATTTTTTGTTTTCATTATGGATATTGGATTAAGGTAAATGTTATGCCTCCATTATAATCACTTTCAATTAGCTGTCCATTGTCGATTGAATTTTGTGGTATTTTGAAAATTAAAGAAAGCCCCATTTCAAATGAGCCTTTACTATTATCGTCTTGAGGAGTTTGATTGATGATTGCTATATCATCACTTAAATTTGGATTAGCTCCTGAAAAATAAGTGTAGTAATCTGTTATATCAATTTGATCTTCAATATTGTCTAGTAATTTGTTGTAGTTAAAAGGTTCTGTAGTTTCACCTTTTACTACGGGGTCAATTTCAGATTGAATTGGAATAGAATTATTATTTCTTACCATATCAATTGATTCTGTATTGGAATTATTAAATGTTAAAATACCAATTTCAGAGTAAGGTAATTTATAATTACTATCTTCTACACTTATTAAATTGCTACTTTTTACAGATAAGCTAAATCCAGTGTCGCTCATCATTACATTGTTAATTTTAATACCTTCTCCAAGGTTATAATTTCCGTAAAGATAAATATTTTGATTTGAATTATCTAAAAATTGGCTGTTATGTAAGCTTAGATTATTTGGGACAGTTAAAGTTAAACAATTTGTACTACAACCTGTGATTTCAAGAGAGCCACTAACATCAACTGCATTAGCTAAATTACTAGCAATTAAGATATTACAAGCTAAAATAAATGAAGATAGTAATTTTTTATTAATTTTTGACATTATTTAGTAATTTTTTTTACTAAAATACTTTGACCTGGAGTGAGTTCATAAGGTGCTTTCAATTTGTTGATTTTAGCGAGTTTCCTCCAAGACATATTGTGTTTTTTAGCAAGACTATTAACTGTGTCTCCTTCTTGAACTGTATATGGTTCACATTTTTTGAGGTAAAGAATTTTATTAGTGATATATGCAGTAATTAAAATGATTAAGAGTGCAAGAATTTTTAAAGCTAAGAAAATTTGATCCCAAGGAATTAATTTGAAGGTTGTAGATAAATGAACTTCTTTAAAATCAGTAGTTATATTATTAAATGGATCAAAACTATACATTTTTAAATCTAAATTTGCTTGGAAATTTCCATAATAATTAAATTCTTTTGGAATAGATATTTTATTTTCTATTTTTTCACCTACATTTAAATAAGCTATATTTACTGGAATTTCAAAAGCTTCTTTTTGAGTAATTCCACCAGTTATAGTAATTTTACCTTCAGCTTTTAAAATTGTATTACCAGTATTTTCTGCATTGAAAGTGAAAAAATTACTTTTATTTACAGATTGAAATTTAAAACTATTGATATCTCCATTTATTGTAATTTCACCTGGAATATTTACATATACTCTATGGATAATTCTTGTAGAAACTTTGGCTCCAAAAGATTGTTTTTTTTCTTCTTTACTTTTAACTTCTTGATTATTTATTTCTTGAACACTAATCCCACCTGTGTAGTAACCTGGAATTACATTTTCTGGAATATTAATTTTGAAAGTGACAGTTTTACTTTCTTCAGGTTTTAAAGTGAAAGTAGGTTCTTCAAATTCAATCCAAGAACCTAGATTTGTTTGTTTGTCAGTTAAACTTTTAAAAACAGATTGACCCAGAGAATTGGTGATACCATCTACCCCATAAACTTGATAGGTAGATTCTTCAACTTTATCCAAATTTGTAACTGTAATTTGATCTGAAAGAACTTTTCCTTCTTGGTACTCAAAAGAATATGAACTTTTTTTATTGTCATTTGGATCAACCTTTACTGCAAAACTTTTTGCAAAAATAGTTTCAAAAGGAAGTAGTAATGAAATAATTAGAAATAGTGAAAATGTTTTTGTTTTATTGCGATTCATTTTGTTTTTTATTTTTATTTAACTATTATAATTTTAACATTTTTTGTAAAGAAGATAAAGTGGTTATTTTAAATACTTTGCTACGAA
Organism: Patescibacteria group bacterium; assembly: GCA_963169655.1. Taxonomy (GTDB): domain Bacteria; phylum Patescibacteriota; class Gracilibacteria; order UBA1369; family UBA1369; genus KLAP129. Next base: position 62,053 of record CAUJCM010000003.1, on the reverse strand, counting down.
GTGGCTTGCTTTAATTCTCCTATTGAGGGGAATGATTTAATTTAATTTTTTTAACAAAGGTAAATGAACTATATTTTGTGTTTATTTTCTGTGTTCTTTATCTTTTTTGTTTATCCGGATGTATCTTTACTAAATTCACATTGCTAACAATTCAGCCACCCCGTCAGCCTGTGGCTGCCACCCCTCAAGAGGGGAATTGATGTTTTCTTTCTACGCGATGATCTTTCTCTTTGTTTCCCTAAGCTTCATAAAGAACACCCCGTCAAATTTTGGGGATTTTAGCTTTTTTCAAACGAAAGAGCCACCCCGAAAGTCTCCGGCTAACGCTCTTCAAGAGGGGAATTGTTTCCTCGATAGGCTTTGATTGCTGACTTCTTTTACCCTCTAACTTTCTTTAAAATTTTTAAAATGCTATCTTTTTTCCTTTAGGAATATATGTTTTATCAACCCAGTCAAAGTATTTCTGTATGTTCTTCTCAAGTTTATCTGATTTTTTAATTTCTTTTTTTGAAGATATTTTAATAGCGTTATTTTTCATTGTATTCAGGGTTAACGACATTTTTAGTATAATAATCTTTTTGTTTTTATACAATTGGAATATTACTTTGATTGGGTGGATTATTGATTCCACCATCCAAACTTTATTAAAATTTTATCCAGAATTTAAAAGCGACTTTTATAAATATACTTAGTATGTACCGAATTATGAGTAAAAAGCAGTATAGTATTGGTAAAATTAAAATTCCCCTCTTGAGGGGTGGCAAATTCGAAGAATTTGCCGGGGTGGCTTGTTTCGACTGGCAAAAAAGATCTCTTTTTCCATATTGGAACTTGCCTAAGAATAAACAGCTCACAAAAAAAGCTAGAAAACTACGAAAACAGTCAATACTTTCAGAAGTAATCTTTTGGAACATTTTTAAAAATAAAGGCATAATTAAAAATTATGATATGGATAGGCAAACTGTTATTGGTAATTTTATTGTAGACTTTTTTATTGCAAGACTAGGTTTAGTGATTGAAATAGATGGATCTAGCCATGATTTAAAAGAGCAATACGATAAAAAAAGAGAAGTGGCTTTAAATGATTTAGGGTTAAAAGTTTTGAGGTATAGAAATAGTGAAGTTTGCCAAAATATAGAGTATGTACATCAAGATCTTCTTGAAAATATAGAAATAAGAGAAAAAGAGCTTCAAAAACTTCTTCATTAACTTTTTATCTAAAGATTTGATCCACCCCGTCAGCCTGTGGCTGACACCCCTCAAGAGGGGAATAAAAAGAAAAAGAGCCACAATTGTGGCTCTTTGATTGATGATATTTAAAAATTAACTATTTTTTTTCTCCAAAGAAAAAGTAATTGTTCCTGTATAGGTTCCTTGTGCTATTACTGAAGATGGTCTTTTAGCTGCAACTAATACATCATCGTAATCACTACCATCATCTGTACTTGGATTATAAATTATTTTAATTGATCCGCTAAAAGCCTGATTAGTTTCAAATATTTGAACCGAATTCTTAATATCTGTTTCTGTACCAGCTTTTACATTTCCTACAATATCATTATAAAAATTAGTACTGTCTGGAATACTGCCACTTTCAATTACAAAATTACTCCTAGTATAATCTCCTGTCATTAAATCTATAATATCTCCTGAATCAGGATGATTTAGTCCGCTAGATTGTATACTTAAAGTAGCTCCAAATCCACATGTTGAATCATATCCTCTTGTGTCTTGGATTTTTATATATTTATTGGCGTTCTTAGAAGCTGATGCATAAGCTTGTGTTGCGTCTTTAAAATTTACAGTTCTTGGGTAAAAAGTAATATCTTTATTACCATCTACTACAAGAGTAATATCTCCAGTATTATCGCAATCAATGCTTTGGGTTCCTGAGATAGCTTCGTCTTGAGGTTGTGCAAACACAGTAGCGATACCAAGATTTGCTGTTACTGCCGTTAAGGCTAAAATTGTTGTGAGCTTTTTCATATTTGTTTTTTGGTTAAATTATAAAGCTTCAAATTATATTACTATATTTTATAGTGTTCTGTCAAGTGTGTGTCTTAACTTTTCTGAGTGATAGAGAAAGTGATTGTTCCTGTATAAGTACCTGGTGCAATTGGACCTTGATAATTATTTGTGACAGTTCCACTTACTTTCTTTTCTAAATCATTATGTAAAGTTTTAAGTGTAGACCACTCTGCATCATCTCCTTGATCTTGATCATAAAAATTTAAAATTAATCCTAGATCTCCATAAAAAGCTTCTTGAGTTTCAAATAAGTTAATTGCTGTTTTAATTGATTTATTTTGAACATCATTTTCATCATAAAATTCTACTATGTCTCTCATTAATTCATCAGGAATCGAAGTTCCAATATTGACGTCTTCAAGCATATTTCCATCTCCACCAAATTCACCAGTTGCTAAATATATCCTGTAATAATCTGAAGTATTTTTATTGTTAATATCTGCATAATTAGTAATTCCATCTGAAGCTACTACTGAGACAATATAACCCTTTCCACATTCTTTATTTCCGCTAGGATCAAAACCTCTGGTATCTTCAAAAACTATCATTGGGTCATAATTTCCATTATCTTTTGTTGCAATGATATTGGAATTATCTTCATTATAAAAGTTTGTTGTTCTTTCATAAAATTCAATAGTTTCAGGTGCAGATTTAATAATAAAAGATCCACTATCATTGCACTCAATTTCCTGCTCACCATCAAAATTTTCTGGTGTAGCGAAAACAGTAGCTATAAATAAATTTAAACTTACTAAAACTAATACTGAGATTGAGAATAATTTTTTCATTTTTATTTCTTTTTATTTTTAACAAAAATTGTTAATTTTTTTCCTACTCTTAAAGTATACGGTTTTTTAAATTTATTTAACCTAACTATAGTCCTCCAATTAATTTTGTAAAGATTTGCTATTGAAGTTAAGGTTTCTCCTTTAGCCACAATATGTGTAAATGAATTTTCTTTAATTTTTTTAAGACATTTTTGTCTTTTTACTGCAATAAAAATGATAAATATTGCTAGAACTAATAAACATATCAAGAAAGAGTAGGGGATAATGGTAAATTCGATGTCTTTTTGAAGTGTTTGATAGTATATATATTCATTTTTATTTGTATCGAATTGATAAAGATTAACTATTGCTGAAGCTTGATATTTTCCTAGAAAAGGTAGTTTTTGGGTAGAGATATTTTTATTTATTGAAGAATCTGGAAGTAAGATATTTTCATTTGAAGAAGCTTTGTATGGTTCTTTAAATAATGTGCCTTTTATTTCAAGATCGATATCTGCTTTTAAAATTACATTTCCTGAATTAGATAGAGAAATATTAAATAAAGGCTCTTTTGGATTTTTATTATATTCAAAATTTTTAAAATCTAATTCAATAAATTTTCTTCCTGGAATGGTTACTCTAAAAGGTGTGATAATTCTGCTAACTACTTTGATTTGATTATCCTCATTAGAAGAATTTTGAAGTTCTACAACGAATCCTCCTTGATAAGTTCCAGGAGTAATTTTTTGAGGAATATGAATTGAATATGGGATTCTTAAAGTTTGATTAGGAAAAATTTTTAATCCTTTTTTATTAAAATTTGTCCATGAACCAATTGCGTTTTGTTCTTGATTTGCTAATTTATAATAAATATCGCCTCTTTTATTTTGGGCTGCATCAACTGCATATAAATTAAATGTGTAGCTGTTGTAATCAGATTCATTATGAATAGTCAAAATGTCTTCTGTGTTTTTATTTGGTTTGAGAGAGTAGGTGAGTATAGCTGAACTATTACTGTCACTAATTGAAGGGATTATTCTTAATTGGACTAAATTTTTTTGATTAGTTTCGTTTGATGGATTTGTATTTGAATCGTTTGTAAGAATATTATTTTCTGAAGTTGTAAATGAGGAATTTAAAGATTTTTGTGAGTTTGAATTGAATAAGATGGAATTATTATTTATGGATTGAGCAAAACTAATTGGAATAAATGTTATTAAAGCTAATAATACAGTGATAGCTGTAAATAATTTATTTTGAAGATTTGTTATTTTATCTTTAATCATTCTTTTCAGTTAATTTTATTGTGTAATAAAATCAAGAGTTAAAGTAGTTGTATAAGTACCTATTCCAAGAGGAGTGGTGATATTTGCATAATCAATGAGTAAGTGCATTAAGAAATCTACATCTTCATTAATTTTGTGATTATTATCTCCGAGTACTCCATCGGTATCAATTAAAGTAATTGCTTGATCGAGAGTTAAATCATCATTTGGATCTTGATGTTTGAAGGCATTTATAGTTGCGATATCTACTCCTGTTTGGAGATAATTTGCAATAAAATTACCTATTTGAGCTGGAGTTAAAGTAGTTGTGTAATCATTTACTAAAGTTGAAGTTGCTAAGTAAACTTTATTGAGAGGTATACACATTAAATTATCAATATCATTACAGAAATTACTTGCTTGTAGTGTTAATGAGAATGAGTCTCCAGAACATCTTTCATCAATAATTGAAATTGGAATATCTGGAGAAAAGACTGGAGTATTGTTTCCTATTTTAATATTTGGGAAGTTAAAGTTTGCTGGAGGTGTGAAGCTTGCACCGCTACATATATTTGCGGTTATTTTGCTTATTGCTTCATTTGTGTCTGTTACAATTGTTTGAATTGGTTTGATTACTAAAAAATTATAAGAAGGATCATTGCTTGTGGATGTGTGGTGAATTAATCCATAAGTAGTGCCTTCATTGCTTGGGGTTTTGGGAACAAATACTGATATCGTTTGGTTAGTATTCCAATTATTTCCGTCAAAATTGATATTTAAAAAATTAACTTTACTTTCATCAGGAAGTACAAATTTAATTCTTGGATCATCAGAAGTTATGTGTATATTAACCGTGTCAGTAGGTTGGCTTGCTAATTTGATATTGTATGTGGATTTATATGCGGTTTCTTGTAATAATAATTCATTTTTATCTATAATTATTCCATTGATTGTAATTGGAATATAAAAATGTTCTTTTAAGAGATTAATTTTTTGATAATCTGGATTGAAATATCCAAGTATCATATTAGGATATTTACTTGTTTGATTATCATTATTAGGATCGCTATCTATAATTCTGAAGCAATAACTGCCTTTAGCATCATTTGTGGCTTTCAAAGAATATTCAATTTCAGTGAATTGACTTCTGCCTAAAGAGATCTTGGATATTGATGTATTTGATTGTTTTAGTTCTCCTGGAACAAAGCTTTCGTTGGTATCAGGAAGTAGACCTGGAATATTAGTAGTTTTATCTCTATCGTTAAAATAAGAACTTGTAGCATAAATAAAATCATCATTAGGTATATTTTCCCAATTTAAATTTTCTGTGTCTGAATAGTTACAATATCCAGCGGTATCAATGTTATGTTCTGATAATGAGGCGCTTTGTATAATTGGATTAATATTAGTTGTAGATTTATAAGTTAATAATTTATCACTTTTTCCCATTATCTTTAATATATATCCTAAATTCATTATGTTGGAATATATATTTCCTGATGTAATTATCATATCTGTGTTTAATGTTGGATTTCTAGTAATTGGTACTTGCCCTATGATAATTTCATTATCCATTTCTTTCATTCCTCTGACGGTGTCATTAGTGGTGTCATATCTTATAATTTTAAATGCTCCTGTAGATTGTCCTACAATTCTGATTGTGGGAAAATAAATATAATGATTAATTGTGTCGATGGATGGAGTTGCTATTCCATTTTGAGATAAAATATTTCCGAATATAGTTGTGTTGAAATCTAATTCATTCATTATATTAAGAACTTTTATAATATTATTATATAGATTTACTGGAGAGCCTCCTATGAGGATTTCTACATAATATTTCATAGCATAGGCATTTGGGTTTCCGATGTTTACTTTGGACATTACTTCAAATGGTTCTAGAGGATTTAAATTTACTTTAGTTATATATGGTGGATTTTGTAGAGAATTCATAAATTTTATTTGACTTGAAATCATGTCATATATAATTTGGTTATTTGAGCTAGCAAAATATGCATAATTGCTTGTGGGGTCTAAAATGGAAGCTTGAAATCCCACTTGTAGGTTTGGGTAATTTACATTACTTGAAAATAAACTGATTTGTGAAATTATAATTGGAGGTTTTTCTTCGGGTACATCTAAGTCTAATCTGTATAATTGAGTTGGTTTTCCATTTGTTACATATAAATATTTATTAACCGTATCAATAATTGAAGAGGTAATGTGTAGACCATTTCTTGCTAAAATAGTCCTGTCAATAAGTTCTAAATCTTGATTTGGGGCATTTAATTTAACTTTGACTATATTTGCTGGTTCATTGTTACTTCCTTCTTTAACATAACTATTATTTGAATCTAAATTTCCACTAACCATTACATACAAAAATCCGCTATCTAGATCAATTTCACTATCTGCTGAATATTGAGTTATAGCTTGATTAGTATTTTCTGAAAGTAATTTAGGTATATTTAAGACATTTATTATTGACTGTGTACTTAGATCTACTTTAAAAATTTTAATATAATAATCATTAATATCTCCCCATCCTGTGCTACTATCCCAAGGGCTAACTACTATATACAATAGATTATTATCAATATCTAAAAAAATATTATTACTGGTTTGCATGTCAGTGTTAATATTCCCTCCATTTGTTTGACAGGTAGCGTCACAAGCAATATTAAATTCAGTTGGCGGATTAGATATATTGTCTAAATCAATAATAGAAACTACAAATTCGTCGTTAGTATTAGTGCTTGCATATAATGAATATAATTTTTTATTTTCTTCATCTATTGCTGTTGCTGGTGGATGTCTTCCTTCTATGTTATTAAAACTTAAATTATCATTTAATAATGTTTCTTGTATTGGGGCAAACTCATCTTGTATTAATTTATCTTTGTCAATATTTTTAAATAAATTTGATAAATTGCTAGCATTATTTTCGAATAAAGTATTTAGTATTGATAATTTTCTTGTTAAGCTAACCCTAAGTCGGAAATTTTCATTTTTACTAATATTATAGAGTGGTGTATTTACTGGCATTAAATTACTTGCATCAATTTCATTATTATCATCTTGCCTAAAAATATAATTACCAATACCTATATTAGCTATGGGTTTAATTTTTAAGGTAGATTCTGCCTGAAGGGTTGTTGTATTATTAATATCTGCTGTTATTGTATATTCATTAATTGAATTACTCTGAAATTTATCTGAAATATCATCAGTATAATAGGCTATAAAACAACCAGAGTAAGTAATGTTATTAATGGTAGTATTTGATTGTGTGGTGTTGGTGATGGTACGAATAGTTGAACATGGTATTTCAAATGTTTTTACTTTTCCATCATTTGGAGATATTGATAATTCAATAGTACTATTTGGTACTGGAGCTGGAAATGGCCCTCCATCATCAATTGGAGTAACCATAATTAATGCGGTATTGTTTGGGTTATACATATTTAAATTTCCAGTTTGATCGGGATATGTATTTGGATCTGATGGTTCAATTTGATCTGGTAAAATTTTGAAAGAGGATAAAGTTGGTGATATGGAAGCTTTAGCGATAGGGTTTAAAAAATAGTTAGGAATAATACTAAATATTACAAGTATGATTAATTTTAGCTGTATGAATAGATTTGTTTGATGTTTTATTTTCACGGTTTGTGTATTTGTTTTAGTTATATTATATGAATGTTTCTTTTTTTTGCTATATTTAATTTAGAATTTTTTATATAATTATTATATCACTTTTGATTGTATGATGAATATTTTTAGTAGGGAGCTTGAAGATAAAATATTGAGTTTAGAAAAAACTAATAAACATTATTGGAATATTCCAAGAGAAGTTGCTCAAATGTTGTATCTTTTTATTCGGCTGTCTGGATGTCAAAGAGTTTTAGAAATTGGAACTTCGAATGGATATTCAACTATTTGGATGGCTCAGGCTTTGAAAGACAATAAAATAGGATATCTTTGGACTGTTGAATCAAATATTACTAGATTTAAATTAGCAGAAAAAAACTTTTTGACATTTGATTTAAATCAAATTATTACACAAGTTTTTGGGCACGCTCCAGAAATCTTTGATATAAATTCTAACATAAGAGAGGGGAATTTTGATTTGTTATTTTTAGATGCTACCAAGAAACAATATCAAGATATTTTGAATCAATGTTATCCATTTATTAAAAAAGGAGGTTTAGTTATTGCCGATAATATTCAGTCTCATCAATTTGCCTTGGAAAACTTTGTTATTAATATGCAAAGTGATGAGAGATTTGATAGTGATATTTTAAAGATCGGTGACGGACTTTTAATTGCTGTAAAAAACTAGATTTCACGTATTGTAATTTCTGCTTTATATGTTCCTGGTTTGGTACCTGCTGGTATTTCTATCATTATTTGTGGATTCAGAGTAAATACTGTGTTTTCATTGTAATTTTGAGGTGTAATAGTTGCTAATAATGCTTGATCATTATTATTTATTAATTTGTGAGTGGGGCCAGCCAATATTGAATTTGAAGATTCATTTCCATTAATTAATTTAATATTACCTGGTATTATAGTTATATTTGATGAAGGAATACTTAAATTATTTTTTGTAGATATTAAATTATTAATTGATAAATAAATTGACCATGGATTATTTCTGTTTTGCACAAATATCATATTTCCTAGACTCTGACTAGTTGTTTGTTTTTGATTGAAGGAAAAAAATTGAGAAGGCATTTCTACTTTTGAATTTGGTACGAAAATTAAATTTTGTTCAGATGATGATGATATTTCATTTATAATTAGAGGAGAATTGCGGAGTTTATCTATTAATAATGGATTTGATTTTACAATTGCGGAATTGTAATTAGAGTTAATTTCTTCTATCAATTCGGAATTTAAAATATATTGATAGAGTGAATCTGATGAAGAAGGCAAATCTTTAATTATTTCTTTTAATATTTTTAATTCATCTTGTAACTGCAATGATTTTTGATTTTCTTTTATTTTAATTTCATTTGTGGACTCTTGATTGAAAATAATATCTGCATCTGGAGAACCAAGAATTTCTAATATTGGAGATGTTGTATTAATATTTGTAGTGACAATATTAAATTTTTGGTTATCTTGAATGATTGTAAGATTTTTATCTGCTATTTCACTGTTTATTTCTATTTCTCCGTTTAAATAATTAATATATTTACTTAATTTTAGAGTTGAATTGATAGAAAAGGTATATTTTTCTTGAGATTTATTATTATAGTAGGTTAAAGCTGGTTTTGGATCTGATTTATCGGGTTTAAATAATAAGATAACGCCATCATTGTCAGGGCCTGTAATATTTTTGAAATTTAGCTGGTTTTCATTTTTATTTAACTGAATATCATCATTTTTCTCATTATTTAGTTTTTCTATGATAATTAATTTTCCGCTACTAGCTTTAAAATAACCATTCCATGATATTGGATTAGATTCAAATTGGCTTACTGGTCCAAATTGCCCCCATTTAATTGTGGTCAGAAAACCAGTTTCAGGGACTGTGTTAAAACTATCTGTTTTGAGAAATTGATTAATATTGTTAGAGTTTCTGAAAAATATTATGCTTAATACTCCTATTAAAATATAATTAATGATTTTTGATTTTTGATTTTTGATTTTTAGATAAGCAAATATTATTATTGTTAATAATAATATAATGATAAATGGTGAGAAGTTTTGAGGTCCTTCTATGTCATTATTTAATATATATGTTTTAAATTCATTGTTCAGATTAATTGTGTTAATTAGTTTTGAATTTTTGTTTGTGTTATTTTTTATATTTAAACTGACTTTTGCTGATTCTCCTGGATATATTTCAATTGGTTGTGTGTGTTGGGTGTTTTCATTTTGATTAGTCAAGGTAGTAGTGCCATTTAAGAATGTATTTCCACTATTTATTATGTTGAAAGTGTAATGTGTATAATTTTTATCTTTGGTAAGAATTGGATTTATTATTTTATAAGAATTTTGAATTTGTCCTGGTATATTAATATTTAATTTGAGTCCTTTTTCTAGATTATAAATATTGTTGTCTTGTGTTTTTCTATATTTAAATAGAATTAATCCTTGATGATTACCTATGCCAATATTTTTGTTTAAATCAACTTTAAACGGTATAATTTTTGTTTCATTTGGATTTATAATTATAGTATCTTGAATAGAAACTAAATTTGATAAATTTTCTGTGCTAATATTTAAGTTAATTTTATTGTCAGATAGATTTTTAATTATAATTTGATCAGAAACACTGTTATTTTTATCAAAATTAACATTTAAATAATTATTATTATTTGAATAATTTACACTTATATCGTTTAAATTTATACTTTCAGCACTTAAAATATGTGGGAAAAGTAAACTGATTATAAAAATTGATAAATTTATTTTTTTCATTTTAGAGTATAGTAAGATTTAATGTTGTTTGATATAATCCATTTTTTTGTCCTGCTGGAACAACTAACTGTAAAACAGGATATATTTCGAAAATACCAGGTTCTTCACCCGTACTATTTGCAAGGGTCAGTGTGCGAATGTTTTTTGAATATAATTCAATCCCGTCAGTTGGCGGATCTATAAAACTTGTTTCAACTTTAAATGAGGTAGGGGAGGATATTTCTGTTATTTTGTTGGTGAGTGGATTTACCCCACTATCACTAGGAAAAATAATTTCTTCTCCTACAAATAGATTGTTTGTATTTTCTACATTCAGTATTTGATTAATAGATCCTGTTGTTGTTATTGCTTTTCCTTTAAATGTAATAAATGAATCTGTTGATGAATGTAATTGTAAATCATTTTCATTTCCATTTAATGTATTAAATTCAGGATTTATTCCGTCGCTGTTTTTAATTGAAAAATTATTCAATGATATACATTTTTTTGGACTATCATTGCAGTTTATAATTTTTATAATGTTTGTATTATCTGGAACAATAGATAAATCCTCATTTTCTGCAATTTCTATTGTATCAGGGTGGTTTATTGTATTAATTGTAAACTCTGTATTGTTAAAAACACTTGGAATTAAAATTTTATTTCCAATTTCAAAAAATTCTGTAGAAGCTACTTTTAGAATTTTATTGTTGCTTCCTTGAATGGTTTTAGTTGTTTCGGATATTTTAAATTCATCAGTTGTTATTAGTACATCAAATGGATTTCCTCCATTCTCATCTATTACTTGAAATCCATATCTATTTTGATTTGATTTGTCTTTTTCTAGAAAGACATTTCTAGTTTTAATATTTGTCGTTGTATTTTCAGTCCCTGTATTGATTATTGGAAAATTTAATTGTGTTGGTGTTAAGACTTTATAACCAGCTCCAATGATTTGAATTTCTAATATTTGAGCAAATATAGGAGTTGTGTTTATAAATAAGATACATACTCCTAATATTGTTGTTATGTTTTTAATAATTTTATCTTTCATAATTTTTATTTTTGATTAATCGTTTTGAGTGAAATAGAGAATATCCGAGCATAAGAATACTTATAAATATAAATAATAAATTAGTTTTGCTGATTGGAAGATTAAAAATGTTATTTTCTAATAGGTTGTTGTTGGTAACATTTAAATAAATTCTATTTCCTATTCTGGTATTAATATTAAATGAATTATTTTGTGATAATTGTTTAGAGATTAAAAATGCACCTTGATATTGTTTTTCTAAGGTTTGTTTTGGTATTTTTATTTCAAAACTAATTCTTTTTGTTTCATAAGGTAATAATTGTATTGTTTGACTTGTTGGGCTTATCCAATTGCCAATATTTAAATATTTTTGATTTTCTAATAATTGGATATTTTTGTTGTTTTCGATAAATTCATTAAATTTTAAATTTAATTGTATTGTTTCATTTTCTAAATTTTTAACAATTAGTTTCTCATAATAATTTTTGCCTGGATTAACATTTTTTATTATCCAATTTCCATTTGATATATCTTCTGGATATGAAGTGAAACTAGGGGAGTTGGCAGTGCTGGTACTTACCCAGATTAAATTTAGTAAACCTATGATGAATATTGTTGTTTTATTCATTATATTATAGTAAATGTTAAACTCCCATTAGCTGTTCCCATTGGAGCGCTTGCTGGTACATTAAATATTAATTTTGGACAAATTTTCCAAGAACCGGTGTTTTTATTATTTTTATTTAATAATGTTTGTACAGTATCGAGTGTTGCGTGCTGACTTATATTTGTTGAAGGATCTAGAGATACATCATTTATATTTGAAAATGCTTGATTTATTGTAATTTCATCTCTAACTCCATCATTATTTTCTATTTCGAAATTGCTATTAGAAATTGTTTTTGGATTATTAATGTCTGTATTATTTGTTAAGTTTGTCATTGAAACTGTTAAATCAAATTCTGATCCGTCGAGGTCAGTAATTGTAATACAGTTATTATCTATATCATAAAAATTTACGCTATAACTTTGTTGTTTTTCTAAATTTTGATTAAATGTAATTAATTCAGGAACTTGAATATATTTTCCACCTGGATTGATTTGTTGTGTAGTTATTGGTGATGAATTTTGACTTTCTCCTAGATTATATGGATTAGCAAAAATTTGTTGATATACCCCATTATAATCTGGATGATGAAACAGATTAATATTAAGTGGCGGTATATAAGAATTGAATGCAGTTATTATTCTTTGTTCATTAATATCTTCTGAACTAGTATTATAGCTTATACTTGTGGTTGCAGTGAGTTGACCATAATCATTATATTTTGATGGATATAGCTTAGTTGTTTCTTCTAGCCATTTAAGAGTTGTTTCAGCAAGTTGATTGAATACATCGGGTTCTATGAAACTTAATGTACTTAAGGTTATTATTGGATAAAATGCTACATCATTATGATTTGCTATTTCGCCTGCATAAACTACAACAGGGTCAAATGGTGGAAATACATCATTTGTTTTAATAAATACTTGATAGCTTGAAATAATTTGAACTATTTCTCCGGATTCTGCGAATCCTGGAGTATATATTTTGTTGTGATTATTTGAATCCCACCCTTCTTCATAAAAATATAGGATATATCCTTCAATTGTGCTGTCTACATTGGCAAAATCAGTTTGATTAGTAATAGTATCAATATTGTCAAAAAAAGGACTACCATTGTCTAGTTCTACAATTAGAAAACTTTCACCAGGATTAGCAGATTGATGTTTATATAGAACTGTACCACTTGCACCAGAAAAATTTCCTTGAATTAAATCGTATTCTTGAAAATTATCTATGTCATTAGAATTTGTGAAGAATAATTGTTGAGAAGGCATTACTCCAAAAGTATCAGTTTTTATAAAAATCTTAAATAAATCAAATGGGGCGAACTCTCCTATAATATTATTAAGTATTGCGGCATAATAACTGGTACTAACATCTAATATTTTGCTATATATACTTAAATCATCATGAGCTATAATTATTTCTTTGTTTTTTTCATCACTTCCTCCATATAAAGGGTAAAAAGGATTGAGAATTGTTGTTTCTCTAAGTATTGTATTTTTTTTGTTCCATAGGTTATTATAAGTGTTACTGATTGTTCCAATTACAGCAATATTTCCAGTTGCAGGATCTATGGATAGCTCACTAGCTCGGGTTGATTTATTCGGTATGTCTAATACATAATTTGAATTAAATATTTTAGCTTTGACGAGATATTGATTATTATCAAATATAATAGCTCCGTAAAAAAAATTGTCATTTGCGGTATTTATTTTTGTTGTTATTTGGTCATTATATCCGCCTTCTAAATCTTTTATTAAGTTACCAATGTGTGAAGGTGATCCCAATAAATTAATTACTGAAGAAGATTGTAGGTAGCCTTCTTGAAAATATGTAAAAAAATTGTGACCAATGTCTTCAGTATTCCAGCCTATAACAAATTTTGTTTGACCTGCTAGTCCTGTACTTCCATCTGCTTTTGGATTTAGTGCAATTTTAGGAGAAAATTTTGGTGTGACTAAAATTTCTGAAGAATTTACGATGTTTTTTCTTATTATAGTTCCATTATTATTATAATAAAGATACAAATCATTTGTTATAAGGTCGACATTTTTTTCTGTATATACGATTGCTATTTGACCATATTCACCAACACTTAAGTCATATCCTGATTGTATTTGGTTGGTATTTGTATTAATTAATGTTTCTGTAGTATCAGGCGTTCCATCTGCTTTGAATATTCTATAAAAAATACCATCATTATCACCGCTACCTTCTCCTTCCCATGTAATAATAAATTTTCCATAATTAGAAGAATCCTTGTTTTCATTAAAAAATTTTACTCGTGGAAATGATTGGTCACCTGTTAAAGTATTAGATACGGGTTGATTGGCTATAATACTATTTCCAAAATTGTCGTATAGAGTATAGAAGGAGGAAAAAGAATCATCGTCATTTAATTGTGTGTACACAATTACATATTTTCCATCGCTATTTAATGCTGTTTGTGGTGATTGTTGTATTAGGTTAGTTGGTGGATTTACTGGAATATTTGTTCCTACTTTAAAATTAATATTATTATATAATTCTGCTTGGTTTTTGTAATTATTATATCCTCCTCTGATATCATCAACATAGTCGCAAGACCAGTTTGAATCTGGACATACGACTAGGCTTCTAAAATTTATTAAAAAATTGTTTGGTGCAAATTTACTTAATGTATACGTTGTATTAACGTCATTAATACCTGAATGAATCATAAAATGATTTCCAAGTTTTTTTAAATTGCTATCATAATTTTGAGCTATTAAATGATAAATAGGAAATTCCGCTTTTAAAAGATCTGCTTGTACCCAGGTGACAGTTATTGTATTTGCAATATTGTCTAACCTTAATTTTCCATCATTTTGATCGTCTTTGAATAATTGTTTTTGTGATTTTGCAATTGCTGGCATTATATTGTTTTCCGTAGTTGTGTTTATTCTAATTATAATCTCCTTAGAATTTTTTGTGGCTACTGAACAATTATGGCTTGGCTGTCCATTGAGTAAAGACATTGTAGTAATACATGATATCTTTTTAAGATAAATGCTTTTGCTATTATCTATACTACTTAAATCATCATAAACGATAAAAAAGGTGTCTAGCCATTTTGCTTCATTATTCTCAATTGAATATTTAGCAGGAGGAAAAATATTATTTCCAACAATATCGCTTCTTAAAACATAACGTGATGGGTTTGATATAAAATTATTTTGAGTTATTTCTATTTCATTAGTGACTTTATCAGGATCATGAGCATTAATAGCTTTAGAATTGATTGTTGTCTCAGCATTATCAAACTGAGTCCATGTAATCATAAATAATATTCCACTATCAGCAATTCTAGGGTTGGCTACTTCATAATTAGTGCTATTTTCACTAATGACTTTATTGTTAGGATTAGGTTTATTCCCATCTAAATTTATATTTTGATACATTATTTTTTCTTCTGTACAGGTTATGTCTGGGCAACCAACCCAAACTATACCAATTATATTTTTATCCTCATTTTCTATCGCGAATTGTGGGGATTTTATTTCATTATAATCATTTATAGTATAATCATTTATTATTATTGGGGCGCTTATTGTGTCAGTATCTGTATTATAAAATTGTATATTGATGTTTGGATAAGATTGTAATCCATCATATAAATAAGAATAATAGGTTATTGCTAGTCCATTCTTAGTAAATATTATTTTTGGATCTTTATATAAATTATCAATATGACAACTTCCAGTTAATTCTTCATGGCCTGTAATTGGAATACCATTGTAATTATATATTTGAAAGTATATGGATTTACAACTATCTATTGCACCTGTGTTATCTGCCCAGACAAAGGCCATATTTCCTGTGGTGTCAACAGCACTTGCAATTGGTTCTGTTGTAAATGGCAATGTAAAACTATTTATTTTTTCTGGACTATTATCATAAAAATTTTTTGCATCTTTTATTAAGTTTGCGTCAGCTAATGAAATACTTCCAGAAATTAAGGTGCTGGTTATTATGATTGCTCCTAAAATAATTTTTGATATTTTATTTTGACTAGTCATATTATTTTTTGTTTTGTGGAATTTTTATTTTTTGCTTAGTTTTTAATATAAAGGGAGGGGAGATTTTATTTAATTTTGCTATTAACTGCCATTTGGTTTGGTGTTTTTTTGCAATATCAATTAAATTATCATTTTCTTTTACTGTATAAATTATTGAGTTATTTATTAAATTTTTGATATATAAGTTTCTGTAAACCAAGCCAAGAGAGAAGCTAATTAAAATGAATAGTAATACTAAAATTATATTCCAAGGAATAATATAAAATTTTAAGTTTGCTATTTCACTTAAAGAAGATCCATGTAAATTATCGATTTGTCCTAAATTTTCTTGTAAATAAATAATATTGGCTTTTGCTGTTAAATTACCAAATTGGCCTTTTGGATTCCAATTGATGATGGGAGTGATCGTAGTGTTAGGAAGTGATTTACCAAGATTTTCTTCAATACTATCTATTTTCTTTCCCCAAGAATTATAAATATTGATCGTTACTTTTGGCTGAAATGCAACATTTCCATTATTGCTAAAACTAAAATTGAAATTGATATTATTATTTGTTTTTGACCAATTGAAGCTGTTTAATTTAATATCCTGTTTAATTTCTCCTGGAATATTTAAATAAATTCTATTTCCAGTTCTTGTTTTAATGTGAATATTGCTTTTGCATTGATTTTCAACGAGGTTTTCTGTTGGACAGCTCTCTATTGATTGACTGTTTTCATTCATAATACTGCCAAAATATTGTCCAGGTGGAAGATCTTTTGGAATATTAATAATAAAATCTATTTCTTTTTGTTCACCTGGATTTAATACTATATGATCTTGAGAAAGGATTGTCCAAGCCCCAATGCCTTTTTGTTCTTCATTAGACATTTTTGGAGTAAAGCTTCCTGCTTGATTAGAAGTTGCATCAGTAGCATATATTTTTAAGTCTTGAACTTCTTTACTAGTATTAATTAATACTATTGAATCTTCTATTTTTGTTCCAGGTATTTCAAAAAAACGGAACCAATTTTGATTATTGCTGTCATCTGAGTTTTTTGTTTTTGATACTACTAGAGATGACGCATTGACAATAGAAATAGGTATTAAAATTGTTAAAATTGTTGCAAGAAATACACTGGTTTTATGGTGTTTTGTCATTTTTTTAAACTCAAATATATCTAGTTATTATATATTAAATTCCTTTTTTGGTAAAGTGTTATGTTTAATAAGTTGCATTTATTACACTTATTTTTTGTGATATAATTAAAAAGTACTTTAAATTTTGTGTAGTCATTTATGAGTATAGAAATTGATTTAAGAGATAAATTTGGAGAGAAGCCGGAAAATTATATTGATCCTAGAGTAAAAGTAAGGTTTGGTTTTTTGATTAGATCTTGTGAAAATGATGACGATAAAAATATTGATCTTAAATTAAGAGAACACGCTCAAACTGATTCGCCAGGAGCGTCGTTAAGCGATTTAATTAAAAGGATGATTAAGGAAGTTGCTTTTAGCCAATTTAGATTAAATCTTGATGAATTTATTCATAGATTTAAGAAAAATAATTTAGCAGATTTAATTGCCACTAAATTTGCAAATTCGTTAATTTCTGTCGATAGTGATATAAAATATCTTGATCAAAATAGTGATCAACAGGTAGACGGTCAATTAAGAAATTTGGAAAAGCAAGTATTATTAAATACTGTACTTTTTTTAGAAAGATATAATTTGACTGGTGCTGAAACTTTATTTGAATTTTTTAAGCAACAAAAAGATGATGCTCCTGATGTGTCTATCAGTAAATTATTTTTAGAAGAATATATTGAAACTGGTGAAGATGGTGTAAAAAGAAAAATGACCTTACGCGAAAAGGTGTCGGAAAAAATTAAAGATAATATTGATAGAATTGCAAATGAAGCTTATTTTGAAAAATTTAGTGAAGATAAGAGGGGATTTGTGATGGCATATATTATGGGAAGAGTTATTAAGTATAGTGTTCAAGATAAGCGGATGATTTTTGATTATAAGGAGTTTTTGGCATTAATGAAATACTTGGATAATGTTGGGTATTCAATAAATAGAATGAATGGTGAAACTTTATATGATTGGTTATATTCAGATAGTAGGCAAATGGCAGTTTATGCAAGGGAACATAAACTTCATTCTTTAAATTTAGAAATTAAAAATCAAATTAAAGATGTTTTAGGAGAATCAAAAATAGAAGATATTTCAGAAAAAAGAGATGTTTTATTTTTTGAAGAAAATTTTGATGTTAAAGCTTTTCATGACAAATTTATTAAACCTGCATTATTTAAATTTTATTCTAAAAAATTAAATTCTGTTTCTAAAATTAGAGAGCCAGATATTTTTCATAAATTAAATGATCCAAAAAATTTAGCACAGATAAACTATACTACACAATTGATGAGATATATAGAAACTTTAATAAATACAGTTAAAGAAGATCGACAAATTTTTGTTTCAAAAATAAGAGAAATATTTGGATTAAATAATTCACCTTTATTAAATAAATTACATAACAAAGAGGTTGAAGAATATTTTGCCTATTGTTTGAGAAAGGCAGAAGATAAATTTAGAAGAACCTTGGGAGATGCATTAATGTACCGTAGAGATACTGATATCCATCAGGCTTGTGTTTATCCGGAAGAAATTTTAAAACAAAGAGATTTGGCTACTTTATTAGAATGGTTTCATAATCCAAAACTTTTTGTAGATACTTTTCCTAAATATAAAGATACTCCATTAGATCAGATTACTTTTGCCTGTTCTGCTTTTTTACGAGATTTTTTAAAAATTAGTAAAAAATTAAGTAATAAAAAATTTATTGAGGCTACTGAAAGGAGAGATATATTAGAAAAATATATTAAAAAAATATTAAAAATTAAGGATTTAAGTGAAGTTGATGTTGATTTTTATTTGTTAGAAGAAGTTTCTGAGGATGGACAATTGCTAGAAAAACCTAATTATGAAGTTATTTTTGATGATAAAAATATTCAACAATTTTCTTTGAATGATAATAATAAAGTTGGTTTAGATTCAATTCAATCAGGTCAAAAGTTTTTAGATATGAATGGAAAAAATTTTTTAATTCATCCAAAAGAAAGTAAACATTTTAAAAAAGTTAGATTAGAAATTCCTTTTATTCCTATTGTGGAAAGTACTCATAAAAAAAAGAAAAATAAATTTGGGCGTAAAGATTATAAGTATATAGAGGCTTTAATTTATACTGGAGATACTCACTATATTCATGTAAAAGATGAAATTGCAAGGATTGTAAGTGAAGATAGAGGAAAGGAAGTGAGTGATGAAAATAGATGGATGTTAGTTTTTTCAAATGCTGATGACTTAAATGTTTTTAGAGAATTTTTATATTCAAATCATGCTAGAGATTTAATTAAAGCTGATGATCCTGCAGAATATAGAAATATTTCTACTAAAAATTTTGTGCCAAAACGAAGTAAAAGTTCGTCAAAATTTAAACAAACACAAGAGTTTTCAATAGCAAAAATTTTTTCTTTTCCTGAAAAATTAAAAGATGGAAAAATTCAAATGGTTGATACTATGCTTGAAACTCAATGCCAGAATTTGAGATCTTTACTTATTTATAATTTGTCTGACTATTCAAATACTTCTCATCATTCTTATCGTTCTTCTCGTGCTTGGCCTCTTTTATTTAATTTATATTTTCCTCCAGAATATTTTGGGGATAAATTTAAAGATTTTGAAAGACAAGGTTTTAATCCTAAATAATATTCAATTTGCAGATTAAAGTGTTTATGTTAGAATGTTCAAGAAAATAAAAATACATAATAAATAGAAAATTCTATGTCTAATATTAATAGATTGTTAAGGAGAACATTTATTCTGTTGTTCGTGTTTTTTATTTCTTCCCCTTTATTAGCTAATACATTAGATTGTACCAATGCAAATAATTGTTCAGGTGGAACTAATATAAATTTTGGTTTGGTATATAAACCTACTAGTTTATCAATTGAGCCAGTGACTGCAACTGCTAATGAAGGTGGAGGAAATGTTATTTTTAAAGCAATTGCACACTTTGACTACCCGAATGCTCCTAGTCCGATTCCAGATAAAGATGTGAGTAGTGACCCAAATACTTTTTGGTCGGTAGATAAGCCAGCTATTGCTATTATTAATTCAATTGGAGTAGCAACACCTGTGAGCGACTTAAATTTAGGTTCTGCTACAGCTAAAATTACAGCTAGTTATACTGGATTAACTGCACATGCTGATTTTATTGTTAAAGGTATTATTGTAAGTCCACCAATTGATAATGGTGGTGGTGGAGGAGGTGGAAGTAGTGGAGGTTATAATCCACCATCAGATGGGGGTAATAATGAGCCTGATAAAAGTTCTGAAAATGATGCAGGAGATAATGGTTCTGAAAATAATGGTGGGACAGATTCAGGGGCAACAGGAGATAATGATTCTGGAAATAATGGTGGAATAAACACGGGCTCAACAGGAGATAATAGTTCTGGAAATAATGGTGGAATAAACACGGGCTCAACAGGAGATAATGGTACTTCAAGAGGTTCATCACAACCAAGTTCTAGTAATTCTGGAATTTTGCCGTTAGATAGACCTTATAAAATAGATGAAATTAAGCCTTTGGATGAAGTTTTTAAAGAAGAAAAAATAAAAGTTAAAGATCCTACTATAACTACTCGTCAATATGTTGCTTATTTAGTAGTGAATAGATTGAAAATTTTAGAAAGAAGAAAAGAATTACTTGATAGATGCTATGCAGATTTAGAAAATTGTACTAATATTTTTAGAATGTTTAGTTCTTTTGATGGGATTAAATTGGATCCAAAAAATTTAGTTTTATTTCCCGATTTAGAAGGTAATCCACTTAAAAATGATATTCAGAATTTAGCATTACTTTCAGTTATTCAAGGTTACTATGGAATTGAAAATAGTCCTTTTTTACCAGAAAAAGAAATTACACGTGCTGAGACACTTAAAATTTTGACTACTGTTTTATCTAATTTTGAAAAAGGTAGTTCGGATTTTAAATATGAAAGATTTGATTATAATACATTATTTTACAAAGAAATATATGCTGCTAGTTTGGTAGCTCAAGCTCTTGAATTACAAAATTCTGATGTTTTTGTAATGAATTTTTTGATTAAAAAAGCTTTTGCATTATCAAGTGAAGAAGAAAATTTAATAAAGAAGCAAAAAACTGTGTTTAAAGATGTTAGACCTGATCTTTATGATGCTCATTGGTATTATCCAATTGTTTATAATAAGATTTGTGAATTAAAAATTTTGGCTTGTATTGAAGGTAGTGAAGCTAAACCTGACCAGTCACCTAACTTACAGGAGGTTGATTTATTGGTTGATGCTTTTGAAGACTATATTAATGCACATCAATTGGAAACAAGTATTTTGGCAGATGATGATGGAGATAGTATTTTAAATATAGATGAAAATCAAATTTATTTTACAAATCCTAAACACGCTGATACAGATGGGGATGGATTGTTAGATGGGGATGAAATTTTTAAATATAAAACAAATCCAAATTATGTTGATACAGATGGAGATGGATTGTCCGATGGAGATGAAATTAATATATATGGTACAAATCCTTTATTGATGGATACAGATGGAGATGGATTTAGTGATAGTGAAGAATTAAGAGCAGGAAGTAATCCATTAGACGCAAAATCAATGCCTGATGATAAAAATGGAAATAAGATTATAGATTCATGGGAAATTAAATATAATATTGAAGTGAAGGATGGTATGCAAGATACAGATGGAGATGGACTTTCAGATGCTTTAGAATATTTATATGGAACTGATCCAACTAGAATTGATACGGATGGGGATGGTTATACTGATGCGGAAGAAGTTTTAGAATTAAATTCTAATCCTTTAGATAAAAATAGTCCTGGAGAAATGAATGATGATTTTCCAGTTGTTATAAATAATTTTCAATATGGACAAATAATTGCTGATAATTCTCCTTTAATAAAAGGTGTAGGAGCTCCTAGTTTGGGAAATAATATCGTTAAAATTCAGATTCTTTTAAGAAATGATTTTGGCAGTGAGATGATTTTGGGGACAACTGAAACTGATGCTAGAGGTAGGTTTGTTTTTATTCCTGATATTGAAATTAAAGATGGTACTTATATGTTATTGGCCCGATCTATTAACAAGGGGCAAGTTAAATTATCTTCTCCGATAAAAGTTGTTATTGATACTACTATAGCTTTTGAATCTGCAAAAGTTAAAAAATTGGAATCTACTGACATTCCTGAAGATATATTAATTAAAAATTTAGTATTGAAAGTTGATTCTAAAGATGGACAACCTGTGCTTTATGGTACTTTAACTGATTTAGGTAGTAGAGTTAATGTAACTTGGCAGAGCTTAGTAGTTTCGTCGGCTTTAATTGCTGATAGTACAGATGGAGTATTTTCTATTAAATCTCCACTTTTAGAAGAAGGTTCTCATACAGTTTATATTCAAACTATTAGGAAAAAAGATAATGTAATGGGTAAAACTATTAAAATTAATTTTAATTTAACAGTTAATAAAGGTGATCAAGGTAATGTTCTGGGAGCTAGTTTAAATAAAACATCTGATGGTTGGTTACATAATGTTTCTAATTTTGTGACTAAACAAAGCTGGCCTTTTTGGGTTGGTATAGTTGTAATATTAACTGTTATTGGTGGGGCTGTTTACATTTTTGTTTTAAAAGATATAGATCGTTCTGATCAATCAAAATAGAATTAAACTTTAGGTAGAAAATATTGCACTAAATAGAAAATCCAAACAATATTTAAATTTAAATAAAATAATATTATCCATCTGGATATAGTTTTTTGATAAATTATTAAGAAGATAAAAAAAGCAGTTAAGAAAATGCTATTTTCAATTAAATGATTTTCTACAGGCCAAATGGAAACAATTAAGGCAGAAGATATGAATATAATTAGTCTTTTTATTTTCAAAAAAGTTGAAGGGTTGTTGACTCCCCATAAATTGAAAGCATAATTAGAATGTGTTTTGAGTCTATTTACTATATAAATTACTATTTTTTGTACCATTATTTAGAATTACCTAATTCTTTACTGATTAATATTTTATTGATATGAGATTTCTTTTCAATGATTAAATTTTCTAAATTGTTTTGATAATTTTCTAATAAATTTGTGATTTGTAGACCTCCAAGATGATAAGGCATAATGACATAATCGGCTCCTCTTTCATATAAACTTAAAGCTTCATTATTGGTATGAGCTACCATGATTAAAACTGATTGAGGATTTTTTTGTTTAATATAATCGATTAATAAGAGATTATTTTCATAATCTTTTACAGTGCAAACAATTATATTAGTTATAGAAAAATTAATGCTTTCTAATATTTCTAAACTGTTAATATTTCCATATAAACAGTTATAATTATCTTTTTTGAGTCTTTGTATAATTTCTGGATTGAAGTCTATAATGAAAAAGTCGGTATTTAAGTTGTGTAATGTTTCTATTAAAGATCTTCCCATTCTTGAATAACCTAGTAAAAGGATTTCATTTTTATGAGTTTTTTGCTGTACTGGATTAATGTTGAATTTTTGATGTTTTTTATTTTCAAAATTAAAATATTTCTTTAATTTTTTATATAGCTGATGATTATAATTTATTAAATATGTAGATCCTATGATACTGATGAATGTAATAAATGTTATTAAAGAAAGAATTTTATGATCAATCAATTTATATTGAATGCTTAGAGCTATAAAAATTAATGAAAATTCGCTTACTTGGCTAAAATTTATACCTGCTAAAAAACTTGTTTGATTATTATATGAAAATTTTTGAATTGTAAAAATTGATAAGATAGGTCTAATAATTAAAATGAATAATGTAAATATAACGGTTGGTAATATCAGATTGGCTATTTCAGAAAAAATGATGTCTGATCCTAAAAAAACGAAGAATAAAATTATAAAAAAATCCCTAAGTGGCTTCATTTTAGCAATGATTTCATATCTATATGGTGATAGTGATAATGTGATTCCTGCAAATAAAGCCCCCATTTCTATTGAGAAACCTGATAAATAGTAAATGCTGGCGATAGACATACACCAACCTACAGAAAATAATAATAAGATTTCTTGTGAGCTAGCTATTTTACGGGTAATTTTTGGGAGGAATTTGTAGCTAAATAAAAGTAAAAGACTAGTTGTTATTACACATTTAATTAATAGGAATATTAAACTGTTAATAATATTATCCCCTTGATTTATAGCAGCCAAAACTACTAAAAGTATCATAGCTAGTAAGTCTTGGATGATTAATATCCCAATGGTGATTTGGCTTGATAGTGTCTCTAATTCTAATTTATCACTGAGGAGTTTCATAATGACTATTGTTGAATTAAAGGAAAATCCTAATCCTAATAATAGACTTTCAAGAGAAGAAAAATTGAATAATATTGCTGTGTAATAAAATAAAATAAAACTTAGAAAACTTGTGATTAAAGTGATAAATATTGATTTTTTCCCTAAACTTTTAATATGTTCAGGATTTAAAGTTATGCCGATAATAAATAATAAGAAGCTAATCCCAATCTGGCTGTAGGTGGAGAGGTTGTTAGAATTATTAATAATTGCAAACCCTATTGGTCCAACAATAATACCTGTTAAAATATAGGCAATCATTATTGGTTGTTTAAATAATTGAAAAATACTACTTATTCCTAAGGCTATTAGCAATATTATACTGAGTTGTAAAAATGTATTTTCTAACATTATTTTATGTAAATCAATTTATTATAACATAATACTTGCCAAAATGTAAAAATGATGTAAAATTACTATACTGTTTAGTGAAATAAGAAGGAAAATGGCTTATTAATGCGATTTAATAAATTATAATATAATGGAATTAAGGAATAAAAATGGATTAGAGGATTTAATTAAAGATACGGCTCAATTACGGGGGCTTAATCCTAATAGAACTTTAGTTAATATTGATTATAGTAATGTTACAGCTTGGAATGTTATGAGAAATGAAGGAGAGCGTAGCAAAATTTCTATACCAAATGTTACGTCAATTTTTAAAAATAGTGAATTTATACAAGACACTAGGGTTTTTATGCCTAAAACTTATCTTCATCCCAAGTTGATTAAGGAGGTGACTAAATGGGTACTAAAATATCAACCTGATTTATTTAATAATAATCGTTTTGCTACATTAAAAGAAGATGATGACGAAAAATTTATTCAATTGTTGTCTTTAGCTCTTAAAAGTTATATTAGGTCATTAGATGGAAATGAAGAAATTGATTTTACTAGTAATATAATTCGTCAAAAAATTGATATAGTCGTTAGTGCTGGTAATTTATTATATCTTGAAGAATTATTTAAAAATGATGGCTGTGAAGTCATTACTAAAACTTCAGAAATAAGAAGGAAGTATTTGGCTACTGATAAGGATCATAGAAAAGTGGTTAAAGATATTTATCATATCATTCAGAATTTCAGAGAAAGATATGAAGCTGTTATGGGTACTTTAAATATGGCTCAAGCTGATAATAGAGATAAAAATATATTATTGGCAGAAATGTTCGGAATAAAAGAGAATATAGATAATTTGCAAGGTGTGATTGAGGAAACTAGGTCTTTATATTTTAAATGTGATTTGGATCCGGATATTGTGGCATATAGTTTACATCCTAAAACTTTAGAAAAATATGATAATCAAATATTTTTTTCTGGCGATGGAGATTTTGCTTCATTATATCAAACATTATTTGATGCTGGAAAAAATGTAATTTTGATTAGTCCAAATTACACTATGCATGTGAATTTATTTAGATTACATAATCAAAAAGTATTAAGTATTTTTGATCCAAATATTGAAGATGATTTTTGGTTTTTACCTAGATAATTTGAGTTAGTAACTCTTTTTTCCCTTCTTGAGTAAATGATGAATAGGGGAGAATATTGTGTCCTAAAAATTGATTTTTCAAATTTAATATTTGTTGATTTAACTGGCTTCTTTTTAATTTATCTATTTTAGTTAAAATAATTGAAAATGGTAAATTGTATGAATGAATGAAGCCAATAAATTCAATATCATCTTTAGTAGGTCCAATTTTACTGTCGATTAAGATAAATATTTGTTTAAAAATTAAATCAGGATGATTAAAAAACCAAATTATAATATTTTGTAGATTTTTTCTTTCTGCTTTACTTAATTTGGCATATCCATAGCCTGGTAAATCTGCAAAATATATTTTTTTATTTATTAAAAATAAATTTATTGTTTGTGTTTTTCCTGGTTTTGAACTGGTTCTTGCTAATTCTTTTTGATTAGTCAAAGAGTTGATTAGAGTTGATTTGCCAACATTTGATCTGCCAATAAAAGCATAAATTGGGAGATTGTTTTCTGGTAAATTACTATTAACAACTAATGATGTTAAATGAGTTGCTGAATTTATATTCATGGTACAAAAGTTAATAAATCTACGCTAATAAGTTTATTGTTATCATATACTATTTTTGCGTAGTTTTTAAGCTTGGAAATAGTATCGTGCTTTTGAATACGAAATTCATGTCTCCAAGTGTCAGTAACAATTTGAATATGGTCTTGTGTTGGATGTATATCATGATGAGTGATGTGCATATGTCCCATTATATAAACTTTTTTATTGGGATGTAGCTTTATGATATTTTTAAATCTTTTTCTCATAAACTTGCTACCATCTAATGTTTCAAGGCCATGTGAAAATACATGTTTTATAAAATTAATATATGGAACATTCGAGATGGGATCGCCAATACCAATAATGAAATTTAAAAGTAATCCTTTAAGAATAAAATTTCTTGCAATTTTTTGTTTTCTTTTTTTGAAAGTTGGAAAAGATTCAAATGCTTGATGACGAGGGTAAATTGATTCTTCATAAGGAAATTCTTTTTTTAATTCAATAAAATATTTAATAATTGAAACAGATCCAATTGGTAAATTTAAAAGTTTTTTACCTTTATATTTGATGAATGGTTTTTTCATATCCATTTTATGGAAGTAGTCAACTTGATGTCCATGTTCAATATGGATT
This sequence comes from Patescibacteria group bacterium, assembly GCA_963169655.1. Taxonomy (GTDB): domain Bacteria; phylum Patescibacteriota; class Gracilibacteria; order UBA1369; family UBA1369; genus KLAP129. Next base: position 34,801 of record CAUJCM010000003.1, on the reverse strand, counting down.
TCTTGATTGTTAAATTCTTGTGCAAAAACTATTTTAGTATTTTCTTTCAATGTTTTTTTAATCAAATTTTGTACTGATGGCCACATGATGTCGAAATCATGGTTGCCTACATTAAATTGAATTCTGTTACTTCTTTTACTAATGAAGTATCTTAATGCTTTAAAAATATTGGGATAAGTATCAATAATCCTTTGCATTTTCCACAAAGAAATATCTTCGGTTATATGATGTGTAAATACATCTTTGTAAGGCATTTTTAAAAAATCGAATGTATCTCCATTTAAAATTAAAATATTTTTTCCAGGTTCTTGAGATATTTTATTTATGAAATCAATTAACATTGTTTCATCTTTGAAATCGTCAAATATGTCTCCTTGACCAAGCTCAATATCACTGATAACAAATATATTTTTATTCATTATTGTTTTGAGTTACTGTGATGAGATTTTGTACTTTTTCAATTTCTGGAAAATATTGATCATAAATTGCAATACCTGTCGATTTTCCTCCATCTAGGTTAATAACTGAATGTATGCCTAAATTTTGCAATTCCTTATTATTCTTAATTAAATTACTAAACTCGAGAAGAGTTAAAAAATTATTTTGATTAAAAATACTATTATGCAAAATTATAATTATAATATTATTGTTTTTATCAATTCCTATGGCTGTTCTACTAGCTCTTTTTGTGTTGTTTGGATCAGCTATAACTTCTTGATCTTGATTAATCAAAATGGGGCCTGCTTGAATGGCAAAACTAATATTCTTTGTTAACTGTTCTTGTTGCTCGATAAAATTATTATAAGTTAATAGTTGAGGAATATTGTCTTTTGTAATGAAAAAAACACCATTCATTAATTCTGATTTAAAAAGTGGAAATAGTAGTATTTGGTTTGATATTAATAATCCAAGAGGTTCAAAATTTTCACTGTAAAAACTACCATTCAATACCAAGTCGGCTTGGTAAATTTCTTTTATTTCTTTGATATTTTTCCGGTCATCTTTATTTGTATTTTGTTGAATTTCAAAATGGTATTTATTTGGATCTATTTGAATAAATAATAAATTATTTTGTCCATCATTTAATTGATTTAATTGTAGTTTATGAATGGGAGGTACATCTTTTAATAGATTACATCCCACATTAAATAAACTGGATAAAATGAAAATTAATAATAAAAGATATTTAATTAATGATTTCATGAATATTTACTGTTCAATTGGTTCATTAATAGGGTCATTACTGTGATTTGAAGATGGCTCTGTTGAATTGTTGTTTTCCATATTGTTCGATGATAAATTGTTGGAATCACTATCTTGATGTGTTTTAATTGTAATTGTTTTAGAGCCTATATTTCCATTGATATCATATAATAAGATTGTGAGTTTATGACTGAATTGATTTTCATCCCTTGGTATTCTGATATTTCCAGAGAAGGGTGCTTGATCTTGATTATATTGAAGTGAATTATCAATATAAAAGAGAGCTTGTTTTGCTTTAATATTTGGACTTATTTTAATTTGTACGGTGAAATTTTTATCAAATAATATTTGATTGTCTTGTAAATTAACTATCTCAAAATTTGGTGTTTGATCTTGAGAAATATTTGCACATTCAATTTTTCCTATCTGTTGATTTAGAATGTCTGCATTTTCACTTAGCCATTTTTGAGCATATTCTTCCCAGACTTCTCTATTTGGGTCAATATCATGAAGAACAGATTTATATAATAATTGTGCTTGGCCATTTTGACAGGTGTTTGGACTTAGCTTTTCTGAAGCTGAAAAATCTGGAATGCCACTATAACTTTCATCCATTTCAGTAGGTACTGCCCAGCTTGCAAAATAATCTGTAATATGGGCATCAATTGGTGTTAAATTACTGACTAATTTACCACTGTATTTTGAGACAGTTTCTTGTCTAATACCTTCTGGAATAGGAAATTCTTCTGCAGGATTTCCAGAAAGCCCTTTTTCCATAAATTCTTTAAAGATTGGAGCAGCTACATTATATCCATCTGCATTAGCTCTTAAATTACCATCCTTTGTAGTATCATTATTTCCGCCCCATACTGCTGTGACTAACTTAGTTGTATAGCCAATTGTTAATAAGTCATTGGGAAGATATTGATTGCCAATTTTACGATTAGAAGTACCTGTTTTTGCTGCATTAATTTGTCCATTTACATTTAGATTACTTCCAACATTTACTGATCTGTCTGATAAAATACTAGTTATTAAATAAGCTACTTGTGGGTCAATTACAGGTATCTGTTTTTCTGTTGGTTTCCATTCTTCAAGCAATTGTCCTTGAGCATTTTCAACTCTTAAAATTGCAACTGGCGAATTGTGTATACCTTGATTAGCAAAAGTTGCATAAGCATTTGCCATGCTTAAAAGAGTAGTTTCTCCAGCCCCTAATGAAAGAGGATACCCAAATTCACTATCTCTATCTAAAAATTTAACTCCTAAACTTTCAGCGAGTGGGACTATTTGTTTTTGTTCACCTCCTAAAAAATAACTTTTAATTGCAGGAATATTTCTAGATTGGGCTAAAGCAACTCTTAAACTGATAGGTCCTTGGAATTTTCCATCATAATTTTTTGGCCAACTGGCTCCAAAAGGTGTGGAAACATCAAAAATAATTGAAGCAGGGGAATATCTATTGATGAAGGCGGAAGCATAAACAATTGGTTTGAAAGTTGATCCTGGTTGTCTAAAACTAGTTATAATGTTAGTTTGCCCGTCTATTTCTGTATCAAAATAATTTCTTGAGCCTATCATAGCTAAAATTTGACTATTTTCAGGGTTTAATGAAACTAATGCAGTATTTTTAACATTATAATTTTTTTCATAACTTTCACTGCGTGATGAAATAGCTTCCTCTGCTATATCTTGGAGTTTAGGGTCTAAAGTCGTATATACTTTTAATCCACCTTGTTCAACTAATTCTTTTCCATATTTTGATTCTAACTCTTGAATAACATAAAAAACAAAATGAGGTGCTTTAATGCTTTGTTTATATTTGTTAAACTCTATTTTTTGAATTTCTGCTAAGGCTTGTTCTTTTTCTAGTTCTGTAATTGAATTGGCATCTATCATTCTTTTTAAGACTATATCCGACCTTCCTTGAATATAAATTGTTTTTCCACCACCAATATCAACATTGCTACCAATTAAACCTCTTTTAATTTCTTTATCTTTTAAATCACTTTCGCTTTTAATACTTCTTTTTATTAAAGATTCAGGATCAATGCTTGAAGCTAAAGATGAATATCTATTTGGGCCATAAGGATTGTAGTAACTTGGCATTTGAGGAATACCAGCGAGTATTGCTGCTTCAGCCAGAGTGACATCTTTTGCTGATTTATTAAAATAAGTTTGAGCTGCTTTTTCTACCCCGAAAGCATTATTTCCATAGGGAATTTTATTTAGATATTTTTCTAATATAGTATCTTTATCAAAAGCTTTTTCTAGACGAACTGCTAATATTAATTCTTTAATTTTTCTTGTGACAGATTTTTCAGATGAGAGAAAAGTTAATTTAATATATTGTTGAGTTATGGTTGAGCCACCTTGTTTATTACCAGTAGTAATATCGTGGACTACTGCTCTGGCTAAGCCAATGATATCAAAACCAGAATGTTCATAAAAACGTGCATCTTCTACGGCTAAAGTAGCTTTAATGATATTACCAGAAATTTGGTTTAATTTTTTATATTCTCTGTTTTCTTCTCCATATTTAACATATAAAACATTGCCATTTCTGTCATAAATAGTGGTGGATTGAGCTAATGATAAGTTATCTAAATCTTTTACATCGGGTAAGCCAATAGATAAAAAGGCAATAGTTAGAGTAATTAAAATACCGAATGAAATTATTAAGGCAATGATTCCATAAATAGAAAATTTGATAATTTTTTTCCAATCTAGCTCTCCTGAATTTTTATGAAATCTTTGTTGATTAAATCTTTTTAAATTATTTAATAAATTTTTGGTTTTTTGCTTGTTAAGCATGTAGAAATATTAGTAAAACAGGCTAAATCTAGCAAATTTCATTATAAAATACAATGTTTTGAATTAATTACAAAGATTGTGCTAAATGTATGATGAAAATAGGTTTTAAATATAAAATATTGAATATTAGATGTATGTTGAAGATGCTAATGTGTAGTATCAAATTACCTAATTTCTGCATTTAATTTTTCAAGGTTTTTGATAATATTATTTTGAATATTTTTCATATCTTCATCTTGTAATGTTCTATTGTCTGATTGCAAAGTAATATGAAAGGCTAAAGATTTCTTGTCTTTTGGAATATTTTCTCCTTGATAAAAATCAAATAATTCTATTTTAGTAATTAAATTATTATCGGCTTTATAGATTGTTTTTTCTATGTTAGCTATTTCTTGATTTTTATCGATTATTAGCGAAATATCAAAGGTGATAGATGGGAATTTAGCGATGTTTTTATATTTTCTTGGTGGATGGGGAAGTTGATGTAATGCTGAAAAATTAAGTGTAAAACAAGCTATCTTTTCTTTTTTAAAATTAAAATTATGAGCTACTTGAGGATGTAAGGTGAAAATATTTATGACTTCTTTTTGAGTTTTAAAATCAAAATAGGTAGCACTTTGGTTTGGGTGAGATAGGGGATTATCGATTTGAGATTTTTGATATTTTAATGAATTGATATTTAATCTATTAAGTAAAATTTCTATTGCAGTTTTAATTTGATAAAAAGGTTCAGTAATTGATTTATCATTTAAAACAATAATTCCAGCAAAAAACTTTTCTTCTACAGGGAAAAAGCTATTAGCTAATTTATAAGTTCTGCCGTTTTCAAATAATTTAAACTCTGTAAAATTTTTTAAGTTTTCTTTGGCATTTAGTAGCAAATTTGGAATTAGATTTGTTCTTAAATGTGTTTGTTCTTCAGATAAATGATTGCAGATTGTAATGTGGTCATTATGATTCAAATTGCTATTTTCAATTGTTTTAAGACTATAAAATGAATAATTAATAGTTTCATTAAATCCTAATTCTAAACTTAAAATATCCTTAATTAAATGCTCTTCTTTTAGTTCATCATTTGGCCTTGGAATTGTACGAATTGATAATTCAGGAATAATTGGTTTAATTTTTTCATAACCATATAATCGTGCTAATTCTTCAGTTAAATCTTCTGGCAAATTTATATCCTTTGTTGCGCGGAAACTTGGTACTGTCACATTTAAAATATTTCCTTTTGATGTTTCAATTTTAAATTCTAATTTTTCAAGTAAATCTTTTGCAGTTTTTTTATCAATTTCAATACCTATTTTTTGACAAGCTTTATCTAGATCAAATTCAATAACTTTTGGCTGATATTTAAAATTATTTATATCTTGTTTTTTACTGATTATTTTTGCACTAGGGCAAAGGTCTAAAATGATTTTAACTAAACGGTCTAAAGCTTTTTCTGCAAGTAATGGATCGAGAGATTTTTCGAATCTTTGAACTGAATCAGTTCTGATACCAAGTTTTACAGATGATTTTCTGATAGAGATAGGCTCAAAATTAGCTGCTTCGAGTGTGATTGTTTTAGTTTTATGATTAATTCCTGAATGCAAACCACCTTTAATTCCAGCTATTGCTAGCGGTTTTTTATTGTCTGCAATAATTAAGATATCTTTATCTAATTTTTTTTCTTCATTGTCTAAGGTTGTGATTATTTCTCCTGCTTTAGCTTTTCGTACAATTATTTTTTCTCCTTCAATTTGTTTTGTATCGAAAGCATGTAAAGGATTTCCGAGTTCTAACATAACGAAATTTGTAGCGTCAACAATATTATTGATGCTTTTATTTCCAGTGTTTTCAAGTGCTGTTTTTAGCCAATTTGGAGATTCTTCTACTTTAATGTTATCTAAAGTGATAGATAAATACCTGGGGCATAATTTAGTTTCTTTAAGATCAATATCAATAATATTTGGAAGTTCTAAATTATATTTTTCAAAAAATTTAATAGGTTTTAGTTTTTGATCAGTAATAGCTGCAATTTCTCTTGCCATACCATAATGTCCCCATAAATCTGGTCGATGTGTTAAAGTTTTATTTTCTATGTCGATGATTATATCATTTTTATTTAGTGCTTCTGCAAGAGGAGTTCCAGGTAGGTCTTTTAAATGACTTAAATCTAAAATACCTCCTTCAATTTCGTCTTTCATACCAATTTCTGAACCTGCACAAATCATACCAAAACTTTCTTCTCCTCGAATTTTACTTGCTTGCAATTCTATTAAATCGCCTTCTCCATGCCATTTAACTTTTGCACCTGGCAAGGCAACAGCAACTTTTTGTCCAACAAAAATATTGGATCCACCACAAATAATTTGATGAGTAGTGGAACCTATATTAGTAACAGTAATTTTTAATTTATCTGCATTTGGATGTGGTCGAATTTCATCTATTTGTCCGATTACCATATGATCGAAACTTTTAGCTAAATCAATAACTTCTTCTACTTCTGCTGTTCTTACTGTCAATAAATCTCCAAAAGCTTCCCAATCTTTTTGATCAGGTAAATTAAGATAATTTTTAATCCAGTTAATTGAAATTTTCATATTAAAATTGCTTTAAATAACGAAGATCATTTGAATGAAGACTTCTAATTCCATCAATATTGTATCTGAGTAAGGCGAAACGAGTTAATCCAAACCCAAAGGCCCATCCTTGATATTTATTTGAATCTAAGCCACCAGCTTTTAAAACATTTGGATGAACCATACCTGCTCCCATTACTTCGAGCCATTTGCTTTTACCGTTTTTTGTCCAAAGCATATCCATCTCAATGCCTGGTTCAACAAAAGGAAAATATCCAGGTCTAAACCTTACTGTTGCTTCTTCTTTGAAAAACCTTTTTAAAAATTCTTGCATTAAGCCTTTTAAATGAGCAAGGCTGATATTTTTATCTATTAAAAGCCCTTCGACTTGATTAAAAGTGCTGTCATGAGTTGCATCAGTAGCTTCATATCTAAAAACTCTACCTGGTACTATTAAACGAAGTGGAGCTCCATATTTTTCCATCATACGGATTTGAACTGGTGAAGTATGAGTTCTTAAAACAAGTTGTCCTTGCTTCTTATCAGTTGGACAGTTTAAAAAGAAAGTATCTTGCATGTCTCTTGCGGGATGATGAGCAGGAATATTTAATGCTTCAAAATTGTAATATTCGCTTTCAACTTCAGGTCCATCAGCTACTTCAAAACCCATTTCTGAAAAAATTTCTTCTACTTCTTTTTGCAAGATAGATAGCGGATGCAAAGATCCTTTTTGTTGACTTCTTTGAGGATTAATTTCATTAAAAGTGATATCAAAAAATTCTTTTGTTAATTTTTCTTCAATAGCTTGTTTTTGTAATTTTTTTTCTGCAATTAAATAATTCTCTGTAAAAGATTTTTTAATTTCTTGAATTTCTTGTCCTTTTGTTCTTTTTTCTTCTGTACTTAAATCTTTTAAGGTTTTTAAGAGGTCTGTGATCAATCCTGAGCGTCCTAAATATTTGACTTCGACATTTTTTAATTCTTGTAAATTTGATGCCTGTTGAATTTCTTGAAGGGCATCTTTGATGAGTTTTTGCATTTTAATTGTTTCTATTTTCTTCTTATAGGAATTTAAGGCTTTTTGAATTTTTTAGCAATTAAAAAGCTTTTTGGAAGGTCTGTTAATTTGTTTTAGAAAAATAAAAAGCTCCTTAAAAAGGAGCTAATTATTTGTTTGACTCTTAGATATTATCTAACAGCATCCTTTAATGATTTTCCAGCTTTGAAAGCAGGTAATTTCATTGCAGGGATCTTGATTTTTTGACTTGGGTTTCTTGGGTTTACACCTGATCTAGCTGGTCTTGGAGAAATACGGAAAGTTCCAAAACCTGTAATAGTTACATTTTCACCTTTTTTAAGTGATTTTGTAATACTACCAAGAATTGCCTCAAGTACTGATGCGGCATCTTTTTTTGTAACACCAGCTGCATTAGCTGCTGCGTTTACGAGATCTTGTTTTGTCATGGTCTCAAAAGGTTAAGAATTAGACTAAATCGATTATAGAGGTGAGATATTAAAAGGCAAGATTTGTTTTGAGCTAGTGTTTTTGAGGGTCTTTTTTAAGATGACAGTTGAATAATCAGTTAAAAAATATTGGCTTATTGATGCCTATTTTTATAAGTATTGATATTTATTGGCTTTGTGTTGCCATTATTAAGATTTAAATAATATAAAATAATATTCTTTCCGTCTCGTCAAATTAAATTTAAGTGTAAAACTGTATTTATTGTGATTTTAATAATGATTTTAGTGATTTAATTTACTTTTTAAATCTGATTTTTAATGAGGATTTTGCTTAAAATTGATTTTTATAGTAAAATAATATGAATAAATAAATAAAAATTAAAAACAAAATAATGAATTTATTAGGATATATAACAAAAAAACAAATTTCATACTTATTTATTGTGTTTACTTCGGTAATTACAGTTCTTTTGATGCAGATGAATACAACATTTGCAGCTAGTGCAAGGAAGTATGAGAATCCACCTTGTTATGATATTACTGGTTCTACACAATCAGTTTTAGTTGGAGGTGTAAATAATGGAGGAATTATGGATTTTGATGATAGTGGGATAGCACCTAAGTATCAGGCTTGTGTAAGAATGAAAGCTGATAAAGTGACCCCAGATCATCTTGAAGGATGGGTTTGGAATGATAATTTAGGTTGGGTAAGTTTATATTGTCCGGGTGGAGCTGGAGCTAAAAATTTAGATGTAAGTTGTGGAAATATTGCGTATAGTGTGACTTTTAGTACAACTGGAATACCTGCTGATTTTACTACTGCTAAATTAGATGGTTATGCCTGGGGTGATAATATTGGTTGGATTAGTTTTAAAAGTGGTTTCCATCAAATGAGCCCAATACCTTCTGGTATTAATAGAGGAACAATCCCAAATTCTCCAAATGGAGCTAGATATGCTTGGGCTGACTCTGTTGGGTGGTTAGATTTTGCTGGAGTGAGAATGCCTTGGGAGGATTTAGATCCAAATGAATTAGATCCAGATGTGTTGGATCATATTTCAGTATGTAGCATAAATGATATTGGATGTACTTGTGATTTAGATAGTACTTGTCCAAAGATTACTGATCCTGATAAAGCTCCTTATGCAAATGATACAGATGTATATGACATTAAAGTTCCTTTTTATTATCAAGGAAATAAGTTACCAGATGTAAAAGTGGAAGAATGTAATAGTAATTCTATAAATATGAATACTTTAAGTGTTGGTGGAAAAGAATTTTGTGGAAAGATAGAATTAGTGTGGGAGGATGATGTAGATTTGAATCAAACTGTTGTTGCAGCACAAACTCAACAAAGCCCTAAATTTAATGTGACTAATAATGGGGCTGTGACAAAACCTTTAGTTTATAATTTAGGAGTTGGTGGTTTTCAATTTGATAATGCTGAAACTTTATGGGGCGCTAAAGTAAAATCTAAGGCTCCTACTTCTGATCAAAATATGTTTGAAGGAATGGACAATGAAAGATTTTATTATTCTGATGATTTAAATGGTTATGATGGAACAAAAGGTCAACAAAATTTATTAATTTTAAGAGAAATACGTTTATTATTATTTAAATACGCAGATGGTAGTGGAACTCCTGGTGAATGTATTTATGGAAAACTTAATGGAACTAATTGTGAAATAAATAATTATGTTAATGGTGGAGGTTCTATTTTAGGATTTAGACCAATGTTGACATTAAGCTCTTTAGGTCAAGAGGTAGGTGGAGGTTTACGCAACTTTATTACAGTTTCATCTCCTGATGAAATTTTAAAATTTTCTATGACAATAGCTGAGAAAAATGCATCTGGTTTATTTAAACTCTACTTTAAAGTTGGATTGCAAGATGATTCAGTTTATAGAATGAAATTTATAGAAGGGCCAGACCCTCAAGAAACTGAGCCTGATGATGTAGCATCAACCAGAAATATATTTGATGTTAATGGTAAAATTATTAAGAATTTAGCTCAATTATTCTCAGATTCTCCTGGAAAGACAATTACTTCAGATGCAGGGCCATATTTTTATACTTGGATTGAAAGGTCTGATGGTACAGTTAAATACTGGGGGCCAAAATTACCTAGAGTTGAGGCTGGTTTAATTTTGAATCCAGTAGCTAAGGTACAAGGTAATGTATATGTAACTGATTTTGCTCAAAAAGCTTCTGATGTTTCACTTCATAGTTTAGGTAATATTTCAAGTAATTTAAGAAGAGAAGCAATACTTCGAAATGTTTCTAAATATTTGAGTGGATTTCATGATACTCCTGCATCAAATCCAGTGATTATATCTGATGTTAATGGCTTATCTGGGTTAACAGAGTTAGTTCCAGGTAAAGTGTATTATTTGAAAGGTGCTAATTTGACTTTTAGCTGTTCTGGAGGATGTAAATTTAATAAAAATCTAACTTTTATTGTAGAAAATGGAAATATTTATGTAAATTCAGATATTGTTCCAACAGGAAATAATCAAGTAGGTCTTATTGCTCTTAGAAATTTAGAAGGAAATGTACAGAATCAGGGATTTTTATACTTATATAAAGATGTGACTTGGTTAAAAAATACACATATTTATTTAGATAGGGTGATGCAAAGTTATGATGGAAACAGTCCAAATGCTGACGGTTTGATGAGTTATAATTATAATGATTATACTCGCCAAAATACTTTTAAAAATCAATTAGTAATTCAAGGAACTATTTCTTCTATGAATGGAATTGGTAATGCTTCAAGAAGTCTTGCTACTGATGAAAATGGTGTACCGATTGGAGGATCTTCTTTCTGTAGTGATTATAGCTCATTAGCTGGTACAATTTGTAGGGCAAGGGTGGTGGATTTGAATTATTTGAGATATTATGGTCCAAGTTTAGAAATTTGTAATGGTAGTGAACATAGTGGTGCGGTGGCAGGTGTGCCAGTAGATCAAGATTTAAAGCATAATAGCGGAAATTATTGTAATCCATCAGACCCTGTATATTCTATTGATGCTTCTGATTTATATGCAAATAATACTGCGACTGATTTGATTTCAGGAGTATCTGGTGGACAAAGGTCTGCATATTTTAGTGGTAAACCTGTAATTTTAGAAAATGAATTTCCAGTTAATTTCTTTTATGTTCCAATTGCTAAAGATTTAGCTGGATTTGAAGTAGATCAAAACTTTAATCCTTTAATACAGAATTAATGGCAAGCCAATCTAAAATTGAGGAATTATTTGAAGTAGCAAAATCATCTTTAAGTTTTGAAGGAATTAAAGTTGAAGACATTAAAGATGCAGTTATGGATTATAAAGATTATTCTGATAAGCAAATAGATGATGCAATTATTAAAATTAAAGAGAAGGATAAACAAATTCAAGAAGAACGAAATTTAAAACGTCAAGCTTTGGACGAGAATAGAGATAAAAATATTTTACTTCGTGAAAAGGAAAAGCAAACTCGTGAAGTAGAGATAAGAGAAGCAGAACTTCTTTTATCAAAATTATTTAAAGATTTATAAAATTTATTTTTTAATTCATAAAATTATGATTTTTGAACCAGAACAACCCTCAAATATGCCTAGTAATACTGCTCAAGAGAGATTAAAGGAGTTTTTTCCTCCTGAAGCAGATCAATTGCAGAGTGGAATGGATGTTAAATTTGCTGAAGATAATGTTGAATCAGAAATGAAGAAGACTAATGATAGTGCGAGAGCTGATATAATATGCTATGGTAAAGAAGGAAAAAAGGTAACGGGAACGCCAAAAGGATTAGATGCAAAACTATGGCAAGATGTGAAGTCACAATTAAATAATAGTTTGCCTAAAGAACATTTGGCTACACTTTCGACGGAGATTGAATTAGAAGATAAAACATTACATATAGTAGCTATTTTTGATAATACTAAGAAAGGAAGTTCTGCTATTTCGTATTATGTAAAGGAAAATAGTGATTTTACATATAATACGAGAACTTTACTTGGTAGTTTGAATGATGATGATTATTTTAAATTAACAGGTAAAAAAAGAGAGAAATCTTCTTAATTACTTAATGCAATTTGAGGAAATTTTTGGAGCTGGCTAAAAACCAGCTCTTTTATTTGATCAAGTCTATCTTGTGTGAGAGCTTCTGCATGTATGGTGAGATATGGACTTGTATTAGATTGTCTTACTAACATCCATGCTCCATCTTCAAATTGTATTCTAACTCCATCGAGTGTGATGCAATTATATTTTGATTGAAAGTACTGACTGATTTCATTAATAATTTGAGATTTATATTGATCTGGGCAGGGGATTTTTAACTCAGGAATATTGGGATTATTTGGTAAATTTTTGAAATTTTCTGAAATTGGATGATTTTGTTTACTTAAAATTTCTACAATTTTGGCTGCTGCAAAAATTCCATCATCAAATCCAAAATAATTAAAATATCTTTCTCCAAAAAATATATGTCCACTTTTTTCTCCAGCTAGAGTAGCATTTTCTTTAATTAATCTTTCTTTAATAAAAGAGTGGCCTACTCGAGACATAACTGGGATGCCATTATGTTTTTTGATTTCATCTATTAAAAACTGTCTAGTTTTAACATCATGAATAATTTTTTCATTAGGATGATCTTTTAATAAATCAAGTGCTAATAATAAAATAATGTATTCAGCTGAATAAAATTTTCCATTTTGATCTACTATACCCACTCGATCTCCATCTCCATCAAAAGCTATACCAATATCAGCTTTTTCTTGAAGGACTTTATTTCCTAAATCAATCATATTTTGTGGGTTTTCTGGATTTGCTTCATGATTTGGAAAATTTCCATCTAGGTCGCAATACAGTTCTATAACTTCACAACCTAATTCTTTAAAAATTTGTGGGGCAAAAGCTCCAGTTACTCCATTTCCTGCATCAATAACAACTTTAAGTTTTTTTTGTAAATGAGTAAGATTAACTATTTTATTTTGATAATCAGTGGGTAAATTAGTGAAGTTTGAAAGTGTTCCTTTTTGTGGAGCTTGGTAAAAATCTTGTTTTTGGATGAGTTTTAGAATTTCTTGTAATTCTTGATCGACAATAGATGAGGCATTTTTTAAAACAATTTTTAAACCATTATCATATTTAGGATTATGACTAGCAGTAATATTAACTGCACTATCGATATCATAAAAACATGAGGCAAAATAAATCATTGGGCTTGTTGCAAGACCTACATTTTGGACATTTAAGCCTGTAGTTAAGACTCCATTGATGAAAGCATTTTGTAATTTTTCTGAATGTAGACGATTATCTCGGCCTACCATCATGTTTTTTACTTGGTATTTTCGAGTTAGATATGTTCCAACTCCTTTACCAATCAAATAAATGCTTTCTTCAGTTAAATCTGGAATATTTTGTTTTTCTGTTGGCTCTGCTGTTCCTCGAATATCATAAGCTCTAAAAATGGATGGATTGATTTGTATATTACTATTTTGCATATTTATTTTTTTAAAAAACTAAAGGTGTTTTGCCTTTAATTTCATTTTGATAATTTAGATTTTAATTACTACGAAAATGTCTCTGAATTTCTCTGTTTTGAGATTTTTTCTTTAAATCTTGTCTTTTATCATGCATTTTTTTACCTTGTGCTAGTGCGATTGAAATTTTGATTTTACCTTTTTTTAAATAGATTGAAACTGGGACAACTGTTAATCGGTTTTCATTTATTTGCTTTTCTAAATAAATGATTTGCTCTTTATGTAATAATAATTTTCGATTTTTATCTGGTTGATAATGTGGGTCTGGAGCATTTTGATAAGGAGAAATATGACAATTTTTTAGTATTGCTTCATTGTTTTCTATGCTGATATATGCAGGTTTTAAGTTGATATTACGAGCTTTAATAGATTTTACTTCTGCTCCTGTCAATACAATGCCAGCTTCAATTTGTTCTAATAGATTATATTGAAAAGAAGCATATTTATTGTGTGCGAGTTGATTATCTGGTTTTTTATTCACTATAAAACTTTAAGGAGTGAGACGGTATGGAGTACGAGGGAAGGGGATAGATTCGCGGACATGATCTAATCCACAAATCCAAGTAACTAATCTTTCAAGTCCATATCCAAAACCTGAATGAGGGACAGATCCATACTTTCTCAAATCTAAATACCATTGAAATTGATCGAGAGGTAAATTGTGCTCTTTAATTCTTTGTAATAATTGATTATAATCGTCTTCACGCTGACTACCTCCAATAATTTCACCATATCCTTCTGGTGCCAATAAATCAGAACATAATACAAAATCTGGATTTTTTGGGTCCCTTTTCATATAGAAAGCTTTGATTGCAGTTGGGTATTTCGTGACAAACATTGGCTGTTGATATTTATTCATTAGCATTGTCTCATCATCAGCTCCTAAATCTTCCATATCTTTGATGTCTGATCCCATTTCTTGCAATTCTTTAACAACTTCTTGGTGAGTTTTTCGAATGAATGGCTGAGTTGCTTTTTCTAGAGCTTCAATATTTCTTTCTAGTATTTTTAATTCTTGTTTATTTTCATTAAGTACTGAATTTAAGATGAATTTAATTAAGTTTTCTTGGATATCCATATTTTCAATGTAATCCACGAAAGCAGCCTCGGCATCAAGCATCCAAAATTCAGTTAAATGTCTTCTTGTTTTGGATTTTTCAGCTCTAAAAACAGGTCCAAAATCATAAGCTCGACCCAAAGACATTACTGCTGCTTCTAAATATAATTGTCCAGATTGGCTGAGATAGGCTTTACCCATATCGAAATACTCAATTTCAAAAAGTTCAGTAGTCCCTTCACAGGCATTTGGAGTTAAAATTGGAGAATCAAATTTAATGAAGTTATTTTGATAGAAAAACTGCATACTGGATCTGATAATTGTATCTCTAATTCTTTGTATTGCCCATTGTCTTGGTGATCTGAGCCAGAGATGTCTGTGATCTAAAAGAAAATCAATTCCATGTTCTTTTTTGGAGATTGGATAGTCGTGATCTGCTAATTGAATTAATTTGATTTTAGTTACTTGCAATTCAAAAATATCTTCAAATTTTGGGTGTTTAGCAACAATCCCAGTAATAATTATAGATGATTCTAAAGTTAATTTTTCACATAAGTCTATTTCGTCTTGAGTGAGTTTAGAAGCGTCAACGATGGCTTGCATAGAGCCACTCCCATCTCTAAATTGTAAAAAATATAATTTTCCATTTCCTCTTTTATTGTATAGCCAACCTGATAAGGAAATTTCTTGATCAATATGATTTTTTAAATCTTTGATTAATATTTTTTGATTATTTTCTGTCATAATTTGCTTTGATTAAATCGGTTTTAAGCTTAGCTTTTATGTTTAAAGCTTGCAATATATTTTAATTCTTTTAATTAAAAAAAAATTATTGTATAAACAAAGTAATTAGAATATTTCTTTTGTCCGGGGAAAGAATTATTTATATTAATATTAAAAATAGAAAATTTATGGCCAATAAAAAGAAAGTTGAAAATAAAAAAGAAGAAGTAAAGAAGAAAGTTACTTTTATGGAAGAATTTAAGGAGTTTTTAAGTGAATATAAAATATTGGGAATTGCAGCAGGACTTGTGATTGGTGCTGCGGTAACTAGTTTGGTTCAGTCCATTGTTGGGGGATTAGTAACTCCTGCATTACAGCTTTTAATTCCGTCAGAATCAATTAAAACTTTGATTTATGAATATAGAGGGGTCCAATTTAAAATTGGAGATATAGTAAATGCTTTGATAAACTTTTTTGTAATTTCTTTGCTATTTTTTTCTTTTGCAAAAATTTTTTTAAAAAAAGAAAAAGTAGGTAAAATTTAATCTTCAATTTCTTTTAGCCAGACTTGCATTTTGTCTTGAAAATTAGGGTTTAGTTGTAAAAATATATATCCTTGTTGAATTAAATTTTTCCTTACAGATTCTAGCACAGGGACTGGATGTATTGGGGTAAGAAGTTTTAATTGGTCTTTTTGAGAAGGAGTTAAGAAAGGAGCAGTATCAATAACTAGCATTAAAGCTCTTACTGCAAGTTCGCGTTTTCTACTTTTAGCTATTTCCGGTGGATTTTTAGAGTAATATTGTTGCGCTTTATCAAAGATATTTTGTGATTGTTCATTCATTTTAATTTTGTGATGCTTTTTTATATAATTCTGAAAAACTTTGAACCTCTTTTAATAAAATTTGGTTAAATTTTTCTAATTCAGTTTCTTCCATGCTTGGAATTAAAACTGTCCACATCGCTTTTTCATCTTCTTCCATTGAAGATAATTGAATTAATTGAAGAGTTTGATCTATTAAATCCTTATTAATTTTTTCCATTGTTATTTAAATTATTGCTGATCTAAGGTTTGTTGAATTTTTTTAACATTATTATTTGTATCAAAACTGCCCCAATCAGTGAAGTTGAGAATTTCATTTCCATTAGCATTGTTAATTCTAATGTCTGTACTTGAGGGGTCATTGTCAAATTCCATAAAGAATTTTTTTCCGTTATATTCAAATGAAATAGTAATATAGTCATTATTTCCAGACCAATCTCCTTTAACTATTTCAGCTGATTCTGTGACTTTTAATTTTTCAAGTAAGCTTAATGCATTAGTTTGCATTGTAGTTCTAGCTTCTGAAGGATTTTCTTTAATAACACCAGTTAATTTTTTACTACTGCCAATTCCTATTGCTTCTTTGGCTTGATCAATTAAATTTCCACCTTCTCCACCAAGTACTTTGGTTCCTAATGCAACAGCTCCAGCTACTCCTGCAGTTGATGCAATTGCTCCTCCAGTTCCTAATTTTTCTTGAACCCAGCTGAAAGCTACTTTTCCAGTTACAAAGACATCTTGATGTATGATTCTTAAGGCTTGTATTACAGCATCGGGGTCTTTTTGTTGTAAAATTCTTTCTCGAAGTGAACCGCCTTTTCCAAGAATAGGTAAATCTTTGGACATTAAACCAGTACTTCCAATTATTGGAAGGTCTATTCCATCTAAACCAGGCCAATTTTTTACTAAAGTTTGAAAGGTAGTTGATTCGGCAAAGAAATCTGTAATATACTTTTTAAAGCTGTTAGGTACGAGTAATAATAATGCAGTAATCGCTTCAAATTCATGTTGCCAAGGAACAGTTTCTGGCTCGTCACTTCCTGTTAATTTTCCTAAATCTTGAAGTTGAGCTAATCTTGGAAATTGTCTTAAAAATATTGATCTTCCTACTTCACTAAAAAATGATAATCTCTCGTTTTGAGCATTTTCTTTAATTTCTTCAGCTTGTTTTGTTGCCTCTGGATTTGATTTAAAAGTGTCTAAAAGTTTTCCAAAAAACCCTTTTTCTTGCGATTTTCCATTAGATGATCCATTTTTTGTTAAAAGATCATAAGCTGTTTTAATTGTTTCTATTGCTCCCATATTGTTGTTTTTGTTAATTTATTTTATTTTTATAATTTTGGTGTTTTATTGTGCAAATCAGTAAATGCATTAATTTCATTTAATAAAATTTGATGAAATTTGCTTACTTCTTCTTCTGACATATTTGGTAATAATATGTTCCACATTGCTTTTTCATCTTCTTCCATTGAAGATAGTTGAATTAACATTATAGTTTGATTAAGGAGATTTTGATTTTTGTTTTCCATATATTTTATTTAGTAAATTTAGTCATTTGATTATTATATATGATTATTGGGTATTTTACAATAGTTGAATTTGTGATATAATATCTAGATAGTAAGATATAAAAATAAAAATATGAATATAAATAAATTCAATAATTTAATTAAGTTAGCTCCAGAAGGAGGTGGAACTTATATTGAACTACCTGAAATGAGGATATCTGCAAATGAAGATAATGATCAGGCTAAGAAGCTAGCTGATACTGCTTTGTCTGACTTGGAAAAAGAATTAAGAGAACATCCTATCACAAAATTTGAATCTCCAAGTATTGATGATTTGATTGCTAAAGCAAAAGAAAAGTTGCCAAAAGATTTGAGTCAAAGATTGAGACAAGAGGCTGAAGTTAATATTGAGGAAGCGAGTAGGAAGTTAAATACAATATTTTTGAGAATTAGTGACAGAACTACTGCTTTTGTGACTTTAACTTCGATGAATATAGAAGATTCTAATTTTGATTTTTTATCGATGGCTAGACAATACAGTAGATTTGTTGGAAGAAGAATTAACCAATTAACTGAATATTTTGGTAAGGAGGATTATGTTGTTAAATTAGCTGAAAAAGTTAATGATAAACTGCAGAAAAGTGCTGGTGATTTCTATGACAGTCTTTATATTGATGCTTCTGCACAAATTTTTCAACTTCGACTTAATCTTGATAGTGATCATTTTGGCCCTGTATTAGATTCACTAAGTCAAATGCAGACGGCAATTAGTGAAGGGTTTTTGATGCTTAGTGATGATGCTAGAGGGGCAAAAGCTACAAAACAAATGACTAGAGATGTGTATGCGATGTATTTAGATGAAGTTAATGGAATGGTAAGAAGTGGTAAGCTTAAAATTTCTCCTGAACAAAATAAATCATTAAATGAATTAAATAAGTTGAGAGGTGGAAAACTTAATATTAATAAGACTCAAGAATTATTAGCGTTACAAGAAGAAAATCGTTTACAAAGAAAATTAGCACAAAACTCTAAAGAGAATGAGAACAGGAAATTAACTTAGTATTATTAAATAAACATAAATAGTGATATAATAAAATGATTAATTCAAAAAAATATGACAGATAAAGAATTTAAAAATTTATTAGACAGCTCTTTAAGTTATAAAGAACTGGAAGAAGATATGAAAGACAAGATATTACATTCTGAAGGTAAGGATCGTGATTTTTATATTGAGGTGTTTGAAGAAGAATTAACTTTAGCAGATAAGGCATATAGTGAAATGAATCAAGAGATTGAAGTTATTATTAAAGATTCTAAAGTAAAAGTAGTGAAAGAAAGAAAAGAGAAAGAAAATAAGGAAAGGGAGCAAGATTTAAATGAAGCGGAAACTTTATTAAAAAATTTGTGATTTTATATTATTATTTAACTTATAAAAAATATTAAAAATTATCAAAATATAATGAAATGGGCACCTGAAGCAGGAGGAAATTCTCCTGATTATGCAGACAAAGCTATTAGTGCTGTAGAACAAGATGTAAAAACTGACCCAGATAAGTATGCTAAAAAAAATTTAGATGATTTGGTTAAAAAAGCTAATGATGCCTTACCAAAAGATTTAGATGAGGCGGATAGAATGGCAGCTTCTATGTCTATTGCTGTAAATATGGATAGACTTGCTAAGGCTTTAAGTGATGCAAAACTTAGAACACAGGAAAAATTAAAAAAGAAAGAATAAAAACATTTAGTTTTTAAATTTTTTTATAAATTTTAATACAAGTACAAATCCAGTAATTGCGGTTAATAAAGAAAGGATTTGCCCTAGAGATAAACCTTTTAAAAACCCTTCTTGTCCTAAAATATAGCCAATTTGTGAATCTGGTTCTCGAAAGTACTCAATAATAAATCGGATTAACCCATAAAATAGTAAAAATAAACTACTTAACACACCAGGTTTAGTAGTTTTTTTACTGATTAAATAAAGGATAATAAAAAGGATTAAACCTTCTCCAAAGGCTTCAAACAATTGAGATGGGTAACGACAATTTAATGGTTCAGTTGGAAAATTTAAACAAAAACTATTGGTTTTGTTGATTCTCCCATACAATTCTCCATTAATAAAATTACCAATTCTTCCAAGAAAGATGCCAATAGGTGCGATTAGGACTGTGATGTCAGTAATTTTTAAAAAATTAATTTTATTAGATGATTTTTTATTGTGAAAATGAATATAAATCAAAAATGCAATGATTACTCCAATTAATCCTCCATGAAAAGAAAGCCCACCTTCCCAAAGTGCAAATATTTTTGTCCAATTTTTTGAATAATAATTGAAATTATAAAATAAAATATAACCAATTCTTCCACCAAGAATAATCCCTAGAATTGCACTAATTAATAAATTATCTTTATCTGTATTATTGAGCTTCAATGCTTTTCCAATTTTGGAATATTGTAAAAATAAATAAGCAAAACTAAAAGCTAAAACATACATTAACCCATACCAATGAATAGATACAGGTCCTATTTGAAAAATGATGGGGTTAATCCAGTTCATATTAATTATTTTTTAAGATTATAATTGTTTTTTGTTTTTATTATAGTAAAAAGATTTGTAAGGCTACTTGACGGATTTATTAAGTTATGATTTAGTTTATGCAACTCAAGTGTTGGTTAATTGCTATGGTGGCAGTTAATTTGCTTGCGTGGATCTCAGAAAAAGGAAAAATATGGCAAACAAGTCTCCTGTTGACTTAAATTCAAATAATTTTCAGCAAGTGCTGGAAAATGTGATGAAGGCTTTCAAAGAGAAGCCAAAGCTGATGAAAAAGATGAGGCATTTCTTCTTGAGCCGTCGTGGCTCAAGAAGGGGATTCAGTGATCCTCCTCATTTGACTGAGGCGCAGGTTCGTTTTCTCATGGAAAAAGGGATTGTTATGGCGATGAAGGAGTCCAAAGTTGGCTACAGTTTGTATCCGACGATGATGACTTTGAAAGCCTTTGACCGTGTCGATGAGTGCGGTCAACTCATTGGCTTGCTTCCGGATGTAGACTTGAATTCTGCATCAGTGCCTCCACCCCCTTCTTCATCGAAGAAGAGAGGAGGACGAGCTGGTCGGGATCCTTACGATGATGAGTCAAAGCATGGCCTTCGGTCCATTGCTGCGAAGTTCAATCACAAAGAGTGGTTGGAAGAAGAATTGAAGGAAGAGATTCACTCAGAGGTGCCTTCAGTCACTTTTGAGTGCTGGCTGGATGATGATGAACATGAGGAGGTGACAGAAGAATATCAAATGAGGTTCTGATAGAACCGACTGCTTACAATTTTCTTAACTTTTTGAGTTGAATATTGGCTGGGATGTAAATACATTCCAGCCAATTGATTATGTATTGACTTTTTAAACAAATCGTTTTAAATTTTTGCCCTCAAGATTATATTTATAGAGATCTTGGTTCAAGGTGAACTAATATTTTTATAAATTGTTTTGTGCTCAAAGAAAGGAAAATGAAAATATGCTGGAAACAAATTTCCCTCCATATGGAGAGTTTCCCTCGCTAGAAATTGTGGTGAAGACTGAAAACAAAAGTTGCTTGAAGCCGTGGGAGGTTGATAAGTCAATTTCCACTGTGACCATTTGGCTCTTGAATGATTCAAAGGTGATGGCTGAAGTTTGTTTTTTGTCGAAGGAAGGAGTGAAACATTGTACCCAAGTATTTGAAGAAAGGGTAAAAAACTGGCCAAAATTTGTCAAAGAGCTCGCTATGGCGAGTGGAGTTGAAGCCGCTGATTATAGGGATTTTGTTGATGAGCTGAATCTTTTTTTGAAAGATAACACTTCTGACGAAGTTTATTCATATTTGAATTTTCCATAGTTTTGAGGATCAGCCTGTTATTAATTTAGACTTTAATGTTAAATTTTGTGACAGGCTGTTTTTAATTGTATAGATTTTTATCTACTTTATTCCAAATTTAATGTGAGGTAGGTGTGTGATTATCTTAAATTAAAAAGTAGCTTCCAATTAAAATAGAGAGCACTCCAATTAATTTTTGAAAAAAATCAGCTTTAATGAATTTTTCTTTAAGTATTTTGGGATAAAAGAAATTAATTAAACTAGACATAATAAATACGAAGAGTATTTGAAGCCTGTCTAAAAAGGCGACTATAATTGCAGGTCCAATACTGATGGCGGCTGTATAGAGTAAAGTAGCAGCAGCCTCAAATGATGCTGCTAGAGATAGACTACCAAGTGATTTTGCAGTGAGCTTTTTAGTTTTGCGAAATTTTTTGATAATAATTGGAATATTAATGACAAAAATACTAAGTCCCATCCAAAAAAGAATATTGAGAGGGCTATGTCCATTTAAGTCTAAATATTTAATGAATAGGCTTTTTGATGCAAAGAATAAGGCTGCAGTTAATGCTAAAATTAGAGCTGCTATATTGATAAATCCTTTATTTTTTCTGTTATATGAATGAATGAGAATACCGATAAATATTAAAAACATTCCAAAATATTGGCTGGTTGTGTGAAATTCGTGAAAAAAGATTGTAGATCCAATGAGAATGAGGATTGGATTGATAGATAAAATAGGAATTACACGGCTAACTTCTTCTCGACTTAGAGCATTAAAATAATAATGTTCTGCAGTTAAATATAGTGCTCCGCTGATAAAACAAATAATAAATAATTTGAAATCAAAATAAATTGCGCCTTTTATTATAGCTGGGGTGGTAAACATTAAACCTGCAAAAAATCCCCATAAAGTTGGAACATAATCAGAATCTTTAGTTTCATGTTTGAGCGCAAATCTTCCAATAACGGAAGCAACTGCTTCAATGAAAGCTAAAAATATTGTGAGTATAAACCATGTCATAAAATACTTTTATTTTTATTTCTTTTTATTACAATAACTCAAGATTAATATAAACTATATGGACTTAAAAAGAAAAATAATTACATCTTTAGCAGATTTAAGACAAGATTATGCAGGTACAGTGCCTGTGGATATTATTAAAAAGTGGGTGGATTCTAAAAAAAATGATCAATCTCAAGAAGATGTTTTAAGACCCTATGAGAAAACTGGATATTTAGTAAGTACTGATTCTGCAGGATTATCTAGGCTTACTGCTGAAAGACCGCTTTTAGAAGTAATGAAAATTGTAAGTGAACCTAAAGAAATTATTTTTGAAATGGGAAAAAAGATTGGGGGAAGAGGAGTAGGTATTTGGGCGGCAGATAACTCTGAAATGTTTTATGACCATAAGGATGTGGATGCTGTCACTTTATTAAATACTATGGCTTCTGCTCAAAAAGTTATTCATCAAGGTTTATTACAGGTTGGAATGGGAATCCATAAAGCTACTTTTTGGGGAATTGGTTTAAATATGTTTGGTAAAGAAGCTGAACTTTTGGAAGCGGTAGCAGAAGATTTTACTGCAGGAAAAGAAATTATAATTTCTGAATCTGTAAAAAAAGAATTGAGTGAAGATTGGTTGGAAAAATTGACTTACCGAGAAGATTTAAAAGAGTTTGAAAGAGCTTTTTATACTTTAAATTATAATGATTTAGGTAGTGCTTTTGAAAGTTTTATATTGCCTGATTTTTCAAAATTAGAAAAAAATCAATTATATCCTTTGCCTTTTAATAGACAATTTTTTTTGATGCTTAAACAGATGGGAGTTAATCGAGATGTTGAGTTGGCTTTACAGAATTTATATCAAAATAAAATTGTAATTTTGGTTAAGGTTTATCATAGAGAGGAAAAATTACTTTTGGATCAACTCACTGATTGGGTTGTAGTAAATGCTATAATTCATGAAGTTGCAGATAAATATAATGTGGAGTTGATTAAATCAAACGGTGATTTAGGAATTTTTGTTGCAGATGGTGATAGCGAAGCAATCGAGTTTGCAGAAGATTTATTTGATACTTTAAATCGTGGGAATGATCAGGTGGCAATTGGTATTTGTCGAGGTGATGTATTAATTTTTGACCTTGATGACGGTGGAAAAGATATTGCAGGAGGAGCTGTAAATGTGGCGTCTAAAATTTCTGAAGATATTCCAGATAAAAATGCTTTATATATTGAGAAATCAGTTAAATTACCAATAAATCATCATCATAAATATACAGAATTTAGTATGGAAAAGTCTAATGTGCTGATTGAAGGAGTATGTTTATGTGATTTATAAATAAATTGAATGGAAAAGATTAAGTGGAGTTTTAAAAATGAGTATATAGATTGTGTTTTGCATGGAAGTAAACTTGAAATTGCAGTGTGGAAAGTTGTGTCAGAAATTCCAGAGGGAGAAGTTTTGACTTATAGTGAGGTGGCTGAAAGAGCTGGATTTCCTTGTGCGGTTAGAGCTGTTGCTAGTGCAGTTGGAAGAAATCCTCTGCCAATTATTATTCCTTGCCATCGCGTGATTCGAAAAAGTGGTTTAATGGGAAATTATGCTTATGGGGTAGAGATGAAAAAAGACTTATTGAGGAGGGAGGGAGTAATTTTTGAATAAATAATATTATTTTAAGGCATATTGATTTTGGATATAGCTATTTAACCATAGTAAAAATTCAACAAGATATTGAGAAGTTTTTCTGTTAGCACTTGCTTTGATAATTTCTAATTTTTCAAGAATTTTAGAATTTTTTTGAGGATTATTGCTTAGAGTAGGGTAATTTTCTAGGAAATTAATAAGATGATTTTCGAGATGACCTGGTTTTTGATTTTCTTTAAAAAATAATTTTAATTTTTTGAGCGTTTGATTTAGTAATAGGTTGTTTTTTTGTTGTATGGCTATTTGGCAAAGTAAAAGCAAAATGCTGAGTTTATAGCCTGTTTCCCTTTCAATATAATCTGATTTTAGAATTTCTTTAATTTGTTGATGAGATTTATTTAAACTATTAGCTTCAAAATAAAATTTGGCTATTTCATATCCCAATACTGCTTTCCATTGTTTTAAAGAAGGTGAGTTGAGTATTGGGTCTATTGATTGAATTATTCGAATGAGATTTTCAGCTTTATTTGTTTCTTTAATTGTTTTATATAGCTGTAATTCTTCAATTAAAGAGTGCATAATATATTGTAGAAGATATGGCTTTTGAATGTCTAACTTGGGATTGGAAAGTGTATTTCTAATTTGGGAGAGAGTTTGGGCTTGCTCAGAATAATTATTATTTAGCTTGTGTATTTGCGCTTGTTCTTCAAGAAAAGAGAGATATTCTTGAATATAATTTTGTATGCCATGCGGAGTTATTTCAATTAATCTTATACCTTTTTGGGCAAATTGATTGGCTTTATCTAAGTTTTTATCTTTGATTATTGCCAAATTGATATTAAGTTTTGCTTGAATTAATTGAGCTTCTAAAGTTTTGGCTTCACTGTCTTTTATTAATAATGGGTTCCTGTGTAAGTCGGTGTATAAGGTTGAATTGATGCCAGTAGATTGATGAAAATGGTCATAGAAAGAAGCTTGTAATGATTGGTAGATATTTAAATTGTATATTTGTTCAAGTAATTGGTTTTGTTCTTCAGTAATTTTATTGATTTCTTTTTTTAGAATTTCGGAAGCGGGGGACAATGTATTGAATAATAATTTTTTTTGAAATTGATAACTTTGAAGTAGTTCATAAAGTAATTTTTCTTGCTGACAGATTTTTATAGTTTTGTTGATTAAGAATTCTGCTATGTCATATAACTCTTTTTCTAGGCAAATTTGAATTTTTAAGAAATTGTTGTGAATTATGTTGAAGCTGGATGAATTTCGATGAAAAATTACTAATATTTTTTGCATCAATTCTATTAGGTAGTTTTTAATAACTGGCAATTGCTTTGATTTATTGTCAAAAAGTTTTTTAATATCCTCTTCTCTTGATTTTGACTGTTTATCAATTTTATTGAAAAGTAATAAATACTGTTTGTCTTGTGATTGGCTCTTTAGAAATTCGCGTAAGAATTTCTTTTCATTTTTGTTTAAACTTTTGACTAAATTATATAAATTGTCTTTTTTCTTAATACTCATTTAATATTTCTTATTTATTTTTAAATTTATATTGCTTTTATACTCTATTTGTAGAATATAGTAAATTTTTATGACTTTAATTTTTAGGTATTATATGTTGAAGTGATTGTTTAAGTTTTGTGCAAAAGTTTTTTAAAACAAAGTATATTTATGTAAATATTTTTGTAAAAATCAAGTGGTTAAAATATAATTGAAATAATTTTTGTCTAATATATGTTTCCTCTCTGATTGTGATTTAGTCAAAAATATTATTGAGTCTGAAAAATAGGTATTTGACTTTTTGGTTTTAGTTTTAAAATCATATTTAGATAAATATGTTTATTAAATGATTAAATTTATAAGTCAAATAAAATTACTAAGTAAAAATTTGCAATTAAATAGGTAAAATAGTAACTTCAAAAGTTTTGAAATTTTAAATTTATTTAGTAGAATAGATGAGTCGATTTTTATGAGGGGTGTCTCTCTTTCATCATTTACGTCTTTCTCTTTTATCCAAGAATGTGCTTCGGAGCTAAAGCTATGTCACACATTCTTAGTTAAAATTATTTTAAATTTGATGTTATCCACCTCATCAGCTTCGCTGATACCCCTCAATGAGGGGAAATATTTAGCTTAAAAGTTTTTCCATATTATCCCAATTGATGAATTGCCAAAATTCTTGGATATAATTTGGCCTAGCATTTCTGTGATCGATATAATAAGCATGCTCCCAAACATCCAAAGTCATTATTGGTTTTTTATCAAAGATAATTGGTGTATCTGCATCTTTTAATGCTAAGATTTCTAGTTTTTGTTCATTATTTAAAACGACCCAAGCCCATCCCGAACCAAATAATTTAGCTGCTGTGTCTGAAAATTGAGCTTTGAAATTATCTAAAGACTGAAAACTTTGATTGATTAATTCTTGTGTTTTTGAACCTGGTGTTTTACTTGCGGATGGATTAATACATTGCCAAAAGAAACTGTGATTAAAATGTTGTGCAGCATTGTTAAACACTCCTAAATTCTTTTCTTGATAAGATTTTTTGATTAATTCTTCTAAATTCATATTTTCCATTTCTGAGCCTTGTACAGCGGTGTTTAACTTGTTTACATAGCCTGCGTGATGTTTGCCATGATGATATTCGAAAGTTTCTTTTGAACAAAAAGGTGCCAATTGAGTATTATCAAAAGGTAAATCGGGAAGTGTGAAAGCCATAATTTTGTGGGTTAAATAATAATTGATAGATTAAAATACTCTTTAAAGCAGAATTTTAAAAGTTTATATTTTTGTTCTTTTTGTGTGAGTTTTGGATTTTCTTTGATGTGGGTTTTTAAGAGCAATTACTTCAAAAATATGCCAGTTTTTCTCTAGATTATCTATTGTTTTGCCTTTAAAAAACTTTTCATTGAAATAAAGGATTTCTAAATCATCCAAACTTTCTAATAGAGCTTTTTCAGTTAGAAAAGTCATATTCTGGTGAAGGAAGTTTTTGTTTGAATTCCAACTATCTTTATTTCCAAAAAAGTTGGCACAAAAAATACCATTGTCTTGAAGGGAATTTTTAATTTGATTTATTAATTTTGGAAATTGACTTTTTTCTGTGAAAGATAAAGAAAATTGAGCATTAATTAAATCAAAAGTATTTTTTGGAAGTTTGAGTTTTTCAAATTGAGTGACTTTGATTTGTAATGAACTTGCTGGAATTTTACTGCGATATTTACGAATATCTTTTTCTGAATCTATTGCTAAAACCTTTTTAAAACCACTAGAGAGTAAGAATTTAGTGTCTCTTAAAGCTCCTGCTCCGAGATCTAAAGCAAGGTCTCTATTAGAAACAAGTGGTATTGCTGATTCAAGTAAGGCGGAAGGAGGATTATTTTTGCTGAGTTCGAGGTACTCGGCCCAATTTTCAAAGCTATGATTTTGTGAAGTTGGCATATAATTGGTAAAATCTTGTGAATATTATAATTAAATTTACTAGAAAGTATATTGTGAGTTTGAAAGTGATTTTGTATGATGGGATTGTTAAAAATTAACAAAATTTTTATGTTTGATAAATTTACAAATCAATATTCATTGAGTAAAACTTTGAGATTTGAATTAAAACCAGTGGGGGAAAAGACTGAACAAATGTTGATAGATAATAAGGTAGTTCAATTGGATGATAATAGACATAGGGCTTATATTCAGATTAAGCCTTATTTTGATAGATTACATAGACAATTTATTGATCAATCATTGCAAGGAAAATCATTGGATTTTGATCAGTTTTATGAAGTTTTTAAGAAATTTAGGTTAGATAAAAAAGATAAAACTTTAAAAAAGAATTTGGATGATGTTATGAAAAGTCTTAGAAAGTCTTTAGTAGGTTTTTTTAATAGTAATGGTAAAGAATGGTCTGAAAATAATTTTGCTCATCTTGATCTTAAAAATAAAAATATAGATATTTTATTTGATGAAAAAGTTTTTGATATTTTGAGAGAAATATACGGAGAAGAAAAAGAAACTTTATTAATTGATGAAACTACTGGCGAAGTTTTTTCTATTTTTGATCAATGGAAAGGGTTTACTGGATATTTTAATAAATTTAATGAAACTAGAAAAAATTTTTATAAAGATGATGGAACTTCAACTGCTTTAGCAACAAGAATTATAGATCAGAACTTATACAGATTTGCTGATAATATTGAAGTTTATGAAACTATTAAAGAAAAGCTTAATATTCAAGAAGTTGAGAAGTTTTTTGGAATTAAAGCTAATGAAATATTCTCAATTAATTTTTATAATCAATGTTTTTTACAAGAAGGAATTAATAGATACAATGATTTTTTAGGAGGTAAAACCTTGGAAAATGGTGAAAAGATTAGAGGTGTGAATGAAATTATTAATAAATATAGACAAGATGATAAAGGTGAGAAGCTTCCATTTTTAAAAAAATTAGATAAACAGATTTTAAGTGAGAAAGAAAAATTTATTGATGAGATTGCCAATGAAGAGGAGTTTACAATTTTTATTAAAGATTTTTATATTAATTCAAATGAAAAGATTAGACTATTATCTAATTTATTAAATAATTTTGTTTCTCAAAGTGGTGATTATGATTTATCTGGCATTTTTTTGACTAAGGAAGCATATAATACTATTTCTTATAGATGGACAGATCAGACAAGTAGTTTGGATGATCAATTATATTTAGTTTTAAAAGATAAAAAATTTATTTCTAATTCTGCCAAGAAAAAAGAAGGTGGATACTCTTTCCCAGATTTTATTGCTCTTTTAGATGTTAAATTTGCTTTAGAAAACTTAGTAGATAAAAATAAATTTTGGAAAGCCCGCTATTATGAAGAAAAAGTGTTGAGAGATGATCAACAACCTATTTGGGACCAGTTTTTAGCTATTTTAGGTTATGAATTAAAATCTTTGTTAGAAATTGACCGTTCTAATAATAATCAGATAATTGAAAGGTCTTTTAATTCGTCGAGAGAAAGGATATCTAGTTTATTAGTTGATTTTAAATTAGATAAAGAGTCTAAACTTATAATTAAAGATTATGCTGATATTGTTTTAAAAATTTATCAATTAGGGAAATATTTTGCACTTGAGAAGAAAAGAAGTTGGAATAATGAATTTGATGACTGTTTAGATGTTTTTTATACAGATCCTGAAAATGGGTATTTGAAATTTTATGAAAATGCTTATGAACAGATAGTTCAGTCTTACAATAAGATTAGAAATTATTTAACTAAGAAGCCTTATAGTGAAGATAAATGGAAATTGAATTTTGATAATCCTACTTTAGCCCAAGGCTGGGATAAAAATAAAGAAACTACATATAATACAATTATATTAAGAAAAGATGGAAATTATTACTTAGCTGTGATGAAAAAGGGAAATAATCAACTTTTTACTGATAAATATGAGGATCAATTTAAACCGAAAAAAGATGAGAATTATTATGAAAAATTAGTTTATAAATTTACTAAAGATGTAGTAACAATGATTCCTAAATCTACAACTCAACTAAAGGAAGTAATAGAACATTTTAAAAATAGAGATGATGATTTTATTTTAGAAAGAGGCTCTGCCGTTGGAGAGTTTTTACGACCATTGGTAATAACTAAAAAAATTTTTGATATGAATAATAAGATTTTTTTGAAAACAAATCTATTAAAATCTGTTTATAGATGGGAAGTTGCTAATTCAGATGAAAATAATTATATAAAATTATTTCAGATTGACTATTTAAGACTAGGGGGAAATCTGGATATATATAAAGACTCTCTTGAAACTTGGATAAAGTTTTGTTTTGATTTTTTGAAATCTTATCCGAGTTCTGCTTATTTTGACTATTCGCATTTGAAACCATTTAATGAGTATGAAAATATTAATGATTGTTATACGGATATAAATAGTGCTGGTTACAAAATTTGGTTTGAAAAAATTTCAGAAAAATATATTGAAGATAAAAATCAAAATGAAGAATTATTTCTTTTTCAAATTTATAATAAAGATTTTTCAAAAGATAGTTCTGGTAAACAAAATTTACATACAATGTATTTCAACGAATTATTTTCACAACAAAATATTAATTTGAATTTCCCTTTGAAATTGAATGGAGAGGCGGAATTGTTTTATAGACCTTTGTCTTTAAAGAAAGAAGAAGAAAAGAGGAATTTTAAAAGACTTATTGTAAATAAAAAACGTTATACTGAAAATAAAATATTTTTTCATGTACCAATTACTTTTAATCGAAATGCTGAAGGGAAAAGGTCTTTTAACTCAGAACTTAATGATTATTTAGCTAATAATTCCAATATTAATATTATTGGTATAGATAGAGGAGAGAAACATTTAGCTTATTATTCTGTAATAGATCAAAAAGGCAAAATTCTTGAAACAGATTCATTGAATATTATTAATGGTGTTGATTATCATCAGAAACTGACACAAAGAGCTGAAGAAAGAGAACAGGCGAGAAAGGATTGGCAAGATGTAGAAAAAATCAAAGATTTAAAAAAAGGATATATATCTCAAGTTGTTAGAAAATTGGCAGATTTAGCAATTGAATATAATGCAATTATTGTGATGGAAGATTTAAATATGCGATTTAAACAAATTCGAGGTGGAATTGAAAAAAGTATTTATCAACAATTAGAAAAAGCTTTAATTGATAAATTAAATTTTTTAGTAAATAAAGGTGAAACTGATCCAAATAAAGCTGGTCATTTATTAAAAGCTTATCAATTGACAGCTCCTTTTAGTACTTTCAAAGATATGGGGAAACAAACAGGTATTATCTTTTATACTCAGGCTTCATATACTTCTAAAATCGATCCTTTAACTGGTTGGAGGCCAAACTTATATTTAAAATATTCTAGTGCAGATAAAGCTAAAAAAGATATTTTGTTATTTGATGATATTAAATTTAATGGAGTTAAAAATAGATTTGAATTTGTTTATGATTTGAAGAAATTGGTAAAGTCTAAAGAATATGCTGATAAAACTATTTGGACTGTTTGTTCAAGTGTTGAGAGATTTAGATGGAATAAAAATTTAAATAATAATAAAGGCGGTTATGAACATTTCACTGATTTAACTGTTAAGTTTAGAGAACTTTTTGATGCTTATAAAATTAATTATAATGAAAATATATTGGAACAAATTAAAGATATTGAAACCAAAGGAAATGAAAAGTTTTTTAAAGATTTTGTTTTTTATTTCGGTTTAATTTGTCAAATAAGAAATACAGAAGAAGATAAAGCTGGTAATGAGAATGATTTTATTTTGTCACCTGTTGAACCATTTTTTGATAGCCGTAAAAAGCAGAATGATTTGCCTCAAAATGGTGATGAGAATGGTGCTTATAATATTGCTAGAAAAGGAATTATTATTTTGAAGAAAGTATCTGAATTTTATGAAGAGAATGGAAGTACTGAAAAAATGAGATGGGATAATATATATGTATCTAATGTTGAATGGGATAATTTTATTATCAGGTAAGTTACTTATTATTTAAACTGACTTAATTAGGTATCTGATGTATAATAATTGGATACCTTTTTAATTATTTATGGAGGAATATATACAAATTTCCAAGATTAACGACTTTATTTTCTGTCCTCGGTCTTTGTATTTCCATAGTTTATTTGAAAATTTTGATGAAAAAACTTATCACTCAACTTTTCAAGTTGAAGGAAAAATTAAACATGAAAATGTAGAAAAAGGTACTTACTCTACGAGGAAAAATATTATTCAGGCTATAGAGATTTATAGTGATAAATATCAGATTGCTGGGAAAATAGATATTTATGATTCAGAAAAAAAAGAATTAATAGAAAGAAAAAATAAAATTTCAAGAATTTATTTGGGTTATATATATCAACTTTATGCCCAAATGTTTTGTTTACAGGAAATGGGTTTTGAAGTTAAGTTTTTAACTTTATATTCGATGAAAGACAATAAAGTGTACAAAATTGATTTACCTGATAAAAAAGAAATTCGAGAATTTGAAGATACCTTAGATAAAATGAAAAAATTTAATATTCTGACTGATAAAATTACAATTAATGAAGAAAAATGTAAAATGTGTATTTATAAATCTTTATGTAGATAATTATGTTGCAATTACCTGATTTTAAAGAGAAACAAATAGTATTTATTGGGTTAAATAAAGAAGAAAAAGTCAGTACTTTGAAAGTAAAAAATGAAAATTTAGTGATTTATGATCAAGAAGGTGAATTATTAAATAAAATTTCTTGTTCAAGGTTATTTGCAGTTTTTATTATGGGTGATTTTACTATTACTTCTTATTTAATTAAGAAACTTTTAAGTTATGGTGCGGCGATTATTATGACAAATAAATATTCTTTTAGAGTTTTTGCGAGTATTAATGCCAGTGCAGAAGGGAATTATTTATTGAGATATAAACAATATCAATTTAAAGATGAATTAACTTTTGCAAGGAAATTGGTTTTAAATAAAATTAAGAATCAATTGTCTTTGATCAAAGAATATCGACCAGAATTTTTTAATAAAAAGAGTAAACATAAATTAATTAAAGAATATCAATTAAAAATTGATAGAGCTGTAGATTTAAATGAGTTGATGGGAATTGAGGGTGTATTGAGTAAGACATACTTTCAAAATTTATTTGAAAATTATGATTGGTATAAGAGATTGCCAAGGACAAAAATGGATATAAATAATTTACTATTAGATATTGGTTATACTATATTATTTAATTTTATTGATTGCTTATTGCTTTTACATGGTTTTGATACTTATAAAGGAATTTATCATCAATTATACTTTCAGAGAAAATCACTTACTTGTGATATAGAAGAGCCTTTTAGATGTTTGATTGATAAAGCTTTACTTAGAGCTTATGGGCTAAAGAGGGTTAAAATGAGTGATTTTAAGAAGACTAAAAAAGGATATTATTTAAAGATTAATCATCAAGAAAAATATTTGCGAATATTTACTGAAGAATTAATGAAGAATAAAGAAGAAATTTTTAAATATGTGAAAAAATTTTATTTTGCAATTTTGAATGATAGTAAAGATTTTCCAGAATTTAATTATTAAATTATGCTAATTTTGACTTATGATATTTCAAATAATAAAACGAGAACAAAGTTCTCTAAATTTTTAAGTAAATATGGAGTAAGAGTTCAGTATTCTGTATTTCGTATTAAAAATAGTTCAAGAGTTTTAAATAATATTATTAATGAGATTGAAAATAGATTTCAGCCACTTTTTGGGATAGGGGATAGTATTTATATCTTTAAATTATGTGAAAATTGTGATAAAAAAATATTGAGATATGGTCACGCTTCAAATGAAGAATTAGAAATTTTGTTTATGTGATCTTCTTTGTTCATTAACAAATTTAAGTATTAAAGTGGAAGTAATATTGCTTATATTACTCATTACAAACAAAAAACTTACAAACCTTAGTCTCAATGAATTTGAGATATGGAGATAAGCCAAAAAGTCGTAGTCATTTGATGATTATTTGTATCTTTTCTGGCTTATTCCCAACACTTAGAGAGTTTGTAATAAGCACCTTATTTCTACTTTTGTAGATGCTAGGATTTCTTTTGCTTCTTCCATAGGTTTGTAATAAGCACCTTATTTCTACTTTTGTAGATTGCAACGGTCTCCAAAGATAGTTTTTCGTTTGTAATAAGCACCTTATTTCTACTTTTGTAGATATAACATAGTGTGTTTGTGAAGTGATATGTTTGTAATAAGCACCTTATTTCTACTTTTGTAGATTTAGCTGCTGGCATTGCTGTTTTCATTTGGTTTGTAATAAGCACCTTATTTCTACTTTTGTAGATTATTACAAGCAGTTAGCTGAGTCGCTGGTTTGTAATAAGCACCTTATTTCTACTTTTGTAGATTCACTCTGACTTAACATATCAATACCGTTTGTAATAAGCACCTTATTTCTACTTTTGTAGATTTCCAGTGGTGTTACCTATAAATCCGTGTTTGTAATAAGCACCTTATTTCTACTTTTGTAGATTCGTTGCCAGTCCATTTTACAGCAAGATGTTTGTAATAAGCACCTTATTTCTACTTTTGTAGATGTAGTAGCAACCATTGAACCGACACTAGTTTGTAATAAGCACCTTATTTCTACTTTTGTAGATTTATTGATATTAGCGGTGTCCTTCCTAAGTTTGTAATAAGCACCTTATTTCTACTTTTGTAGATGTTGCTGTTTCCAGCTGTACCTAATTGACGTTTGTAATAAGCACCTTATTTCTACTTTTGTAGATCATACTGCATTTTTTTAATTATAGATGCATCGTTTGTAATAAGCACCTTATTTCTACTTTTGTAGATCTGGTTAATGGGAACTCCAAAAGGTAAGGTTTGTAATAAGCACCTTATTTCTACTTTTGTAGATTTTTTAAGTCGTTTTCTTATCTCTAAATACAGTTTGTAATAAGCACCTTATTTCTACTTTTGTAGATTAAAAAATATGCTTTACAGTATCCTACTGTTTGTAATAAGCACCTTATTTCTACTTTTGTAGATTATTGACGAGGTAGGATATGATGATAGTTTGTAATAATCACATTATTTCTACTTTTGTAGATT